>WTKN01000058.1 GCA_011524395.1 Moorena sp. SS36440bin_2
TGATTAAGCTTTGATGAATTTAAATGTCTGTTCCCGTAGCATGACCAAGGGTCAATCCACTGGTGCAAAAGCCGGTCTACCATCTCCCCATCTCCCCATTTCCCTCGGTGCGCTTTCCGTGTCTTGATGCAGCGCTCCCTATCTCCCCAAAGGGCTCCTATTGATAATTTATTCATAATTTATTCACAATTTAAATGTGTGACAGTTTTCCCTAGCTGGGCACTGATACTATGTTGCAGTAGTCAAGTAATTTAGATTTGGTTACTGTCTACTCCCCTATTTCCCTAATCCCTATCGATCCATTAACCATGACTCTCAAAACCATCTTTATCAGTACTGGCGAGGTATCTGGTGATTTACAAGGGGCTCTACTGATTGAAGCATTGAAACGTCAGGGAACAGCAGCTGGCTTAGAGTTAGAGATTGTTGCTCTAGGCGGTGAGCAAATGGCCCAAGCTGGTGCGAAGCTGTTGGGTAATACCACGAGTATTGGTTCTGTAGGAATTCTGGAATCTTTACCCTTTGTGCTGCCTACCCTGAAAGTCCAAGGTCGTGCTAAACAGTATCTCCGGCAGCAGCCCCCTGACCTAGTGGTGCTGATTGACTACATGGGACCAAATTTGAGTATTGGTAGTTTTCTCAAGCGTGAACTACCGCAAGTACCGGTAGTTTATTATATTGCTCCCCAAGAGTGGGTTTGGTCTATCTCTAAGCGCAACACCAGGATTATTGTGGAAATCACTGATCGAATGTTGGCAATTTTCCCAGAAGAAGCCCGTTACTTTGTGGAAAAGGGAGGGTCAGTTACTTGGGTAGGTCATCCCCTGGTAGATCGGATGGAATCTAGCCCAAGCCGGGAGGAAGCTCGTGCTACCTTAGGCATAGCTCCAGAACAAACTGCGATCGCACTTTTACCTGCTTCTAGACCACAAGAAATTAAGTATCTCATGCCTGTAGTCTTTGAAGCCGCCAAGCAGCTACAGTCACAATTGTTAGATACTAAGCAACGGTCGCAGCTTAGCCAGTCGAAGGGTGAAGGGTTAACGCAAAGTCAAGCTGATTCACCACTATTTTGGATTCCCCTATCTTTAGAAGCCTATCGCCATGCCATTGAAGAAGCAGTAAAGCGCTATGGTTTACAAGCTAAGGTGGTAGCTGGTCAAACTAAAGAAATCTTAGCTGCTGCTGATTTAGCCATTACCAAGTCAGGTACAGTGAATTTGGAACTAGCACTACTAGATGTGCCCCAGGTGGTTTTCTACCGAGTTAATCCCTTTACCTACTGGCTTGCTCGCACCTTCTTGAAGTTTTCGATTCCCTTCATGTCTCCCCCTAACTTGGTAGTAATGCGTTCCATTGTGCCGGAGTTGTTACAAGAGCAAGCCACACCAGAAAATATTGTTCGGGAATCTTTGGAACTCCTTTTTAATCAAGAACGGCGTCAGCAAACCCTCAAAGATTATCAGGAAATGCGCAAGTTATTGGGTGAAGTGGGCGTATGCGATCGCGCTGCTCAGGAAATTTTCCAACTAATGAGCTAAAACGCATTTAAAATCGGGTTTAGCTTAGGGTGGTCAAAGGCTAATGCTTGGGTTTATCACTGATAGCTGAATGCTTACTTTTTTTAGTCTACCGAACTGGCTATGTAAAACTTTTAATAAACTTTTAATAAATAGGTACTATAATCATGATTCGGCGGTAATTAAGTTTTTTTATATAAAAAATTTTGATAAATCACCCACCGAATCAGACTTAGTGGACATTTCAGTTAAATCTTTTCATTAGTAGTCCTCTAAAGGATTATTATTGCTTTGCTCTGTGTTTACCAAGAAAGGAAGTCTAGGAATATCATCACCTATAACAAGAACATTTGGTACTTTAGATCCTCCTTCTTTCCAAGCTTCTAGTATCTCAATTTGTAGAAAAAGTTTACCTCCTGGAGATAGTAATGCATCACCCACCTTTTTGATAGCAGTAACTTTCCCTTCGGCGCGTTCTTTTTCTGCAAGAGCTTGACCTTTGGCACGTTCTTGCTCTGCAAGAGCTTCTGCTTTAGCAACTTTAACCATATTCTCTGCTTCTCTCGCTTGTTGCTCAGCCATTTGTGCTCTAATGACTGCATCTTGATAATCCTTACCAAATTCTAGTCTGAGTATCGAAATATCAAGAAGTTTGATTCCGAACTTGTCCAGGGAATCATTAAGTTCACGTTCAAAGTTTTGCTTTAATTCAGCCCTCTGAGTAACCATTTCTTGAGCATTCATGCTAGTAGCAGCTTGCCGGAAGGCTCCTTTTGTCTGTGGGGAAACAAGTTCTTCCTCAACATGTTTTAAATCTCCATGTTCTCGTAGAACCGTAACCACTTTGTTTTCTTTTACACGATAAGTAATAACAAATTTGGCATCTACCGGCTGTAAATCCCTAGTTTCTGCTGGAACCTCAACTTCATACTTTTGTACTCTAATGTCAAATTTTTGAACCCTATCAAGCCATGGAGCTACAAAATGTAACCCCTCCTGTAACACCTTTTCTTGTGCTTTTCCAAGCCTTACAAGAATTCCTACTTCACCTGGTTCGATAATTTCAAGACCTAACATAAGATATAATCTCCTTGATTAAAAAACAACTCTAAAACCAACAACGAAGCCAGTTCGTCTCTTCGGATCTAAGAAATAACGACTTGCTGCGCGACAATCGTTGGGTCCTTCATTATACGCGCCCCCACGAATTACTCGACGATAGCTCTGGCCACCCATATCCCAATTACTTCCATCTTGAGGAGCTCCCTCATAATTCTCATGCCAGGGATCTGCGCACCATTCAAAAACATTTCCGTGCATATCAGACAAACCGAAAGCATTAGATACTCCAAAAGAATTTATAGGAGTTGTCCGTTTACGATCAATCTCTTTTGAATCAAAGCCATCAACCTTCGCGCCATTATAATTTGCGAATGAAGTACTTATCCTATCACCGAAGTGATATCGAGTAGCAGTTCCTGCTCGACATGCATACTCCCATTCAGCTTCACTGGGTAGCCGATATTGACGTCCAACGTGTCTTGATAATCTTGCACAAAACTCAAGAGCTTCATACCAAGAAACTCCCTCCATAGGTAGCTCTTCTCCCTTAAACTTCGAGCGAACTTTATTCAGAGTAATTTCAACTTTAGGAAGAGCTGAAACTCTATACCATTGAGCTTGTGTAATCGGGAATTTACTAATATAAAAAGAAGACAATTCTACTGAATGCTGTGGCCATTCATTTTTCTTACTACCCTCTTCCAGCTCTGAGGAACCCATCTGAAACACACCACCTGGAATGGCAACCATTTCTAAGTTTGTGTGCTCCGTTATTTCTTCACAAAACCGTTTAGCTTCAATACAGCGCCTACCACTTTCTTGGCCTTGAGCATTTAACTGCACAAGTTGAAATTCAAATGGAGTAAGCTGGCTATCATCCAAAGGTTTATTTTCGCCTTCATTTTCACTTTCATTTTCAATAATTAGTGGTTCAGGTTCACTTGGCTTTCTGGGGTGACTTTTTCCTAAAATACAGGGAATTAAAGCCTCTGATGCTCCTGACATCTTAATTACCTGACACCCTAATCTGTGGGCGAAAGCATAGGACTTACCAGCTCCTAATGCATCGTAGAAACCTACAGCAAATTCAATGGCTGCTTGATCATTAATTGCTTTACTCATTCCAACCACATGGTTGATATGTTTTGCGATCGCCTCCCCCTGTACCTTTGAGTAACAAGCATTGAGAACAATACATTCTACTTCGTGAGCAAACAGCTCGAATAATCCTGCTAAAGCTTCTGCATCGACTAACTTTACAAGACCATTTTCATCTTCAAAAACTAGACCCTCTTCCTCTGCCCCATGTCCTGAGAAATGAACAATGTTTGGTTCGTAGTCCAGTATGTATCTGTGTATGTCTCTATACCGTACTGCTCCCGCTGTCTCTATTGAATACTTGTCACGCGCTCTTCCCCGTTTTAGTCCTTCCTTTATCTCGCGCATTTCTTCGTCTAAACTAAGTTTACTTGTGTCTCTAGGATTGGCTGACAAAATCAATATTTTTCGAGTCAAAGGGTCAGGTTTATAATGTGGAGCAATTGGCGTTTGCTTCGTGTTTATTTCATTTTTTATTGTTTGTAGTTCTTTATTGCCAGGATTATACTCAGACGCTGATAATATCAGTATTTCTAGCTTACCATTTGCCTTTGCCCATTTAATTAGCTGAAAAACAACTTGCTCATAGTTTTCTCCACCTGCAATAACATTCAGATTCTCCTCTAGAGTAAAATTAATCATCATTTCCAACGCGGCTTTGGTTGGATAAGCACTAATAATGGCTTGGACTAATTTCTGGCGTTGACGTCCAGTTATCTTCACTACTCCCTCGTCTTATCTTATAAATTCATCACAAATTAATCACTGGAGGTTTGACTTTACCTTTACCAAAGTTTCCAGCTCTGCAACTTTCTATAGCAATTCTACCTCACAGCCAAGGTATGGATTTTAGCTTGCTCTGATAGTACATAGTTCATCTGTTCTGCCACTTTGATCTACTCCCAATTTGATTGGAACTTGGAAGACACAGGGATTCTAGTATTTGTAAGCCATGGGTTTTACCTTTTACTGTAATGAATTTCAATCAATACATTTATAGAATGATCTAACCCGGCTTGACAGTACCCTTGAGGGTACCTTTTCAGCTGCTGATCATTGTCAGCCATGCAAAGCGCGAGTGGGGGGAACCACGGCAGCGCGGTCATGGGGCAAACCCCTGCAGGTCGGCGCTGCCTCCCCAAGACCGTAATGGTGCGTTTTCCCCATTAAGAATTAAATTCGCCAACGGAAAGAGCAGCGATTAAGTAACAGATGGGCTGAACATATTACCCAGTAAAGATTTTAGCTTGCATGTCACCCCCCAGGTAAAGATTAATTAACAATACCTTGACAAAATACATTCTGCCTTAACTTGTGACGAATGGCTTAGCGTGGTCAAAGGCTAATGACTGATGGCTGATAAATGTTCGCGTAGCGTGCGCGTAGCGCATATGCTTACAATGCTGCTAATTCCAGACAAATTCCAAGTCTAAGACAAAGCCAGGTAAAACATCTTCTCCCGATAATGTTTTGGGAGATTTCAAGACCTCTACAGGTTGATTGAGTCGATAAATTTCAACTTTCTTATGATTAGGGTCAATTAACCAACCCAAACGCAGTTGATTATCAATATACTCCTGCATTTTTTGGCGTAACGGTTCCATATTGTCACTTTTAGAACGCAACTCCAGCACAAAATCAGGACAAAGAGGTGGGAAAGTTTCTTGTTGTTCAGGGGTATTCATGGATCAATCTCAAGTTATCCATTGATAGATATATCTAGCAATTGCTTCGCAATTAAGACGAATTGTTGTCTTGGCCAGGACGACCCAAATAAAGTTTAATAAAATCTTCTGCTGCTGCTGGATTAATCTGATACAGCGCATCCCGAAGTTGAATAACCATCTCAGCGCCTGGATCTCTGATTTCATTCACCCAACGATAAATATTGGAACGCCCAATTCCCATCAGCACAGCAACTCGATTCTGGCTGATGCCGTAGCTTTCTAATACTTGTTTGAGGGCTTTGCCTGCTTTTCCCATGCCTCAAATTCTGTCATTTACTCAGTCGTGAGTAAATGGCACCAAATGGACTACAATGAGGGAGACTGAATGTAGTCCATTCGGTAACAACAAGAAGGTAACTTCCCATGTCCAACAACTTTCTACCAGAACCGGAAGAAACTCCCTCGATACCAGCCTCCGATCCTACTCCCACACCACCTGAACCCAAGCGAGAACCTGTGCAAATCCTAGTCATTGGTTCAAATAACGGCATCACCAAAATCATCCACACCCAATACAAACTCGGCTTTGCTGAAATCAGCGAATGGAGTCCCTTAAAAATTATCGCTATCGATGCCCACCCTTAAGAGGGTGGGCATCGATAGCGATACGACGACTTATTGCGAATTGTGTTATAATAAAGGTGGTTGCTGACCCGCCTGACTGACTAAAAGGCTACCTTACAAATGGTCTGATTTGTGATCAATTAGTCAAACCATTAGGTGTACAAAGTACTAGCAGAGCTCAGGGAAGAGACTTGCCCCGGCTGGTTGACCATAGAGTCGTAATTCCAAGGTGAGTCTGTCGTAAAAGTTATACGTCTGCGGAAGGCGGATGTCTGCCTGTGGACGCTGAGTAAGACCAATTCCAGCTTGCTGGTTGAGGCGTCGGCGGATGAAGCGGGAAGCCCTATTGACGAATAAGACCGTCCCTGATTGAGTTGAGATTGGAAGCCCCAGCCTCAGCCAAGCAGGCTGGGGTACTTCACTGCCTGCTTCCATTCCTGGTAAACAGATGCGTGCTCTTACTCGCTAGGTTTCTACCAATTAACCTCCCTCAATTTTTCCTAAGGGGAAAGGGCAAAATTTCCCTTTCCCCTTATGCTCCTGGTCGTTGTTTAAGTCCAAGTCACAATTCAACATGATTGAATCTTATCAACTTTCTTCGCCGTCGCATCAATCCTCAAACCTTCGTCATCAATCGTAGACAACTCAGCAGATATCTAAAAATTGACCCTCTTCACCATAAGGGCAACTTAGCATGAGGGTAAATTCCCAAACAACAAAAAAACTAAGTACGACCACTCAATTGCACAAGCCTAATTTGTACAACCTCTTCATAAAGCCTTTCGAGCTGAGTAATATTCCCACTTAAGGTATAACGCTCTAGAACCCTTGCCCTAGCTTTCTGACCAAGCAAAGTAGTCCAGTCTCTGTGGTCACGCAATAGGGGCAATAGGGTTTTTAGTTGGGATGTCACCCCATGGGTATTGAGAATTACCCCAGCACCATCCTCTAACACTTCCCCATCAGCTCCAGCATCTGTGGCTACACAAGCCACACCACAAGCCATGGCTTCCAGTAATGATAAAGATAGGCCTTCCAATAGAGAAGGTAAAATAAACACATCCGCTGCCCGCAAAATCTCAATCCGTTCTTGCTCGGAAGCCACAAATCCTAGCCAAATGATATTGTGTTCTTCCCCATAAAATGGTTTCAATGAGGCTAATAACGGTCCATCACCAGCAATCACTAGCTTACTGGATTCACCCAAGTTACATTGTTTCCACGCTCGCAGCAGCGCTTCCACATTTTTTTCCGTAGCAATGCGGCCTTGATAAACAAACAGGCGTTGCCCTTTGAACTCGGATGCCAACTCAGAGGAAAACTGGGAATATCCTGGAGAATATTTCTGCACATCCACCCCATTGGGAATCACTGCTAGCTTGTGATCAGGAACCCCAACTCGGATTAGGACATCCCGTTGGAGTTGAGAAAAGATAATCACTCGGTCGTAGTGGGCGAGAAACGGCGCATAAACTTGATAGGTCAGCAATTGGGTTCCCGATTGCAAATTGCGTCGTTTACCATCAAAGGGCGGATGGAAGGTCGCCACTAGGGGTATATTGAGTTCGGTACAGATTTCCGGTAACAGGAAGTCTAAAGGAGATAACGTTAAGGAAGCATGGACCAGATCAGGTTTGAGCTCCTGTAGCGATCGCTTCAAAACCTTACTCGCGGTTAGGGTTGGAATGGTGTACATCTGAGACTTGTACAAGCAAGGCAGTGGTACCTCCTGACAACCCCACCAAGTCCGGTCCTCTTCTTCTTGGGCAAAGTGGAGGAAACTGACCTGATAGCTCCGGTCGAGCAGAGCATTGGTCACTTCTCGAGTGTAGGTGACGTTACCACAAAAAGGGGATTTTTTTCCTAGCCAGGCGATATGCATTCCGGTTGGTAGTTAAGTCTCTATATTATGAGGTTTATTTAAATTATTTAATCTATTACCGGAAATATACCAGTTTAAGAACGCACCTAAGAACACAAGTGCTGCTAAACCAAAAAATACAAGTTGTAAACCCAACCAAGTTTCTGCGATCCCCGCTAAGGCTAAAGGTAAACTCAAGGCGATATTAATAGCATTGTTTTGTAGTCCGAAAACTTTGCCCCGCATCTCTTCTGGTGTTTCTGCCTGGATGGTAGTCTGCATCGGGATACCTACCAAAGCCCCAAACCCACCCAATACCATGGTCATGAGTAAAGCCAGCCAGAGATTGTTAGTAAATAGGGACAACCCTACTAAGGCTACTCCCATACCCACAGAACCAGACAGACTCAAATTGACATGGGAGGTGTCATCAAACCAGTTTCCTAGGATTGCTGCACTAATCCCCATCCCAATTCCACCTGCTGCTAACAAGAAGCCAAACTGGGAAGCGGTGATCCCAGGGAGGTTTTCCGCGAGTCTTACCGCCAGAACTGCTAAAGCAGCAAAAACAGAAAACAGAATAACTTGTTGAATCATAGCATTGCGGACACTTCGATGGTGTTTTACGTAACTCAGACCATCGGCAATGTCTGCCCACACATGAGGTTGCTCAGCCTGAGACTTTTCCCGATTTTCACCCGTTCTCAGTAACAACAATACTAATCCTGCGATCGCATAAGACCCTCCTACCAAAACTTCTTTCCCCAAGTACACGCCGACATGTAGCTGAGCTCCCAACCTATCTGCTAAGGCTAACAACGGTTCACCCACAGCAAAACCAATGATTAAGGAAGCCATCATGGTTGTAGTATATAGGGAGTTGGCCGACAGTAGGTGCTGGGATTTCACAATCAAGGGAATTACCGCTTGTTCTGCTGGGGCAAAAAATTGGGTCAGGGTAGAGACTAGAAACGTAATCACTAATAAGACGTAAAAGCCTAGTGGAAGATTGGAGACCGATGTCGAGCCTTCAGTTAAAGACAACAACCCAGGCACTAACAACACCAGTGCCCCTCGCAACAGATTGGTTAGTACTAGCACATCTTTTTTTGACCACCGATCCACATAGACCCCAGCCAAGGAACCAAATAGAACGGCTGGGATGGTAAAGGCAATCATCACCGCTGATACCCAGCCACTGATAGTTTGATCAGCCCCTTGAAAGCGACTGGTTATCAAGGCAATCATTAACACCAGATAAACCTTGTCTGCTAGCTGAGAGAAGACTTGACCACTCCATAGGGCTAAGAAGTTGGAATTTTTTAGAACTGGTAGAAATCCTTTATCCGGTGATGAATCCAGTTCCTGATCCTTTAGCTCATCACTGCTCGATGAGGGGTTTGCCACCAAATCAGACTTGGTGAAATCAGACGTGGGGTCTGGGGAGTGTTTTTGGTTTTTTCCAGTCTCCGATGATTGCATTCTGGCTTTTCTGGGTTAGGCTTTTTTAGCCTTTATTAGTATTAATTAACAGACGACAACGAATCTACTAAAGCCGCTGAACGAATTGAGCGACCAAAGTGATACTGAGCGTAATCTCGTAAAATTCGCTCCAACTTCACCCAGAGTGAATCTACAGACTCAGCCGCTTTCGACCCTCCTAATTGGTCTTTTAATAGTGTACTCAGCTGAGGTAATTCAGCAGCTGCCAGTTGTTGAAGCAGAGTTAACTCTAGAGCATTCAGCTTATGATTTACTCGTGGAGGAGGGGGTAGGATGACATCAGTATCAGGGTTGTCAATGGTTTCACTCAAGCTCTGTGCTTGATTCGGAATAGTTTGATTAGGTAAATGGTTCCGATTGGACTGATCACTGACTAAACTAATAGTTCCACCTGCTTCTACACTAAAACCAACCCGCCAATTCGGGTCAGTTAAATCTGGCCTTAAACTGTGTTGTGTGATACAACACAATTGTACTTGAGGTGCAATTCCGGCCAGGGCAAGCAGGTGAAAGACACCATGGGACAAATGAGCTAACACTAAGGACAACCCTGAGGGATTAGCCGTAATTTTAGGTAACTGCTCCAGACGTCGTAGATGTTCATTAAGTAGTTCGTAGAGTTCTTCCTGAGGTTGCTCACTCAAAGCATGACACAGAACTAATTCTGCCAGATACTGGCTAGCGGCTAGTTTACTAATATCCTGACTCAAGCCTGGGTAGGATTCTGTAGTTTCTGCTTGGATAATTTTATCTAGCGATCGCCCTTTTGCCAGCAGTAGTTGATTGACCACAAACAAGCCACTCCTACCACCTAATTTCGATTTCTGCTTCCTGGCCCCTGGTGCCGCTACCCGAATCAGACCAAACTCCCTAGTTAAAATTGTCAGCAACCTGTCCGCTTCTCCTAGCGGTATACTTTTGAGATTAATTCCAGTGGCTTTGTAGGTTTGACTCATTCGTCATGTTTACTGGTTAATTTTTTAGTTTTCATGTCAGCTATCAGCTATCAGTATTCAGCCGTTGGCCTATGGCCAGGTGGGGGAATGCGTCGCAATTTTGTTCAATTTCCTATTTTTAATTTTTAATTTTTAATTTTTAATGTCTAGGTTATCCCGTTGTCGCAGCAAATCAGGACCACGAGAGGTGCCTAGCCTGGTTGCTCCAGCAATGACTAAATCGAAAGCTTGCTCGATGGTTCGGATACCTCCTGATGCCTTGATGCCAACTTGACCCTTGGTCACTTTTTTCAACAATTGGACATCATCAACTGTGGCACCACCATTCCAGCCAGTGCTGGTTTTGATAAATTGCGCCCCAGCATCCATACAGATTTCCGCAGCAAGACGTTTTTCCGTATCACTCAGCACAGTAGTTTCCAAGATGACTTTGACAGTTTTACCCGTTTCTTCACAGATTTGGGCAATTTCTTGGTAAAGTTCCTCTGTTTTACCCACTTTCAAACCACCAAGGTGAATCATTAGATCTAGCTCTGTCGCTCCATTTTCCACTGCCTCTTGGGCTTCATAAAGCTTAGCAGTGGGTGTTGTAGCACCACTCGGAAAACCAATGACGGTACAAACCTTTGGTACTCTACTGTGGAGGAGTTGAGCCGCTTGTTTAACGTAAACTGGCGGGACACACACTGTAGCAAACTTATATTGGTCTGCCTCTTGACACCATTTTTCCACCTGCTCTGGTGTAGCCGTGGGAATGAGCAGGGCATGGTCGATTAGGGGAGCAATATCAATGTCTGGATAGTCTATATCCATTGCCTCATCAGATACTTAAGTAAAAATCAACCAGCTTTTAAGTATAACAGTTAACTATCAATCCCCAACCCTTAACCGTCAGATCACCCAGGGAAAACCCATACAGTTTTAGAACAGTAATATTTAGGTAGACTTTAACTGTGTAAGACTATATATTAATTAATTACGGTGATTTTTATCAACATTTAGTGATGAAATAATCAACCCGATCACCATTTATTATAGTGATGAATAAAATTCGTTTTTTTTAACGAAAATAGTGTGTATAAAGCTGCGCTTATTACTGCATCGCTCTTGCCTCTTGCCTCTTGCCTCTTGCCTCTTACCTCTTGCCTATCCCCTGCTCCCTGCTCCCTGCTCCCTAAAACCCAGAAATTTGACCTCACTGAATTGCAACCGCTGTAAATTAACCCCTGAGTAACCATGCGTTTACTATGCCTGAGCAATGGTCATGGAGAGGATGTGATTGCTGTCCAAATTCTACAGGAATTGCAACATTACTCGATTTGTCCAGAACTAGCCGCCTTACCCTTGGTTGGGGAAGGAAAAGCTTATGTGCCATTAGATATCCCCATTATCGGCTCCGTTGAGCAGATGCCATCGGGTGGATTTATCTATATGTCCCAACAGCAAGTGTGGCGTGATGTGCAGGGAGGCTTAGTGCAATTGATTTGGTCTCAATTAAAAGCAATTCGCCGTTGGGCTAAATCAGGGGACTTTATCCTAGCAGTAGGCGATATCGTACCACTGTTGTTTGCCTGGTGGAGTGGTTTACCCTATGGCTTTGTTGGTACTGCCAAATCCGAATACTATTTGCGGGATGAATCGGGATGGTTAGCCAATCGACCCCGTTGGGAAGGGTGGTCAGGCTCGGTATATTTGCCTTGGGAGCGTTGGCTGATGTCTAATCGCCGTTGTCATGGGGTTTTTCCTAGAGATACCCTGACCACAGAGATCTTAAAGCAGTGGTCTATCCCAGCTTTTGATCTGGGTAATCCGATGATGGATGGGATTTATCCAGACTATCCAGAACCGATGGTTTATGACAAAAATGCAGAATTAAACGAAACTAAGCGTACCCTAACCATTACCTTACTACCGGGTTCCAGAATACCGGAAGCTTATCACAACTGGGATCAAATTATCTTGGCAGCATCAGGGTTACTGGATACTTTTGCGTCGCGATCGCTTTTGTTTCTCGCTGCCATTGCTCCAGGATTAAGCCAAGACCCTTTACGGGAGGTTTTAGTCGCTCATAGTTGGAGTGAAGCCACCCTGCCATCCCATCCATTCAATCTCCAGCTCCAGGACAAACAAGCTTTGGCCTTTACCAAGCAAAATGGCACACTGATTTTAACCCAGAACGACTATAACCTCTGCCTGCTCCAAGGGGATTTCTGTATCGCCATGGCAGGCACAGCCACAGAGCAATTTGTCGGGTTAGGAAAACCAGCCATTGCCATGGCAGGAGTTGGTCCCCAATATACCCCTGCTTTTGCCGAAGCCCAAACTCGCTTGTTAGGTCCATCGTTAGTAATAGCACAGCAACCAGAATTTGTGGCAACCATAGCGAAAGAGTTATTCCAGAATCCCGACAAGTTACAGCTAATAGCAGAAAATGGTCAGCGACGCCTTGGTCAACCAGGGGCAGCAGATCGGATTGCTAAGTGTTTGATAGAAAAGATTAATTCTTAAGGATTAATTATTAATTCTATAGCAATTCTACGACTTGTGAGGTACAAATATCTTGGTTTTATGGAGTAGGGAGCAGGGATTAGGGAGCAGGTAAGACATAAGAGGCAAGACCCAATAGTCAAAAATTATGTGTACCTCATGAGTCCTATAAACGCTATATATTATATCATAGTAATGAGGTACACACTATTTTTTTTCAATTCCCTAGTCCCGGTTTGCTTAAAAAAAGATGCTATGCTATAAAATTTATCACCAATCATAGATACATTTAAAACTATATAGTTATTTTTTGATTAGTGCATAATTCGTAAATTTTGGCTCTGTAAAATTCGCAGTAGCAGCCAATAAAAATTGACAAAACCATTATCAAAAAAGAGATGGATCCCAGTCTGATTTAGGATTTTCACAAAATTTAATATTTTTTTTATACCATGAAAAGTAATTATTACGATACACTGGCTAAGTGGAAAACTTAGGAGGCAATAATATGAAAGATAAAAGATTGATTACCCCAAGTTTTCGCCCTTGCTGAATCAATGGGAATTAGACCTACTGAGTTAATTCGTAAGCCAGTCGATGATTAGTGTAAAACTCATCCTGTTGGCTGAATCAGTTGTTAATAAGTAAATACAGATAATGACCCAAGTCTATACCAAAGATTTTGAAATCCAATGCTCTCCCTCACAGCGCACATGGAGAGAAATTTCCCAAAAAATTGCTGCGCTTCCCTTACCAGGTGTTCCCATTCGCTTGATTTTAACCAAGGTTGAAGGAGATACTCTCACCTTTGAATCCAGCTTTATCGATACAGACAGAAAGCCGGTTTGGTCATCATTACTAGATATTAATATTCGTCAACGGGTTTCTAACCAACCGTTTGTAGCAGTTAGTATTATTCCCACCGGAGTCAGAGCAGAAATTGGTGGTTTTGCGGGAGATGCTACTCCCAGTACCAATTTGTTAGCGACCGCTTGTGACTATCTGGTCACGAATCCCAATGCCGTTACAGCTTCGGATATCTATTTCGGTCAGGATAATGTGCTTTATCTGGAAGGGAATCTGATTTGTCAGTTACTACTGGGTAATATTGGAGTCATTCCAGAGAAGCGCAAAAACATTGCAGCGATTATTGAAAAGCCCAAAGATGAGCGATTTTTAAATAATGTTATTAATGCGCTCAATGGCTTGCGTGCTGTAGGGGGAATTAATATCGACCCTGTAGTGGTAACGGGTGGCCCAGTAGAAACTGCCTGTACCTATTCCCAGTATGGTAATGCTTCCGGGGAATTTAAAGGTATGGACGAGTTGATGAAGGCTCTAGATGTGGTGGAAAATTCTTCCGCTAGGGCGGTGGCTTTAATGACCACTTTGGAAGTAGACGATAAAATTCGTCAAGCTTACTACCGAGGGGAATCTATCCCCAATCCTTGGGGCGGTGCGGAAGCAATTATGACCCACATGCTCACTAATTTCTATCCCTTTACTGCTGCCCATGCTCCCTTATTATTAGAGTGGGAACATACGGGATTTGGTAAATTAGTAGACCCTAGGGATGGAGCAGAATTAATTTCCAGTGCCTATGTTTGTTCGCCCCTCAATGGTTTAATCAATTCTCCCCGTCCGGTAAGGTTTGACACTCCCGTAGCAGCAGGGGAAACCAGGATTTCTGTGGAGAATGTTTCGGCGGTGGTAATGCCAGAAACAACCGTGGGAAATATTCCGTTCTTAGCATCTTTAGACCAAGGTGTGCCGGTAATCTTAGTTAAAGATAATACCACTAAGTACGATATTACTCCTGAAAGATTGCAAATTGAAACTAAAGGCAACCCGATATATCGTGTCAATAGCTACATGGAGGCGGCGGGATTACTGTTAGCCTTACGTAATGGTATTGCAGTTGAAAGTACAACTCGCCCAATGCCGCAACTTCAGCCAATTTTTCTGTAGCTTATGACTCAACCTTCTTCTGCTTATAAGCTCATCGCATCTCATAATCAGGATGTTCAGGTGAGTCTTTATACTCCTGCCCACCAAGGAGTTGCTCAAAATAGCGTACGCCTGAGTGAAGAGATATATCAATATGATGTACCATTTCTGACTCGCCCTCGCACTGAGAGCATCGAAAAACATTTCTCTGAAATGTATGGCACTAAACATACGTTTTGGCTAACTGGGGGAGGCACTCAAGGGGTTTTAACCGCTTGTGCTTTATTGGGTACTCAGTACAAGCGAGTGGCGATCGCCCTCAACAGTCATATTGCCACCATAAACGGCATCATTTTAGCCGGATTAGAGCCTTACTTTATTCCTTCTGAGTCCCTGATGCCTAATACTGAAGAGGTGATTACGGCTTTAGAAACCAGTGGCGTATCGGCTTTGTTACTAACTCATCCGAGTTATGAAGGTGTAACTATTGATATTGGTAAGATAGCTGATTACTGTCGCAAGCACGATCTGGCTTTAGCAGTAGATGAAGCCCACGGTAGTCATTTTCCCTTTCTGGACGAACAATGGCAATCAGCGATCGCATTTAAGGCAGATATCGTCACCCATAGTATGCACAAATATACTGGGAGTTTGGTACAAACTGCTTTATTGCATTTACCCACTGACTCTAGGTTTAGTATTGAACAAGTTATGGGGGTGATGCCTTTATTTGAAACCACTACCCGCAGTAACCTGTTAATGCTGAGTATTGAAGATGCGATTAAGAAGGGGTATTCTGAGGAAGGTCAAGCTTTATTTTGGCAAGCTATTGGTGAATGCGATCGCCTGCGTAGTCAATTGGATACTTACGGCAAGGTGTTAACTTACGATCCTCAAGTTAGCGATCCTCTGAAAATCTATTTAAAAAGCGATCGCACTACAGGGCAAGAGTTAGCAGAGCTGTTGTACGAACGCGGGATTGATGGGGAATTTGCTGGTGAAGAGGGATTGTTATTAATTTTCTCTTTCCATCACAATCCACAAGATTTCCAATTTATGAGAGAAACCTTAGCAGCAATTGTGCCAAGTTTGAGGGAAAAAGCACCAAAAGAGACGTTATCTGACAGTTACTTTTGCCGTCGCCCTCAAATGAGGACTTTACCTAAAGATGCTTTCTTTAGCCGGAAAGAAAAATTACCCATTGGGCAAGCATTAGGTAAAATAAGCGGTTGCTGTATCAAGAAAGTTCCCCCAGGGAGTCCAATTTTGATACCAGGAGAAGAAGTTACTCAGTGGCATCTGCAACGTTTATCTCCTGATACTGTTGTTGAAGTAGTGGGGGAGTGATTAACGATGATCGAAGAACAAGCCAAAGATTTTTTAGAAACAAGACCTTGGTTATCTGGGATTTGCGATAGCGAAAGTACTGAGGAATTAAAAACTAAGTACGATAGTTGGGCGAATACCTATGATGCAGATGTAGGAGAAGATTGGTCTTTTATGCCTGCCAACATAGCACGGACATTAAGCAAACTTCTTCCTAATAAAGATGCCACAATCTTAGATGCTGGTGCTGGGACAGGGTTAGTGGGTGAAGCCTTAGCCCAACAGGGATATACTAATGTGACTGCTGTTGATTTGTCAGAAAAAATGTTAGCGATCGCTAAAGAGAGACAAGTCTACAAGGCTCTCCATCAGTGTAATTTAGAAGATTCCCAAATTTTTAGCAATTCAGTAACTTTTGAGGCTATTATTGCTGCAGGGATTTTTGCTTATGCTCATGCTGGGGTTGAGGTATTAAACAATCTATTCAGTCTTTTAAAGGAAGAAGGAATCTTCTTGTTCACGATACGGGAAGATTATCGCCGTGAAATGCAAACAGCCTTAGAGCAATTACCGTGGACACTAGTTAGTGAAGAGGGTTTTCCGATATATGACGAAGCCAAGTTGATGTATCTTCTGGCTTTTAAAAAGGAGCGATCTTAATGATTTAGAAAATTGAAAGACCGACTATATCTTGAGGATTTAGGATTTATGTCCAATGAAATTCTGCTAGACAACTGGTATATTGTTGGTAAAATAGACGACATAAAACCAGGTAGTAAGAAGAAACAAAAGTTATTTGGAGAAGAACTAATCTTATGGCGCGGCAACTCTCCTGAATCTCCCGTTCTCGCATGGCAGGATAGATGCATCCATCGGGGTGTTTCTCTTAATCTGGGAAAGATAGTTGGCGATCGCCTTACTTGTATGTATCATGGATGGGAGTACGATCAATCTGGCAAGTGCGTAATTATCCCATCTCTTCCTGGGGAGGCACCTCCAGCAAGTTTTTGCGTAAAGACCTATAAGTGTAAAGAATGTTTCGGCTATGTATGGGTTAGCCTAGGGAACCCTACTCAAAACATTCCGCCATTTCCAGAATGGGACAATTTGGAGTATCGTAAACTGCTGGTTGGTCCTTACCACTTTCGGACTAGTGGATTTCGTGTCATCGAAAATTCCTTCGATCTCTCTCATCTTCCTTTTGCACACTCCAGCTCTTTAGGAGATCCAAGTCACCCTACAGTTGGAGATTATGAAGTGGAATTTAACCAAGAGAAACTCACCATAGGCAACCTTAGCCAATGGCATCGAGATCCTGATTGTACTGCTACTGGTAATGGTTCCTTAACCAACTATCCATTCATAAATATCTATCCTCACCTGAAGATACACGCACTTAAACATATATACAATACCAGCAGAACTATGCACTGGGTTATGAATGTTACCCCAATAGAGGAGGAAGAATGTTTGGTCTGGGTAACATTCATAATGAACTATGGACAAGAAATACCAGAATCAGAGATGCAAGCTATCCAAGACAAGATTGCTCGTGAAGATGCTTTGCTCTTAGAATCGCAACGTCCAGCATGTCTGCCTCTAGTTCCTTCAAATAATATTGATAGGCAATTTTTACCAGAAGTACATGTTAAGTGCGATCGGGCATCTGTAGCTTACCGTCGATGGCTCAAGGATTTAGGAATTACTTTCGGGGTTTGTTGAGTTTTCTTCGATTATCCTAGGGGTAGTTCGGCACTTTTTTATCACAAGCTATAGAACTATCAAGTGGCATAAAAAATAATTTACCACAGATATTAATTAAATTAATTAGTAGTCAAAGCCTGATGGTCAAATCGAACTTATCTGAACAAGAAATATCTGATAATAAAAGGTTCGTTAAAATCTCCGAGCGAGAAGATAGATGTGATATTCCCAAGTCGGCTTGGAGACCTCTAACAAACAATGCCTATTTACAGACGTGGAAAGGGGTACTTCTGGAAAAAGACCCCATGCAAATTGCAGCCTATCCGATGCTGCTGGGCGAGTTGCAACCCAAGACGATTATTGAATTAGGAGCACTTAAGGGGGGAAGTGCAATTTGGTTAGCAGATCACTTAGAATTATTTGGTATTGAAGGTGAGGTTTACTGTGTTGATAACGACCTTTCTCAGCTTGATGAGAAAGCTAAAGCAGACTCTAGAGTTCATTTTTTAGAAGGTGATTGTCGAGAAATTAGTGATGTTTTATCTGTGGAATTGCTTGATAATCTACCTCATCCCTGGTTAGTTATAGAGGATGTTCATGACAACCTAGTTGGTATCCTCGAACATTTTCATCATAATGGTTTGCAAACTGGAGATTACCTAATTATAGAAGATACTAACACGTTTATGTGGGAAGTATGGTCTGATTGGAAAGACCAGGAATTAATCCAGCGAGGTTCTCACAAAATGGATGACTTAAGAAACTGGTTAATGAAGCATCAAGATGAGTATTTAATCGATACTTACTACCAGGATATGTACGGTTATAATGCTTCAAAAAATTGGAATTCTATACTCAAAATAGTTTGAACACATAAAACTATTTTGCTGTAATACTTTCTGAGCAAATACTTTGACAAATTTACTAACATAAAGTTATGTCTTACTCTAAGTCAAAAATGGATCTAGAACAACTAAAAAATAAGTGGCAAGAGCAAGGATTAATTTGTGAAGTATGGGAGTTATATCCAGGAGATTCTTGGTCAGATCCAGGTCATAAGACTGATGAATTTTTTGTTCTCTTAGAAGGACAAATGAAAGTTTCTTGCCAAGGTAAGGTTTCTAATCTTGAAATTGCTCAAGAAATTATGGTTCCGGCTAAAGAACCTCATACCGTAAGCAATCATGGCGAAACGGCCGGTCGTGTTTGCTGGATACATCACCCCAACTTTGCTTGAGCCATTGAGTCAGGAAGCAGTGCTTCGATCATATTACTGGGTTTATAGCTACCAATGACAGGATGATGTCACCGGTAATCGTAAGAACTAAAATAATGTTTGTCATTTTTATGTTTGGGATAGTTCTACTGGATTAGTTCGATGGATGACCAATTTCGATACCCAGCCTGAAGATATTGATCTATTTATCGACAAGCTTTCTTCTCTTGCTATGGCCTCGGTGAACCCTGAAAATGCCATTACCTTAGAACAGAGTATGTCCAGAGAACAAGCTAAAGATATTTCAGAAACAAGACCTTGGTTATCTGGAATTTGTGATAGCCAAAGTACTGAGGAATTAAAAACTAAGTACGATAGTTGGGCAAATACCTATGATGCAGATATAAAAGAAGATTGGTCTTTTATGCCTGCCAACATAGCACGGACATTAAGCAAACTTCTTCCTAATAAAGATGCCACAATCTTAGATGCTGGTGCTGGGACAGGGTTAGTGGGTGAAGCCTTAGCCCAACAGGGATATACTAATGTGACTGCTGTTGATTTGTCAGAAAAAATGTTAGCGATCGCTAAAGAGAGACAAGTCTACAAGGCTCTCCATCAGTGTAATTTAGAAGATTCCCAAATTTTTAGCAATTCAGTAACTTTTGAGGCTATTATTGCTGCAGGGATTTTTGCTTATGCTCATGCTGGGGTTGAGGTATTAAACAATCTATTCAGTCTTTTAAAGGAAGAAGGAATCTTCTTGTTCACGATACGGGAAGATTATCGCCGTGAAATGCAAACAGCCTTAGAGCAATTACCGTGGACACTAGTTAGTGAAGAGGGTTTTCCGATATATGACGAAGCCAAGTTGATGTATCTTCTGGCTTTTAAAAAGGAGCGATATTAATGAGCAGTCAAAGTATGGTCAAATCTAACTTATCTGATCAAGAAACCCTAGAGAATAAGCGGTTTGTCAAAATCTCTGAGCGAGAAGATAGAGGTGATATTCCCCAGTCAACTTGGCTAACTTTGACTGAAAACTATCATTTACAAACCTGGAAAGGGATACCAATGGACAAAAGTCCTATAGAAATTGCCCTTTATCCAATGCTGATTTACGAACTCCAACCAAAGACAATTATTGAACTTGGTGCAGATACTGGAGGAAGTGCAGTATGGTTAGCAGATCAGTTGAAGTTATTTGATATTGAAGGTCTTGTCTACTCTGTTGATATCGATTTATCCTTACTTTATCAAAAAGCCAAAGCCCAACCCAAGATAAAATTTTTGGAAGGCGATTGTAACCAGATCGATCTGGTTTTATCGACCACACTGCTTTCTACACTTCCTCATCCTTGGTTAATCATAGAAGATGCTCATGTTAATTTAGTCGGTATCCTGGATTATTTTCATAATAATGGTTTACAAAATGGAGATTATTTAATTATTGAAGACACAAATAAAGCTTTATGGGAGGCTTGGTCAGATTGGGAAGATAAAGAATTTATTGAACGGATGAAATGTAAGCTTAATTTACTCAAAAACTGGCTGAGCCAGCATCAATATGAGTACTTAATTGATACTCAATATCAAGATTTGTTTGGTTATAACGGCTCAAAAAATTGGAATTCAATGTTAAAAAGGATTTAAATAAAATGATGAATGAATCTAGAATCAAAGAGATCAAGAACACTTGGCAAAAAAAGGGGTTCAAGTGCGAAATTTCAATTACTCCGCCTGGAGAGTCTTGGTCAAGTGATGGTCATGAAACAGACGAGGTAATTATACCCTTGGAAGGGGAATTAGAATTGTCTTTACAAGGTAAAACGTTTCGCTCCACCATTGGGGAAGAAATAATTATTCCTGCTGGTGAACCTCACACATTTAAGAGTGTTGGCAACGTAGCTAGTCGTGTGTATTGGATATACGGCTACGAACATGAAGAAGGTGTGACGGGTACTCGTAAGAACTAAAATATCGATTAAACTTGTATAGTTGCAGCAAGTACCGTCTGAATTGTCTGCTGAACTAAACACTGACATTTTCTGAGTTTTTTACTAAATCGCCCTTTCTAATCAAACTCAGGTGCCCAAACTTCCACCACAGGTAATTACCAACCAGGAAGCAATTCCGGCACTTGCAGCACATCCCCATCCCCCAGCACAACCTTATCTCGATTAAGGCGATAAACTTCCATGGTGCGAGTTCTCGGATCCACTAACACCCCAATTTTAGTTCCCAATTCCATAAATTGCTGGATCTTCCGGCGTAATTTAGCCAAACTATCAGTTCTAGATTTAACTTCAAACATCAAGTCAGGAACTAACTCCGCGTAACCTTCTGTAGTGCGAGGTAAACGTTCAGCTAGGATAAAAGAAGCATCGGGAGCACGGACATCTCCATCTTCGTTAGGTAAACGAAAACCACCACTAGAAGCAGTTACCCTGCCTAGTCTACGAGGTCGTACCCAGTTTGATAACTGGGTAACAATAGCAGCAGCTACTTGATCTGATTCTAACCCTGAAGGACTCATAACAATAATTTCTCCAGCCACTAGTTCCATCTGATAATCAGGATGTTCAGCTTGCAGTTTTTCTAAGTCTTTTACTGTTAAACTAGGCATTGTTAAAATATCCTATTTATAGCGATTATTGCATTTATGAGGTACAATTATAAACCTCAAAGTCCCCCTTATTAAGGGGGATTTAGGGGGATCCCTTTTCACTTCATGGAAAATAGAATTGCTATATTTAATCAATCAACAGCAAATCCAGTATATTGGCGTTTATAAGGAGCATGGTAGGCTAAGACAATATCTTCAGGGGGAACACCCCATTATACTAATTCATTAGCAACACCAATTTCTGTGCCATCGTGCTGTATCCAAATTTTGTCGTTTTTAAGGTCAATTTGAAGAACACAGCCTCTTAAACGCCGATTGCCATGCCACCCCACATTCATCAGTTGATAGTGATCTCCTTGAACATCAAATATTTTTTG
The DNA here is from genome assembly GCA_011524395.1 of Moorena sp. SS36440bin_2. Lineage (GTDB taxonomy): Bacteria > Cyanobacteriota > Cyanobacteriia > Cyanobacteriales > Coleofasciculaceae > Moorena. Next base: position 21,975 of record WTKN01000058.1, read on the forward strand.
GACTTCAATATCTCCATATCTAGGCTTATATTGCCCGTATTCATTGATGATTTTTTTGACTAATTCTCTATAGCGATGCAGCGCGGTCTTGGGGGTTTCCCCCATGAGCGACTGCATCAAGACAGTGTTCTAGTTTTTCCATTGTTTAATTACCTCCTTTTTGGTATCATCTATCATTAATTTTATTTGATAGTTAGCTACTACCTTTTGAGTAAAAACCAGAGTAAAAAATGCTTCGTAAACATCTTCGCTAATGGCTAAATACATTTTTCTTTCTGGTTCAATATTTTCTAATACCAGGCGATAATTAAGAAACTGTCCTAAAGCACTATGAAATTCAGCAATTAGAGAAGGACGATTAAAAGTTTTAATTTCTACAGCAATTTTTTGTTGATATTTTTGGGCTGCAATTAATTTTTATGCCCCTAAATCAACATACATATCAACTCCCCCATAATCAAGATAGAGAGGGTCATCAGTAATTATCCAACCTTCTTTGACTAGGGCGTTTTTAACAGTATCATGAAAGATATCTTTAGCTGGCATATAATAATGTTTTATAACATTAGCTGATTACGCATTAAGGTTAGGATATTGATACAAGCAGCAAAAGCTATTGTAGTCAAATTTTGCCTTTTGCCTCTTGCCTTGCGCGTAGCGCTATAATTGCCATCAGGTTATCCCCCAAAACTAAACTATCAATTTAATGGAGCAATTGCTTTAGTCTTTGACGAAAAGCTCGTAACGCAGGACTTCTCCCGGTTTCACGGCTTTGAGCTAAAACCTCTGCTACCAGGTCTGGAATTGGTAATCTGGGGAAGGTCGGACTGGTGGTAACTTGCCGGTACTCACCTCCTTGCAACAGGTCAATCCTGAGTTGATTTTTTTCATAGCGCCAGAGTTCAGGCACACCTAAGTTGGCATAGACATCCAGTTGAGTCTTGGAGGTAACATCCACTTCAATGGCTAGATCTGGCGGTGGATCAATAGTGAGATCGACGCGCCGCTTGCCTCGCATTCTAGCGTGGTTTTGGATGTAGAAGCATTGATCCGGTTCAATGCCACTGTCCATATTTTCTCCCTTGAAGGTAGTGGAACCAAAGCACTCGCAGTCGATTTCTAACTCATCAAGCAAAATTTTAACCAAATCACCGAGCAGTTCTTTATCGACTTCGTGTTCTGGGGTAGGCATTCTGATTTCTAAGGTTCCGTGGCTATAGGCAATACGAGCAGAGCGATGTTCCCCTAGTTCTTCCAGAACAGACTCAAATTCAGCCCACTCTAGGTTATGAATCAATAGTCTTTGACCTGGGGGAACGGTAAGTTGTTGGAGTAGGAGAGTAACAGCCATGGTGAATGTTCTATGATTTTGGATTTTGGATAAACATCAAACGTTAATCTAATACCAATCGACCAATAGCTTTGAGAGCAGCTAAAACTTGCTCCAGTTCATTTTCCCTGTCAATAGATAAGGCATAAGAACGACCATAGATGGGAACATCTGCTGGTTGGAGTTTAACAAACACAAACTCTCTCCCATTGACTAGAAAACCAAACCTTGGCTTGTCACTGTTGGAGCCATCCAGCATATAAGCTAGAGCTTGAGGCAGTGCTGCCATCACATCAAACTTGGTACTTTTGGATTCGATCACCAGTATCCAAAGTCTCTGTCGCACTACTAAAACATCTATCCTGCCTCTTACAATTACTCCATTGTCTTCAGCAGCAATTTCCACAGAAGTTTCAGTTCTGATTGAAAAGGGGGGTTGAAAGAATCCAGCGAGATCGAGTAATGGTGATAAAACCACCATTTTTACACCCTCTTCTAAGAGAGGGCGGCGATTAACCAAGTTAAAGTAGTTGTTGCGGACTCTTTCTAGAGAACGTTTTTCCTGATCCGTTAAAGAGGGTAAGTTGTCTTGCCAATCTAAAAAAAAATGACTATCGGTTGTTAGTTGTAGTCCAAAGTGTTCTTGCAGTTCTTCTAGGCTAAGATCTTGAGCTTGAATCGTTTGAACCATAATGAGTCATTGGTTGAATATCGTGATTTTTTTGGCATCATGGAAGTAACTCCTATTTAGGTGGGAGGAAAACCGCGCTGGAGATGGTTAACGGGCATGACCAGCGCGGTTACTAGTATCAGTCTTTACCTTCTATAGTATATATAACTTCTCGAAAAAATGCAAGGGCAAATAAAAATATTTTACATTTATTTAAAATTAGTTTTATTTACAATTTATAGACTAAATTATGTGTAATTAATTTACCTAACTTTTTTATTAAATGAGCTACAAATTATTGGTTTTTAGGGAGCAGTAATTACCTCTGATACCAGGGCTATTTCTTGCGTCGGACTCTAATATGTTCCCTGTTCCCAGATCCGCTGTTCCCTGTTCCCTGTTCCCTAAAAAACCATAAATATCTACTTAAACTCGCAAACCACTATAGAACAAATCTAACCAACAGCAAAGCCATCATATTGACGCATAAATGGGGCATGATACCCTAGGACAATATCCTGTTTCGGTATCCCTAATTCAAGTAATTCATTCGCCACCCCAAACTCGGTGCCATCATGTTGAATCCAGATTTTTCCATCAATAATATCAATGTGGATCAAAGGTCCGAAAACACGACGATAATTTTGCCATCCTGCATGAAAGACTTGATAATGATCTTGCTCAGGATCGAAGAATTTATAGACTTTGATCTCTTCATTGGCTAACTTAACCAGACTATGCTTTTCCAAGGTTTCCTGAATCAGACGACGATACTGAATTAACTTATCCACTGCAAAATTACCTCCTGATTTGGCTCATATACCAATAGGTTTATGTTAGATTCTTGAATCGTTTGCTTTGCGAAAGGACGACGAAAAAATTCTTCGTAAGTATAAGTAGGAACCGCTAGATAAAGTTTACGTTCCGGTTGTTGCGCTTTTAAGGCAATTCGATAACTTAAACATTGTCCCACTGCTAAGTAAAATTCATAAATTGTAGAAGAACCGATAAAACTTTTCACCTCAACAGCAATTTTTTCAAGACCTTGCTCCGCTGCAATTAGTTTCTCTCCTGCCAGATCTATTTGAATACGAGCGTTATCAAAATCCAGGTACAGTGGATCGTGAGTGATAATCCATCCATCCTTAATTAGTCCTGCTTTGACAGCTTCATGAAAATAATCCTTAGCAGACATATGATATGCTTTTCCTGAATTTTAGCAATAGTTAATACATGTATAGATATTGAGGTCAAACTAAAACCCAATCTAAAAGACTGATCTAGGGATCCGTGTAGGAATTGTGATAATTTTTGTTTCCTGTTCCCTGTTCCCAGATCCGCTGTTCCCTGTTCCCAGATCCGCTGTTCCCTTTGCTATATAAGCGATTGAATCAGATCAATAACTGCTGAAACAGCAGTTTGCACCGCTCCTTGAACTGAAGCATGATTAATTGCTAAGTGTTCCCCTGCAAAGAAAACACGGGGATTATCTACTGGATAAGCTTGACCGAGAAAGGGTTGATAGTTCTCCCGATCTCCTGGAGCAAAATAGGCATAAGAACCAGAACCAGACTGATTATCTTCATCCCAAATACTATGAATAATCTCATCAGTATAGTCTTTAATCTCAGGATGCAGTTGGGAAACTTCCTCTAAGGTTAAATCGGTTTTAGCTGTTTCCTCTAAAGTCCTAAATTTTCTGGAATTATCTTCCCAGCGATAAGCAGCCGTTAATACTGATGGCTGATAAGAAATATCCTGATCTTTAGCAACAAAATGAGGTTGAGAAATGTTTGTTGAGTCTAATTGAGCATTATCACAAGGATACCAACACTTTTCTATATTTAAATCCGTAAAGCTACCACCCCCATAGACATGTTCGGCAAATTCCCAAGGACGAGCGGTACAGTGTAATAGAGTTTTACTGGCACTGCAATACCCCAAATTGTTAATCGCTTCCTGTTGTTGGCTAGGTAAACTAGGCTCAAAATTAATCTGAGCCAGAGCAGTAGCAGGAATAGTACAGATAATATAGTCAAATTCTGCGATTTGTTGCTTATCCAGCTTATTCCAGACCAGCCGAACCCCTCTATCGGTCATTTCTATAGTTGTTACTCTGGCTTCAGTCTGGATTATGCCTGATATGCTTTTAACCAAAGCCTTAATTAACGTGTCCAGTCCTCCGATTAGCTCATATTGTTCTACTCGATGCCAAGCAAAGAAATCAATTAAACCATTTAACAGAGATACTTTGTCGTAATGAATTGCTCCAGTAGCATGACCGAGTAACTCAAAAGCATCGGGATAAATATGACTGCGAAAATAGTCGGTAACCGTTAGGGTATCCCATTTTCTAACTTGATCACTGGTAAAAGTGGGTGCAAATAACTCCCATTTCTCTTTTTCAGTCAAAGAATCGATTAATTCTTCCAATAACTGGTCGTAAATTTCCCCTGGGTCTTGTTGCTCATCAGGGGTTAACTTGTAAACCCCAAACAACTCTTGGTAACTATCCAAACGAGTTTTATTACCCCGTAGATAATAAAAAGCGGCGGGATTGTAACTAATAAAAGGTCTTTTTGGTAAATTAAATTTATCTATATAGTGTAACGTGCAGCCATGACTAGTAGGAATTCGCATTGCGCCTAATTCCCCATAAGTCCCATCACTAAAATAATGAGTCTTAATTCTTCCTCCGAGGCGAGAATCAGCTTCTAATACAGTAACTTGATGGTTGAGTTGACTGAGTTCGTAAGCACTAACAAGTCCAGCAATGCCTCCACCGATAATCCCAATTCGTTTGCGAGTACCACCTTGATCGTAGGAACTAAGAGAACCAGGATGACGATACAGGCGCTCAAAGGAAAAAGGTCGCTCTAACTCTTGTGTATGGCGGTAAGGGTTAAACATCGAGCGTTATCCGAAATTAGGTCTTAGACTGATTTTCCATCAAAAATGCCTTCCCGTAGCGGCTCAATGCTCGCGCATCAGGTTTTTTGAGGAATAACTCCCTTAACTCGTTAACCATTACCAGCGGATATAGCACTACCCATTAAGGTTTTAAGGTGTTTGACATTGATAAAAGCGCACCTAAGCTGTTTTAGTAAACTTTTGCCTCTTGCCTCTTGCCTCTTGCCTTCGGCGTAGCCCTATAACTCCCCAGACTTGGCTTTAAAACCGCACGTGACACGATCACCATCACCGGCTCCTCCGTGGATGGTTTATGTTCCCGCCAGCTCTTTAAAAACCTTTAACAACCAATACGTTTAACAACTAATAACTGAAATAGTTCTTATTTAATCCTTAATCCTTAATTCTTCATCCTTTTTTTGACTTCGATGGGATTTTAAGTGAGCGTGAACCCCCCTTACCATTATCTTTCTTACTATTGTCTTTCTTGCCATTATCTTTCTTGCCAGAGTTTTGGGGTTTAACAGAACCATTGAGTTGCTGACGTCCGTTGCGAATTACTCTAAGCATGTCACTGAGGTGCTGCTCAATATTGTAGAGCACTCCGTCAGCGTAGGCATCTGCCCCATTTTGAATTTCCTCACACTCAGCTAGGGTCATTTGGCGCATTTGCTCCAGTTCCTGCTGGGCTTTCCGGCGCATCTGCTCAAGCTCCGATGCCGTTTGCTTGTGCATCGTCTCACACTCTTTTTGAACTTGTTGGCTGATTTGTTGGGCTTCGTGTTCCGCTTGCTGAATAATACCGAGTTCATCTAAAATCATTTCAGCACGCCGCTGAGCTGTCTCAATAATTTCTTGAGCATACTGTTCAGCTTGCTGGATAATTGCATCGTGTTCTTCAATGATTCTAGTAGCTTGTTGAAAAGCTAAGGGCAAATTTTCCCGCACCAAGTCGAGTTGAGCCAGCAACAGTTCTTCATCAATCAGGGTGCGCCGGGTAAAGGGGATGTGGGGGCTATCGAAGATTATGTCCTCGATATAGTTAAATTGCCCCTGAATATCTATGTCTCCTGATCCAGGATTAAAGGATTCAGTCGGATTTGGGGGTTTGTTGTGCTCGGGTGGGTCGTACCGGGATGATTCTTGGCGTAACATCGGTATATATCTAAGGCAACCTGTTGGGGGACAAGATGATCGACGGAGCCGCCAAATTTGGCAATCTCTTTGACTACGCTACTACTCAAGAAACTATATTCGTTAGAGGTGGCGAGAAAAACTGTTTCGATTTCATCCCAGAGGGTATGATTGGTATGAGCCATCTGGAGTTCCTTCTCAAAGTCAGAAAGCACCCTTAACCCTCGCAAAAGTACTTGAGCTTTCTTCAGTTTGGCATATTCCACAGTTAAACCGGTGAAACTGTCCACTTCTACATTAGGTAAGTCTTGGGTGCAAAGTTTAATCTGCTCGACTCGCTCAAGCACTGTGAACAAGGGAGATTTAGTGGGATTGCGCAGCACTGTCACAATCACCTTATCAAAGAGTCTACAGCCACGCTGGATGATGTCAAGGTGTCCTAGGGTAATGGGATCGAAGCTGCCTGGATAGATTGCAATCACGACGCAAGTATTACCAATTGGTTCAAGGAGTGATTATATAGCTTGTTTAATGGCCATGACATACTCAACTAATAGTTAAGCCACTAGTCATTAGTTATTGGTGATTAGCCACTAGTCATTAGTTATTGGTGATTAGTTTTTTTTGATATATTATATAGCATTTGAATTGCAGCCCCACACTGTCCCCCCTCCATCCGCCATCCGTTCCATCTGTTAACCCATTTACATCATCTTTTAAGCCATCCGTTGCGCCATCTGCCTATTGCCCATGCTACGCTGATCAGCAATGTGTTCACTACGCACACTCTGTGTGACGACCCGGTTAACCTCAACCGAAGAAACGCCTATGGTACACATCAAGCGAGTGGAACTCTCGCGGTTCAAATCCTTCGGCGGCACTACAAAAATACCGCTCCTGGAAGGATTTACCGTAATTTCTGGGCCAAACGGGTCAGGCAAATCGAACATCCTTGATGCTCTTCTATTTTGTCTTGGTATCGCCAGTTCCAAAGGAATGCGAGCTGAACGCCTTCCTGATTTAGTTAACCACAATAAAGAACATCGAGGCACTGTCGAAGCGAGTGTCACAGTTACCTTTGACTTATCTGACTTCAATAACTATGACGAGTTACAGGTTACCGAGTTAGACGAACCGTTACAGGTTACAGAGTTAGACGAACCGTTACAGGTTACAGAGTTGGAGGTTGTTCGCGAACAACCAAATGGTCAACAACCGTCAACTCCTGACCAACCTGCAACTGATCTAGAATGGAGTGTGACCCGACGCCTGCGAGTCACTAAACAAGGTAATTACAGTTCCCAGTACTACATCAATGGTGAACCCTCTACTGTTACTGCACTTCATGAACAACTCAATCGCTTGCGGGTTTACCCAGAAGGCTACAATGTTGTCCAGCAAGGAGACGTCACTAGCATTATTTCAATGAAATCCCGAGAAAGGCGGGAGATTATTGACGAATTAGCTGGAGTTGCTGCCTTTGACCGCAAAATTACCCAAACTAAACAAACCCTCGCCACTGTCAAAGAGCGAGAAGAACGTTGCCGAATTATTGAACAAGAACTGACGGCTCAACGGGAACGCTTAGCTGCTGACCGTGCTAAAGCTGAGAAATATCAAAAACTCCGTGCTGAACTCCAACAAAAGCAACAGTGGGAAATTGTTCTAAAATGGCGATTGCTCCAGAAGCAAGTATCCCAAGTCCAACAGCAAATTGATGCTGCTAATACGAAAAAAGCCAAGCTTATTGCTCAAATTACTAGCATTGAGGAACAAATTAACCAAACTACCACTGAACTTGACCAACTTAATGCTAGGGTCAAAGCCTTAGGAGAAGAAGAACAAATTGCGATCGCATCCACCCTTGCCACTCAACAAGCTGAACAACGTCAATTACAAACCCGACAGCAGGAATTAACTGAGAACCTACAAAATGCCGCTGCCAATCTCCAACGTACACAAGAGACAATTCAACAAGTCGAGCAAACCCTGCAACAGTTGATCGCAGAAAAAAATGATCTAGAGAGCTTGTCTAAAACCTCCTTACAAGTGGCACGGGATGAGGCCCAAGCTGCTCTCAACCAAAGCCGAGAACAAGCCAATGCGATCGCAGCGGCTAGTGATGCCTGGGTACAACAACAAACCACCCTCACCAAGCAGATCGACACCCTACTTAAAACCATCAACCCCCAAAGGACCGAGCAAGCTCAACTCCAAGAGCGTCAGAATCAGCTAAATCGGCAAATCCAAGACCAAACCCAGCAACTGCAAACCTTAGAACCAGAAATCGCCACCAAGCAAACCCAAGCTGTGGCATTACAGACACAATTAACCACTTATGCCCAACAAGTCCAGTCTCTCGCCCAATCCTTAGGGAATACCGAACAACAACTACAACTCCAACAACAAACCCAAACTCGCCTACTGGGGGAACAACGGCAAAAACAACGGCAACTGGATAAACTAGAAGCCCAAGCCCAAGCTCAACAAGAAGCCCAAGGGACTTATGCTACTAAAGTTATCCTAGAAAGTAGTCTAGTAGGAGTGTGTGGATTAGTTGCCCAATTGGGTAGAGTTGAACCGCGCTATCAGCTAGCCCTAGAAATTGCCGCTGGCGCACGCCTTGGTAATTTAGTGGTAGAAGATGATAGTGTAGCAGCGGCTGGGATCGAACTCCTCAAACAAAAACGCGCTGGCAGAGCCACCTTCTTACCTCTGACCAAAATCCAACCCAGGCCATTTACCGAAACCGTTGTGCTACGGTATGCTAAGGGCTTTGTTGACTACGCTATTAGGCTAATTGATTGTGACCCCCGTTACCAAAAAGTCTTTGCCTATGTATTTGGCTCTACAGTAGTCTTTGAAACTCTCAATGATGCCCGTACCTACTTGGGTAAACACCGCATCGTTACCCTAGATGGAGAAATATTGGAAATAAGCGGTGCCATGACTGGTGGTAGCACCAGTCACCGTTCGGGATTGCACTTTGGTACCAGTGACACTATGGAGTCCTCTGAAATCCGTAGCTTGCGAACCCGCTTAGGGGAAATTGAACAGATTTTACACCATTGCGAGGGATTGATTACTACCGAATCTGCCTCGGTGAAACAAATTACCCAGGAATTGACAGAAACGAGGGCAAAACACTCGGAAACCAAATTGCGTTTGGAACAGTTACAAAGGGAGATTGAGCAATCTCAGACCAATCAAGCCCAAATGCGATCGCTTCTGGCTAAAAACAACCAAGAACTCTCCGCCGCTACTCAACGGCTAGAGACCATAGCCATAGAGTTACCCCAACAAGAATCCCAACTTGCTGACTTACGGCAACAACTGGCTCAACTGGAGGAGTCTCAAACTCATAACGAGTGGCAACAGATTCAGAACACCATTAAAACCCAAGAAACTCAGTTGCGCGAGTGTGAACAAGCGTTGAGAAATACCGAGAAACAGGTACAACAGAAGGAGAATCAGCAACAGCGCCTGAGGGATCAACTGACCGAAGGCCACCGCAAAATAGCAGACTATCAAACCCAAATCGAATCTTGGCAACAGCAGCAATCAGCAATTAACACTCAGTTAGAAACACTCACCAAGCAAATTACCGAAACGACAGTTGCCTTACGCCAGTTAGAGGAGAAATTGGGGCAAGAGAAACAAAAACGCGATCGCACCGAGCAACACCTACAAAAATTGCGCCAACAACACCAAGAAACCTCTTGGCAACACCAAAAACTTCAAGAAACCCAGTCTGCTAGAGCAGAAAAACTTGCTAGCCTCCAAACTCAACTCCAAGACCAAGCGGCTGAATTACCAGACCCCATACCAGAAATACCTCCAATTGTCAATAAAAATTTCCCCTCTAGTGATAAAAAAAGCTCAGAGGGAATTGCCGTTGACTCCCTAGCTGCTCAACTAGAACAACTACAAAAGGAACTGCGCAACGGACAGAAACGTCTACAGGCTATGGAACCCGTGAATATGCTGGCCTTAGAAGAATATGACCGAACTCAAGCTCGCCTCCAAGAACTGTCTGAGAAACTCGAAACCATAGCTGGTGAACGTACTGAACTGTTGCTAAGGATAGAAAACTTTACCACCTTGAGATACCGTGCTTTCAAAGAAGCCTTTGATGCCGTCAATGAAAATTTCCAAGCCATCTTTGCTGAACTCTCCGATGGGGATGGTTATTTACAACTCGATGATCCAGAGGACCCCTTTAGCGGTGGACTAAACCTGGTGGCACACCCCAAAGGTAAACCGGTGCGGCGGCTAGCATCTATGTCAGGAGGAGAAAAATCCCTCACAGCCCTTAGCTTTATCTTTGCCCTACAACGCTACCGTCCCTCGCCATTTTATGCTTTTGATGAAGTCGATATGTTTTTAGACGGGGCAAATGTCCAGCGATTAGCTAAAATGATCAAACAACAGGCTAAACTTGCGCAATTTATTGTAGTGAGCTTACGCCGTCCTATGATTGAGTCTGCTCAACGCACCATTGGTGTTACCCAAGCCAGGGGAGCATACACTCAAGTATTGGGTTTAAAACTATCACCCAAAAGTACGGTTAACTAGATAAAATCCCACTCATCAAATCCAGTATTATTGTAAGCATTAAGCCCAAGGCTGATCAGCTATAAGCTATTGATGATTGATTTTGGAGAGAACCGACCCAGGAACCCCTCGTCCGAAGGGGGTTATGTAGGAAAAAAAACCGATGCTCAGAGGTTACATATAACCTCTGTAGTCTGTTGATTAACTATCAGGGTGGGATTACCTTAGCTGAAAGCTGCTCGCGTAGCGTGGCCAAAGGCCTTTAGCTGAATGCTCACGTAATTAATGCTCACGTATTATTTATTTTTAATCCATCAGGAGTATAGCTCAGGAAAAGCGAGATATAATGACAACGGAACAAATTCGTCCACGCTCCGATATCTTAAATACTCAGGTAATTACCCGTGACAATGGCAAACGCCTCGGAGTTGTCAAGGAGCTCTTGGTAGATATAGACAGACGCCAGGTTGTGGCACTGGGTCTGCGAGACAACCTCCTGGCAGTAGCCGGTATGCCAAAGTACATGCTCCTGAGCAGCATTCGACAATTTGGTGATGTCATCCTGGTAGATGATCAAGACGTTATCGAAGATATTGATGTCGATGCCTATAGTACCCTGATTAACAGCGAAGTGATCACCGAAACCGGTGAACTCTTAGGACGGGTTAGAGGCTTCAAGTTCAATGTAGAAGATGGCACCGTTTCCGCCCTAATCATTGCATCGATAGGGTTGCCCCAAATACCCGACCAGGTTATTAGTACTTATGAGCTACCCATTGATGAAATTGTCAGCAGTGGTCCAGACCGATTAATTGTATTTGAGGAAGCTCAAGAGCATCTGGTCCAGTTAACTGTCGGGGTATTAGAACGTATGGGGGTTGGCAGACCCCCTTGGGAAAAGGACACAGAAGACCCCTACTATACTCCAACGGCTAGACCAGAAAATCAACTGGGAACCGGGATTCCAATACGTACTCCGATCTCTCAGACAGTAGAGAATGCCAACCGAGCTCAAGATGCCTGGGATGACGATTGGCAAGAGCCAGAACTAGAGCCGATCAGACGAGAAGCACCAGTTCCGAAGAAGTATGTCGAAGCCAGATTAGAAGAAGATAACTGGAGCGATGAACGGGAAGAGTCCCCTCAGCCAGTGCGCTACGAGCAGCCAGTCTATAGCTCACCTGAGCCTTCCTATGGTAAAACCAACACCCAGGACTATGACAAGTACGAAGTCGAGGGTGATGCCTGGGATGATGACCGCTCCCCAGAGCCTTACAAAGCACCGCGAGTCAACATTCCTGAGAAAAAGAAAGCTCCAGAATACGAAGAAGAGGCTGGTTACTAAGACATGATAACTGTTGACAGTTGTTTGTTCAGGGTTGTTTGTTGACAGTTGTTTGTTGAGGGTTAGGAACAGATATAGCCTTGATCATAGTTATGAGGTACAGTCAATTTTCCCAACCCCTACTCCCTACTCCCTACTCCCTACTCCCTACTCCCTACTCCCTACTTATTTCTTGGTTAACACAAACAAACTCCCCTGATTCCCCCGTCCAATGCGCAGATCATTGTCAAGATAGGTTATCTCTAACCAACCCTCTTGGTTGTCCCTATTGATGGGAAAGTCAATAGCTGGGAACCTTTTGCCAGCTTCGATTTGTTCAATAAAATCATTGGCAGAGCTATAGCTCAGGAAGCTTTGTAGACCAATGATAGACCTCTCGAACCTAACATTAACCCGGCATTGAGATACTGGCTCGAAACTAGCACAAACACTGACAACACCTTCGAGATAGGGAATACCAGATAATTCAGCGATGTTGTAAATTTTAGTATCTGAGGTACGAACACATTGGTAGATTTGACCCAGTTGTACCAAGGGAAATCCGTCAAGATTCAAAAGTTCTTGACTCGTGGTATATAGCAGACGCCAGTTACCATCTAGCAAGTCTGGTGCCTCAAGGGGTCGAGGGGTGGGGTTTCTCCCTTCCAGTTGAGTAACTGCTGCGAGTATTGCTGTTTTATCGGTTTTGCTTGCTAATAGACCACGATTCTTTCCTGCGATCGCTTCTAAGAGTTCCGCCTTGCCAATCATAAAATTTACTCTAGCTGACTGCTAGACTCAAATAGACTCAAAGTTAAAGGTTTTCACCTCGTCCATATTAGCTGAAGAAGCCTATGTACAATCCTGCTCTACGTGAACTACATCGTGAACAACTGGCTGAGGTCATTCCTCTTAAGCAAGAAACTTCCCTTTTAGATTGGTTAGAGTCTAATAATCGCCTGATACCACGGGAGATTTTAGAGGAAGAAAATCCCCTAGGTGATGACGTAGAAATCTCTGAACTGATGGGGGTAGAGGACAATAGCTACGAGGAGGAGGAAGAAAGTTTGGCTTAGCACTAACTAGTTTTACAAAATAATCTAGTTTTAGCGAATAGTTTTAGGCGAATTGGAACCGAATAGTAATCAGAAATGATTCACAATGTAACCGTTGCTGAATCATTTCTGAAATTCTGTTTTCTAAACTAGATTAGACCACAAAACAACAAGGTTTTTAAAACCTAATTAGCCATGAATTGACTGATTCGATTTTAACTATTCTTTGTCAGTCTAACAACTGCATTTCTGGCGACACTAAACCCATACTATTTGAGAGCGATGCAGCGCGGTCTTGGGGGTTTCCCCCATGAGCGACTGCATCAAGAACCGAATTTAGCGTAGATGCAAAGGGCACAATAACAACCCATCACGTGAATTAAAACATAGCACAAATGGGACCAGTGCGATCGCCTGATCTGGTTTGGTGGGCAAATCGGCATCAGAGCTGTTGACACTCCCCACGATTAGAAATCGGGGGATTCTCGGTTCAACGACTCGTCTTGCTCAACCAGGTCGGAACCAGGAAAAGTAGAGGACAAATCTCCCCGAGCGTTAAGGAAAGTTCCGGTGTGCCCCACCGTACTTAGTGCTCTAGTTAGAATATTTTTGGCGGCGTTGTGGTCGCGTTCGCGTAGCGTCGCCTTCGGCGAATCTAATTGACAGCCACACTGACAAACGTGAGTTCGAGTTGATAATGACTTTTTGACCACTTCACCACAACTGGAGCAATTTTGACTTGTATAAGCAGGATTAACTGCGACAGTAATTCTGCCAAACTTCTGACCAAAATACTCCAGCCATTCCCGAAATTGATACCAACCTGCATCATTAATAGACTTGGCAAGACAATGATTTTTTCCCAGGTTTTTGACTCTTAAATCGACCTAGGCGACCAGGTCGTTAGACCGGATTACGCAGCGCGCTAGTCTCTTAGCGTGCTCTATGCGCTTCGCGCAGGCTACGCCAACACGTTGCCTACTTATTTTAAGGTGAGTCCTGCCTAGTTTATTAATGGCTTTTTTACGATTGGATGTTCGCGAAGCGTGGCCTACGGCCTTGCCTTTCTTTTTACGGGAAACCCGACGTTGATAAAATTTCAGGCGTTTCTCACCTTTGCGGTAAAACCTTGGGTTAGGTTCTGAATGCCCATCAGAATCGGTATAGAACTCTTTCAATCCCACATCTCACCCAACAGTGAAACCTGTTGCTTCTAGTTTTTCAGAATTATCTACTTTGACGCAGAACTGGACATAATAGCCATCGGCTCTTTGGATAATCCGAACCCGCTTAATCAGCTTCTGGTCGAAACACCACAAGTCCCAAGTACCTTTAAGTCTGACTTTTCCAATGCTTTTTTTGTCGGTAAACTTAATAGACTTTGTGTCTGGAGATAATTTCCATCCAGACTGCTTGTATTCAACCGACCTAGAACGTTTCTTAAAGCGAGGATAACCTTTCTTTCCAGGTACCTGATTTTTACAATTATCAAAGAACCGTTTAATTGCCCGCTCCACGTTCTCGACCGACGCCTGGCAAGCATGACTATTTAGGTCTTTAACAAATCTGAATTCGTCCCTTAACTGAGTGTTGTAACGGTACAGCTCTTTTTTGCCAACCCCTCTATTGTCCATCCAGTACCTCAGTACTTTATTGCGGACAAAGCGAGCCGTTCTGATTGCTTCATTTATCGCTAATTTTTGAGGCTCCTTGAGGATAGCCTTGAACTCCATTGCCAACACTTAAAATCACCTCCTTGGATTTCTTACTTTAGTCACTATTATAGTCGATATCTCGGGACAAAAGTTCCAGGACAGTTAGGGAATAAATTCCTTTAAAGTTACCGTAAGTAGAGTGGAGCCTTTATGGTTGGTCGGCTATGAGTAAAAAGTTTAAACTTTATGATTAAGGCTCCACTCTACTAAGGCGCGCGTCTCAAGCGGGCTAACCCCATGGATAGAATCGGTGGGGCGTTGCGCCCTTAGATTTTTCGGTGAAATCATCAAATTCTCACAATTTGCCCACCCTACCCCTACTCCCCTACTGTTGCTACTTCTTGTAGGGTTGGCAGTGCATGAGTGCGATCGCTCCCACTCCGCCGCCTTTCGGTTGAAGCA
>WTKN01000231.1 GCA_011524395.1 Moorena sp. SS36440bin_2
ATGATAGTTTTAATCAATCCATCACCCTTGACAATTTTACCATTAACCTAACCCCTAAAACCTAACCCCGGTAAGATTTTAAAGAGCGCTTGTCACCCCCTGAGGTTGAAGACTTACGGGAGTTAAAAAGTCCTATATTTTTTTAGGGAGTGAGGGAGTGAGGGAGTAGGGAGTAGGGAGTAAGGAATAAAAAAGATGGGACTTTGGAATTGGTAAAAAAATATGTGTACCTCATGAATATAAAAAAAATATATAAATATAACTAATTTTTGGCCTAAACTAAAATTAGTCCTGGTACTACCTTCGGGAACCATTAGCCTAAAACCTATGGTGGAAAGAGCCTTGGTGCTTCCCTGGCAAAAATTCCCGGGATTAGGTAAAATCAATGACGGGATTTGGGATCCCACAACTCCTCCAAGGGATAAACTGTCTTAATCCTGAATACTTAATCCTTAATCCTTCATCTTTGTTCTTATGCTACCTGGTCAAGAACCCCCTGAACTACTGAAAAAATACCTATTTTTCCAAGGAAGACGATTTAGTTTCGAGGTCAATTCTCTACGTCTTCCTAATCAATCAGAAGGGCAATGGGAATGCATCCGTCACCCTGGTGGTTCCTTGGCGGTACCGGTAACACCAGATGGGAAACTGGTACTAGTACGGCAATATCGCTTTGCTGTTAGTGGGCGTCTTTTGGAATTCCCTGCTGGTACGGTAGAATCCCATGAAAACCCAGCTGAAACTATTAAACGGGAGATAGAAGAAGAAACTGGCTATCGCGCTCATCGTTGGAAATCTTTGGGTAAATTTCCCCTTGCTCCTGGCTATTCTGATGAGTACATTTATGCGTTTTTGGCGCAGGATTTGGAGAAATTGGAAGCCCCCCCTAAGCAAGATGCTGATGAGGATATAGAAGTGGTTTTAATGACACCAAAAGAGTTAGAACAAGCTATCTTGGAGGGTGAGCCAGTGGATGCTAAATCTATTTCCAGCTTTTTTATGGCTCGCCCGTTTTTGAATGACTAATTTGATTCTATTCTGGCATCGCCGTGATTTACGCATTTCTGACAATGTGGGACTAGCTGCTGCTTTTGAGCTCAGTCCAAAGCTTGTCGGTGTTTTCTGCCTTGACCCTACTATTCTAGAGCGCGATGATATTGCCCCAGCAAGAGTAACTTATATGATTGGCTGCTTACAACAATTGCAGCAAAGTTACAGACAAGCTGGTAGTCAACTTTTAATCCTACATCAAGACCCTAGGCAAGGAATTCCTAATTTAGCTGCTGCTCTGGATGCTAAAGCTGTTTGTTGGAATTGGGATGTGGAACCTTATTCTAAGGAACGGGATCAAGAGGTAGCAGCAGGGTTGAAGGAAAAGGGTATTGCTGTCTATAACTATTGGGATCAGTTATTACACGCACCAGGAGAAATTTTCACTAAGTCTGGCAATCCCTATAGTGTCTACACTCCTTTCTGGAAAAATTGGCAAGGTCAATCTAAGGCACAACCTGTAGCAAGGTTGACTAGGCTGGAATCCTTGACGGAAATAGAACAAGAGAATGCTTTGGCAGCAGGGGTGATTGATTTACCTAGTGCTAGAGATTTGGGGTATGTCTGGGACAATGAACTGTTAGAGCCACCAGGGGAAAAGGTAGCCCAAAAGATACTGGAGAAATTTTGCGATCGCACTATTGGCGATTATCAGGAACAACGTAATTTCCCAGCTGTGGATGGTACCTCGAAACTTAGTGCTGCTCTCAAGTTTGGTGTAATTGGGATTCGCACGGTTTGGCAGGCGGCTCAGAATGCTTATAACTTGAGTCGCAGTGATGAAGCTCGGCAAAGTATCCAAACCTGGAAACAGGAACTGGCTTGGCGGGAGTTTTACCAACATGCCATGTATTTCTTCCCAGAATTAGCACAAGGGCCTTATCGTCAGAAATTCCAAGATTTTCCCTGGGAGAATAATCCAGAATTCTTTCAAGCTTGGTGTGAGGGCAAGACTGGCTACCCGATCGTTGATGCGGCGATGAGGCAGTTAAATCAAACCGGATGGATGCATAACCGCTGTCGGATGATTGTTGCTAGTTTTCTGACTAAGGATTTGATTATTAATTGGCAGTGGGGGGAAAAGTATTTTATGCAGCGGTTATGGGATGGAGACCTGAGTGCTAATAATGGTGGTTGGCAATGGAGTGCCTCGAGTGGGATGGATCCTAAACCATTGCGAATTTTTAACCCAGCTAGTCAGGCTAAAAAGTTTGACCCGGACGGTGAGTATATTCGGGAATGGTTACCAGAGTTGAGTTCTGTGGATACCGAGTATGTGGTGACTGGGAAGATTCCTGAAAGCGATCGCGAAATGTGTGGGTATCCAGCACCAATTGTTGATCATAATCAGCAGCAGCGTCGGTTTAAGGAATTGTATAAGGAGTTATAGCGCTACGCTTAGCGTCACAAGTCAGAAGTCACAAGTCAGAAGTCAGCTAGACTCACGTTTCGCAGTTTAGGAGCGATGCAGAGGTGCGACCCGTGGCGAATTAAATTCTTAATGCGGAAAGCGCACCTAAGCAGTCTTGGGGAGCCAGTGCGGTCTTGGGGGTCTCCCCCAAGACCGCACTGGCGTGGTTTCCACGGGGCTTACAAGGTGCGGAACACCGCGATCGCACACAGACCCATGAGCCACTCGCGCTTTGCATCAAGACAGGTGCGGAACACCGCGATCGCGTTCTGTTCCCGTTTGGCCGTAGGCCACGCTACGCGAACGAGCAGCATCGGGCAAAGCCGGAAAGGGTGGCCCACGGCCTGAGCTTCCTAAAATCTAGGATGAAAAAAGTACCTCATCCAAGTGGAAACCGTTATGAGATTTACAAATAGGTCATGAACAATATGGGTGATTTAGGATAATCTCGAAAACTCTACAAAGCTCTTTACTAATGGTAGCTGTTACCTGTTTTATATTCCCTTTTGTGATCCATTATATGTTTCCATATCATTTAAAAATACTAAGCTAAATTGCAGTTAAATTGGTTATTTTTTTATCTGACCACTGATACTAATTCCTTGCTCCCTGCTCCGTTCGCGTAGCGTGGCCGACGGCGTCAGTCCCTGCTCCCTAAAACCCAGTAATTTGCACATCACCCAATCGGTAAGTACTATAGATCACAATTAATGTTGGTCTTATGGTGCCCGGAAATAGTATTTATAAAAATCCTATATACTTGAGGAACTATTGCCTTTAGCTAATAGTATTTTTACCTATAAAATCGAATGGCTATATCACTTTATTGAAATAATTTAATTCACTATAATGGACTACAATTAGATTGATATAGTTCGGGATCATGTCACTTATGCAGAACATTTGTACTAAATCTCTAGCCTCCTCATCAGTTTAAGCAAGCTCGTATGGTACATAGTTCATTTGTTCTGCAACTTTGACCTACTCCCAACTACACTAAGTGTAATTTTAGGGATTAGTCACAACTTACTAGTGGCTCATGTGGCAGACAGTCGTATTTATTTAATTATAAAAAAACAGATATGTCAATTAACTGAAGACCACTCACTAGTAGCGATGTTACTTGCCAGTGGTGAAATAACCTATCAAGAAAGTATTGATCATCCAGATAGTAATATTATTACTAAATCTCTGGGTTCAAAACCAAGTCTTAGTGATGGTTATGTCCAAGATTTGAGCCGCTTTAGTCAAGACTTATACCTAGCGCTAGAAGATAGGGATATCTTGGTGCTCTGTTCAGATGGTGTTTGGAGTTTAGTGTGAGATACTGAACTAGCCGAAACCTTTATCAAAACTCAACCTTTACAAGCAGCTGTTGACGAAATTATCCAAAAAGTTATAGATAAGGGAGCATCTGATAATGCTACAATATTAGCATTGGAGTGTTGTATAAAAAAGGCTAATTGAGGCATCTGCACTTAAATAAAGTATAGCATTTATAAATGAGATGTAAACCTAGGAGGTCTTTTTTTATTGTGTAATAACACTCCAGAGCTTGCCTCTTGCCTCTTGCCTCTTGCCTCTTGCCTCTTGCCTCTTGCCTCTTGCC
>WTKN01000005.1 GCA_011524395.1 Moorena sp. SS36440bin_2
GGGAACAGGGAACAGGGAACAGGGAACAGGGAACAGGGAACAGGGAACAGGGAACAGAGAACCACAATTATCACAATTGATTTAGTGATTTAGGTACCCTAGATCAAGTTCAGTTAATTACTTATAAAATGCTGGATCGATAATTGATAATTGGTAATATAGCATTTGTCAATACCAAAATAATAATTGCTCTATTATCGAGTTAGTCACTGTTAATAATTGTGTAATTGTTTTCAATAATTTTGTCCGACAATTTAGTAACAGATGTTGGATTGATTAGAAATGAAGCTGATCGTTTAGCTGTTTCTTCACTTAACTGGATTTGGGTTAGGCTAACTAAGCCATCGTTCATAAAATGATCTCTAACTAGAGCTTTCTCTCCACTATTGAAGATAGTCTCATAAAAAACTTTCTTTATGCCAGCTGAAATGATTAACTTCAAGCAGGATATACAAGGTTCTAGGGTGACATAAATAGTCGCTCCAGCAGTGGCAATACCATGTTTAGCTGCAAACGCGATCGCATTCGCTTCAGCATGAACAGCTCGGGATGGCATAGTACGAGACGCATCGCAGCTACTTAGTTCAGGATAGCAGTATCCCTGAGCTGTGCAATGACTTGAGCCAGATGGGGAGCCATTGTAACCTGTTGCTAAAATCTGATTGTTTTTAACAATCACTGCTCCTACAGGAAAGGCTAAACAGGTTGAGCGAGTAGCTGCTAGCTTAGCCATCATTAAAAAGTATTCATCCCAGTTTGGTCTTTCATTATTCATTGGTAATTTTAAACTTGTTAATAAAATTTAATATCAATGTCAGTTTAGTTTATGTCATAAACTATCGTCTTTTTTTTAGGTGACAGGGAGCAGGCAGCAGGGAGTAGTAAACAGAAAACAGGGAACAGATAACAGTAAATATAAACATGTCTTAACCTTTACTATGGTTGTTATAACTTGTGATTTTACCAAGAAATATTAACCAAAGACAGTTTGGTCATTTTTTACACCAAACTGTCTTTGGTTATCTATAATATTTGATGCTTATTAATAACTTATCCTGGTGATGAGGTACAGTCACTTTTCCCATGGGTCACTCCCTACTACCTAATTTATAATACCTAGGATTTTTATATCCTAAGTATTATAAATGCTATAATTGCTGATAATTTTTATCTTCTTTTATAGCTATCATAGCTTTTCCTAATTCTATTCCTAAATAGACAGCATGACTAGGTTGTATTGAAGGATTATCACTACAAATTTTTCTAGCTAAATTCATAGCATTTTTACCAGAATACGTAGCAATTACTTCCCCGCTACCAGGGGTTGTCTGCTTCACTAGAATATCAGTATTTTCGATTTCTATCAAGAAATTACCAATGGGATCAGCATACTGTTTCTGTTCTGAATTGATAATTTGTTGATAGTGATTTTGAATAATCCGATTAGCATAGTCATAGTTAAACTAAGCCGGAGAGTCGCCTCTCAGACTCGTCTTCAGAACCGGACGTGAGACTTTCACCTCATCCGGCTCCTCGCGTAGTAGTCCCTTGTCAAGTGGGTACTTCTCTTTAAAATGGGTTGGAATCCAGCTCATCCTTTTGGGATTTGGTTATTCTTTTCCCGTGTATTTGGTCGTGGCAATGGAGGTGTAGTAGTTCCTGATTTCTCAGGGTGTCCTTTCCTCCGAGTGCTCGTGGTTTTATATGATGGGTTTCCATCATGTCCCCTTCTCTAAATTTGAGTCCACATTTGGCGCACCTTCCCTCTTGTTTCTTAAAGAGTTTTCCCTTTATCGTATTCAGTTCAGGGTGCTTTTGCATTCTGTTTCCCCAGTAGGTTAAGTCTCCATCGTATGGGCTTCGGGTATCTTGGACTTTTGTGTGCCTTTTTATTTCTATCCAGGCGTGTTTTGGAAGATAGTTATCTTCCTCAGTCATGAATACCCAATTATCCCTTCTTATGGCTTCACCGGGTTTCTTTGGAGGTCTCTCCTTCGTTCCCCAGTACTTTTCCTTAATCCATTTCTTAGATTTTTTCGGGTGTCTCCTTTCCCCCCACCTCTTAAGTTTGGAGTATAGTATGCTATCAACCTTTCCGTAAGTCTTTTTGCTTACTACTGGTTTGTAATAGTTCCCCCATCCCGTTATTATTGGTCTGAGTTTGTATATTACATCCTCTTGTCTTGCGGCTTTCATCCTATCTATAGTGTCTGATAGTCGCAAGACATGCTCCAAAACTTTCTTTTTTGATGGTTTGATGAGAGTTTTAAAACCCTGTTTTGAGTGGTGTTTTCCTACCTTATAGTGTCTTACGTTAAATCCGAGGAAGTCGAAGCCTTCTAAGGTATGTACCACTTTGGTTTTACTGGGCTTTAATTCTAAGCCGATGCCTTTTAGCCATTCTTCCCCTTGTTCCTTAAGTATCTCAATGGCTTCTTTGGATGGGTGGATTATGACGAAGTGGTCGGCGTATCTTATTATGGATGTCGCTCTCCTTCTTCCTCTTCTATTCTTCGGGCTTCCGGGGCATTTAATGTCCTCGGTTATTTCCATCAGATAGTTTTCCATACCGTGTAAGGCTATGTTTGCCAGTAGGGAGGATATTATTCCACCTTGTGGCGTTCCTTCTTCGGTTTCCGTGAAGTGTCCCCTTTCCATGACTCCGGCTTTTAACCAACCTTTGATTAATCGCCTCATCTTAGGGTAGGTGTTGAGTTTCTCAAGGAGGGCTTGATGGTTGATTTTATCGAAGCATTTTGATATATCCGCATCTAGAACCCATTTCTGCGCTCCTTTGATGCTGCTGAATATTGCTGCGATTGCATCGTGGCATGACCTTCCTGGTCTGAATCCATATGAGTTGGGTTCAAATTTTGCTTCCCATTCTGGTTCAAGAACTAGTTTGGTTAGAGCCTGGAGTGCTCGGTCGTATATCGTTGGGATTCCCAAAGGTCTCTTTTCGTTACGACCGGGTTTTTCTATCCATACTCTGCGGGTTGGTTGAGGTTTCCTGTATAATCTTAGGTTTTCCGCCAGTTTCAATCTCTTCTTGCTCGACAAAGCTTTTTGACCATCGATTCCGGCTGTTCTTTTCCCTTTATTTTCTTGGGTTACCTTTCTTACCGCTAGCATTCTTGCTGACCAAGACTTCATCAGGGTTTTTTGGAGTCTTCTAACCACTCGCACATCCCCACGTTGAGAAGCTCTGTAGATTCGATTTTGCAACTTGTAGACTGTCAATTCGAGCTTTCGCCAATTGACCTCTTTCCATTCTGACTTGGGGTCGAAACCCTTTGTTTTAGACTTATTCATTGCTACTTACAACTCTACATTCTACTAATCCGCGTGAGTCCGTGGGCATATCCTCTACATTACATAGAGGCTTTAGCTTCTGACTCAATCCTTCCTGAACAGGCCATGCGGTTAACTACCTACTCAGAAAATCGACCTTTTCTGAGAGCACCTGTTAGGTTAATTCGTTCCTGATCACCTTTCTTTGAGCCTTTAGGGTAGTACTTTACGCCGGAGCCTATGTGAAGTTCCATTAATGGATTGCATCATTAATGCCATATATTGACTCGTTACCTTTTGTTTGCAGCGTCAGCCTAAATTGCGCTGCTTTTACGTTACGACGTTTCAGATGTACTTTCACTTTCGTTACCCATGGGTTCTTTTCCTGTCTTTCCACCGCTTATAGGCTAGTAGTGGTTAGATGTTCGACCCCGCTTCATCCTAAGGTGTGTTAATTCCTAGTGGATGGGGGTAGGGATGTCACTCCAACTTCAGGAGGACAGGATTCTCACCTGTAAGGTTACCAAGTTGTCAAGGTTTATTTACCTTGCGGTCAATCCCCCTTTGTAAGGTTTCTGACCAACGAATCACACACAATCATCATAAATATGAGCACTTTGACTAACGGTAATCAGCGGTCCCATTTTTAATTGAATACCCCCGCGCTTACCAATTTGGTCTGTAATATACTGCTGTAGTGCTCTGAGTCCAAAGGCATTCGCTGGATTAAACTAAGCCGTAGAGTCGCCTCTACGACTCGTCTCCAAAACCGGACGT
>WTKN01000071.1 GCA_011524395.1 Moorena sp. SS36440bin_2
CTCCCCATCTCCCCATCTCCCCACACCTGCCACACTCCCCACACTCTCCCCATCTCCCTATCTCCCCATCTCCCCATCTCCCCAGACTTACGAAACTCTCCACAAAGAAATTACTGTGCTACAGTTAGCTGTTGTTGGTTTAGGTAATAAAAATGTCCGCGCTTTTCAATTAATTCCTGATGTGTTCCACTCTCAATTAATACTCCTCTATCCATCACTAAAATTAAATCTGCATTGCGAATTGTTGACAACCGATGAGCAATTACTAATGTCGTCCGTCCCTTTAAAATTGTATTTAAGTTTCGCTGAATAATTCGTTCTGATTCTGGATCTAAATGAGAGGTAGCCTCATCTAAAACCAACAATTTGGGATTCCCCATCAGTGCTCGTGCGATCGCAATTCGTTGTCGTTGTCCCCCGGACAACATTCCTCCCCCTTCGCCGATCTGAGTGTCATAGCCCATAGGCAATTGTTGAATAAACTCGTGGGCTCCTGCTAATTGAGCCGCTTTCATCACCTGCTCCAAACCAGCGGAAGGGTGACAGAGGCTAATATTTTCTTGGATAGTTCCCCCAAACAGGAAGGTATCTTGGTCTACTACTCCGATTTGCGATCGCAACGACTCTATCATTATCGTCGTAATATCCAATCCATCAATCAAAACTTTACCATCGCTAGGAGGATAAAACCCCAACACTAACTTAGAAATCGTGGTTTTCCCGGAACCACTACGTCCCACTAGGGCTACCATTTGCCCAGGTTTAACCTCAAAACTGAGATTTTCCAGCACATTGTTATCACTGTCATCGTGATAGCGAAAAGTGACATTCTCAAACTGAATATGACCTTGGAGTTGACCTAACTTTGCCTTCTCTTGCTGCTGTAAATTCTCCTCTGGTTCGGAATCGAGGACATCATTAATCCGTTCCACAGCAATTAACACTTCCTGCAACTGATTCCATACTACGCTTAGGCGTTGGAACGGAGAGATAAATTGCCCTAGCACCATATTGAAAGCTACCAACTGTCCAATGGTTAACTGGTCTTGAATCACCAAAAATGCCCCATACCATAGCAAACCAGTACTGGTGAAGGCTTCTAGGGTACCACTCACCATTTGTAGCTGAGTATTAAACACATGGGCAGAAAACTCAATCTTAATGGCTTTATTGAGCAACTCTTCCCAATTCCACCGCACGGTCTGTTCTACCGCCGAAGCTTTTACGGTCCTTACTCCAGACAAAGCTTCAATCAAATAACTATTTTGCTTAGTCGTGGCATAGAAAATTTCCCGAGAAATTCGTCGTAAAAAGGGTGCGCTCACCAATGCCAAGATGGAAAAAGGTGGTACAATCACTAGCGCTAGCAGTGCCATCTGCCAGTTGTACCAAAACATCATTCCCCCATAGATAAAGACAGTGAGCAAATCCAGAACAATCGACAAAGTCTCACCGGTCATAAATTCTTCAATCTTCCGGTTTTCCTGGACCCGTGATACGATATCTCCCACATAACGGGATTCAAAGAAATTCAAGGGCAATCGGAAAACATGGCGAATAAACCCCACTATCAGCGCCACATCAATTTTTTTAGCGGTGTGAATCAGCAGATACTGCCGCAAGCCTGTCATCGCCACTCGGAACAAGCTAAACAACACTAATCCCAGCACTACTGTTGTTAAGGTTATCTGTGAGCGCTGCACCACCACTCGGTCTAGAATCAACTGGGTGAAGATAGGGGTAACCAATCCAAACAGCTGGAGAAAGATTGACGCGATGAAAATTTCCAGCAGCATCAGCCAATGAGGCTTAATTAACTCAAAGAACTGCCAGACAGATGTAGACGACGCCTTAGTATCCTTAAACTTTAGGGTCGGTTGCAGTAGCAGGGCATAACCGCTCCAATCCTTATTAAACTCCCGATGGGTGAGGGTGCGTTGCCCACGAGCTGGGTCACACACTACCACATTGGTTTTAGTAATCTCATAGACAACAATAAAATGTTTCCCCTCCCAGTGAACAATTGCCGGTAATTTCTGCTTCGCCAACTGATCCAAAGTAGCTTGCACTGGACGAGTGGAAAAGCCAACACTTTCCGCAGCAAAGCACAGTCTTCGCAGGGATGATCCATCCCGGTTGACATTGGCCAAATTCCGCAAGCGATTTAAACTAAACTGCTTGCCCCAGTAGCGAGACACCATCACCAAACAGGCTGGACCACAATCGCTAGCATTCTGTTGAGCATAAAATGGATAGCGCTTAGTCACCCGTTGAAACCAATGTCCCACACGCTGAGTGGGATGGGGGAAGAACGCTTTCTTGATTTTTTTCTCGGACTTGGTTTTTTGAGGGGGTCCAGAGGTGAGGGAAGTGGCGGGAGTGGGGGCGTGAACTGAGGCAGGATTTTGGGTTCCCGTAGCGGGTTTTTCAGAGCTTCCCATTTGGCACTGGGAGTCTCGCAATCGTGCCTGATTCCACAAATGGTCTCGGATTTGGGGATACCGATCCATCAGAGCCAACACCAAGTCCCCTGGTAGAAAGCACAGCTTCACATTCACTGAAGCTCTAGCCACATAAGGCTCCAAGTCAACCTCTGGAAACAAGGTTAATTCCCCAAAAGACTTCTCAGTTTCCAAGGTAGTGATTAATTCACCTGCCCCATCCAGTAGTCTTACCTTACCAGCAATAATGATATAGATCCCAGGATTAGTATTGGAATTACTATTGGCATTACTCTTGGGATTGCTATTTCCTGAGTGCCAAAACTTGCCCACCTTAGGCTCTTTGAATTCAGATCCTTTTAGGACCCGCTGGAATTCTGATGGAGACAGAGAATATCCCAGAGTCTTGCTCAATTGTTGAGGAGAAATCATGGGAGTAGATGAACTTTTAACCATTGGTACTCAAGCTTATTCTATTTGTGTAAGAGACCATCATCGGTGAAGAATCAGGGAGAACAGCTGATTGCAAGTCATGAATCATAATGCTAACCCCAGTCATCCTATTTTCAGTCGTCTTTGACTGAGCCTTAGTGGATTTTCTCGGTCGAGTGGACAATCCCATCTTTTTGAGCAACCGATTCACATGGCGAGGGGTAATTTCAACCCCCAATTCCTTAGCCAAGTGCTGACTCAACCAATGAGCTGTCCAGCGTCGAAATGAATAGCCACAGTCTCTAGGACTCTGTTTTACCAGTTCCTGCAACCGTTCAAGGTATTGCTCATTAACCGCCTTAGGGCGACCAATGGGATTATCCTGCCAATTGAGTGCTTGACCCGTGCGAGCCATCAGCATCCAATGCCTAGCTGTCGCTGGGCAACAGCCCAAGGTTTGCCCAATTTCAGCTTGAGATTTTCCCTGATCCGCCAGCAACATAATCTGAATACGCTGACGGTATTTTTCTGATAGATCCAATTCCAAACTTTTTTGCAGAAGTTTTTTTTGAAATGGGGTTAAATATCTCCCTGTGGTAGTACTTGAAACCTTTTGCTCTTCTCGTAATTTATTTTGGAATTTATTTCCTAACATAGCCATAACTAATCGGTCTGCTGATTATCGCTTTATTATCAAGGTTACTCGCTGATAGTTTCCTAAACAAACCTTATATTTTTGAGCAATAAACTAAACATATTGATAATTTAACCTGGAGTTAATTGCTTTGCGTACAGGTTGTTTAGCTAAGTAGTTACTCTACATAATTAGTCTACATAATTGGCTGCTCAGGGTTAGATATCATGAAGAATTAATGAACTTATCTCAACTATTTTGATGACCTTTAGATAGGCTACTTGGATCTACAAATAACAGAAAAAACCGCTATTTTTATATAAAATTCATGTTAATCTTGAGAAAGATTTTGTGAAGTTAAACTGAAAACGGCTAAAAATCAACGGATAATATTATTTTTTTTTTATAAACCTCAGCTATTTGTCTTAAAACTATCAGCTAAATTACTGAAAATAGTGATGTATCCCGGGCACGGGGGTGTGGGTCGAGAGGGGGGAGTGTGAGGAGAAAGGAAAGTCTCGGGAGAGGGGAAAGTGTGGGGAAATGGGGGAGATAGCTGTG
>WTKN01000132.1 GCA_011524395.1 Moorena sp. SS36440bin_2
GATTTGCGCGGTCTTGGGGGTTTCCCCCATGAGCGACTGCATCAAGACAAGGCTCAACTGTCTTACGGTAACTTCTAACCATGAGCAACTGCCGTGGTTTCCACGGGGCTTACAAGGTGCGGAAACAAGTTCCGCACACAGCCCCTCCCCATGAGCGACTGCATCAAGACAAGGTGTTAACCCCAAATTGAAGACTTAGTTGCAAAACTAATTACTTCCCCTGGAATGCCGGTCGGCTGCAAAGGGCTCCAGTCGGAAACCTTACTATACCCCAGTGCACAAAGACCGTAAATAGTATTAATTACTGCTTCAGGAGAGCCCTTAATGGACTTAATACGTTGTTTTTTTGGATTATTGTCTTGATTCGGAATAAAGTCTGTAGACATGAGTCAAAAAAATCTACTAGGTTTATACTAAAAATAGTAATGATTATAGTTTTAAATGTCAAGATTTTTTATATTTTTTTTGAGGTAATTGTATAATAAATTAAAAAAAATATTTCCTTAGCGTATTAGCTTATTGCGCCGTATTACAAAGGTTATTTATGGAATTTTGTTTCATAATATGTAACTAATTATTCATTGTAATATCTGTCTTTTAGCTCCCCAATATGTTTATTCTATTATTTTAATTATTGGAGAGTGACAAAAGAGAAATAGACTTGTTCTGTCAGTCCTAAATCTTGGTGGCAGGAACAAACTTAGTCCCGGAAGCGGTCAAACTAGTGCAGGGGGGCAGAAATAATACCAATTCTTGAAAGTAGGACTACAGATGCAGATGGCCAGATGTCAATTTGAACCTAAAATCGCTAGTCTAACTGGTAGTAACCTTCTTTAGTTTCCTTATGGCTACCTTGCGCTTACATCTTCTCGGACCCAAACTAAGCAAGTGGATAGTTATAGCATTATCCGCTGCTATACTCCCTTTATGTTTTGCTAGTGTGACCTTGTCCCAATCAAGTGATAATGATAATCCGAATCCATTGGAACTGACTGCTCCTGATCCCCTCCTTCCTTCCTTATCCCCAGACGAACCTCTCAACCCTTCCGAACGTTCTAGACTCAGGGAAGCGTTGGATGAACTCAATGCTGAAGCTGAAGCTGAATTCAAAGCTGGTAATCAATCGAAAGCCTTTGACATCTGGTATCGGGAAATCCGACTGCGGCGAGTGCTAGGGGATCCAGTGGCAGAAGTGCAAACCTTGGGCAGAGTAGGAGGAGTTGCCTGGAATGAAAACAATAAGCAGTCAGTGCAACTAATTACGGCACGGTTGGAAGAGATTCAGCAGGAAAATGAAGCAGAAGACTCGATCAATCTGCCATTTTTAAAAGCTTTGGGTAAGGCTTATGAACAGATCCGAGTGCCAGGACAAGCCTTGACAGTCTATGAGCAAATTCTCGCTGATGCTCGCAACCAGGACGATATGGCAACGGTTGAGGCTACCTTGAAGACTATGGGTGAATTGCACATGGCTTGGTTTGATTATCCCAAAGCAGCAGAAACCTATGAGGAATTACTGGCTCAAGCTCAGAGCGGACGGATAAATCAAGAAGTGGCTTATTTACAACAGCTAGCTTATATCTACGACCAAGACCAACAACCAGACCAAGCATTGCCCAAAAAGCAGCAATTAGTGGACATTTACCTCAATCAAGGTAATGATACCCAGATTCCAGCCCTGAAAATTGCGATCGCATCTGACTACAACAGCCTCAATCAACCAGAAAAAGCTAGTCAAACCTATCAAGAAGCCTATTCCTTAGCCTGGTCTCTACAGCAGTTTGCCCATGCTAGCGAAGCACTACAACCTCTAGCAGAACTTTACCTTACCTCTAAGCAGCCAGAGTTTGCCTTGCAAGTTTATGAGGTTTTGCTCCAAGTTGAACAACAGTCCTATAATTACTATGGCTTGATGAATACTTACGACAAAATTGGTCAAGTTTATCTGGATATGAACAACTATCCTCAAGCCTTAGCAGCATTTCAAAAGGGGCTAAACTTGGCTGAATCATTGCAGCATCGAGAAGCTTATTTTGTCAATAAAATTCAGCTAGTGAATCGGCAAAATTTGTAGTATGATTTTATTTCGATAGTTGTTAAACAAACGACTATAGTACAGGGAATCGGGAATCGGGAATCGGGAATCGGGAATCGGGAACTTCCGATAAAGTATTCATTGATGAATTTGGTATCTTTATACCAATGGTGGAAATTACGACTACAGATCAATTTCATTTCCGTATCTCCCCATTTCCCTATCTCCCTATCTTCCCATCTCCGGAGCTAGACAACCGCCTCACTCCTCATCGTTATCTGAATCATCAGAGTCGATTAACAAATACAACAATGCACAAATAGCAGCAACAATACCTAACAATGGAGATTCAGTAGAGAGGGTTAGAACTAGTAACACAATTTCCAGAAGGGTTTGAAAGCTTTCGAGATTGTTCATGAAAATTGTTTCAGGTGAACTACAATTTCATCAAACCCTGGGGCTAAAGCAGTTCAGACCTTGGAAGTTATTGAGATCAGGTGAGTTATAGCCAACTTATAATTGATTGCCCACTTGTACCTGAGTTGTACCTGAGTTGGGCTGAGTGACTATAAAAGATAGTTATAGTTTGAGTAGTTTATCGAACCGACAACTATGTCTCGCTCACTCAGAGTTCATCCAGAGTCTATTGACCAGGTTAAATTAGCTCTTAAGCGCAACGGTTATCCTCGCCAGAAAGACTTAGCTGAGGAATTGGAGATATCTCTATCAACCCTCAATAATTATCTCAATGGCCGACCTGTCGATAACCTGAATTTTCAAGAAATTAGTGAAAAATTGGGGCAAGACTGGAAAGCGATCGCTTTTCTAGATCAAGAAAGCACACCCAGCAATAGCAACGTTAATCCAGATCCGTGGACACCGGATTTAGATCAGGACGAGTCTATCCCTGACGTTGACTATTATGTTGAACGTCCTCCTATTGAAAGCACTTGTTATCAAACACTTTTACGTCCAGGTGCCTTGGTGAGAATTAAAGCACCAAGTCTAATGGGGAAGACCTTACTGATAGCTAGAGTGCTGAAAAAGTTGGTTGCCCAGCAGGGCTATCAAACTGTTTATATTAACCTACACCTGGCTAACCATGCTGACCTTGGCAATCTTAATTCATTACTCAAGTGGTTTAGCTTCTGTGTCAGTGAAAGTTTAGGATTAGCTAATCGATTAGCTGATTACTGGTACGAAGGATTATCGACCAGTAAAATGGCTTGTACCAACTACTTTGAACGGTATTTGCTAAGGCAGGTTAACAGGCCAGTAGTCCTATGTTTGGATGAGGTTGACCGAGTTTTTCCTCATCGTGATGTGGCATCGGACTTTTTAGGAATGCTAAGGGCTTGGCATGAGAAAGCCAAGATGGGTAAACGTTTAGAACGGCTCCGATTAGTGGTAGTTCATTCCACAGAAGTTTATATTCCCCTTAACCTTAACGAATCCCCGTTTAATGTTGGTGTTCCGATTGAGTTACCGGAATTGACCCAAGAGCAAATTCTTGAATTAGCGCAACAATACCAACTTGATTGTACAGCATCTGAGGTTGAGCAATTGCAGGGGTTAGTAGGCGGACATCCCTATTTAATTGGCGAATGCTTTAACCATCTCAAATTTAATGGTACTGGTTCCCTAGAGAAGGTATTAAACAATGCTGCCACCGAAGCAGGGATTTATCGCAATCATCTTCGACACCTATGGCAGATGCTACAGCAACACCAAGCTTTGGCTGATGCTTTTAAAGATGTGATTGAGGCCAGTTGTCCGATTCCCTTAGAATCCCGATCGGCTTACAAACTACACAGTATGGGATTAGTGAATTTACAAGCACATCAGGTAACTCTCCGTTGTCAGTTGTATCGGGAGTATTTTCAAGCGCGATTCCAGGAGACCCCATGATGGGAACCCAGACTATGCAAATCTATCAAGTAGGCGGCGCATTACCCCTTAATGCTAGCAGTTATGTCAAGCGTCAGGCCGATGAAGAGTTGTATCAATACCTAAAAGCAGGGGAATTTTGTTATGTCTTAAATTCCCGTCAGATGGGAAAGTCTTCCCTGAAAGTTCAAACCATAAAACGGTTGCAACAAGAAGACATTGTTTGTGCTTCTATTGATATTACCATGCTGGGGTCGCAACAGATTCCCCCACGGGAATGGTATGGCGGTTTGATTAGTGGGTTGGTGTCTGAGTTAGAACTCTACGACAGGTTTGATGAATACCATTGGCTTCAACAGCACCAAAAGATTTCTCCGGTGCAGTGCTTTGGTAAGTTTATCAAAGAGGTATTGTTTGAATATATTGCTCAACCAATTGTTATTTTTATTGATGAAATCGATAGCGTTCTGCAATTAAGCTTCAAAGATGACTTCTTTGCCCTAGTTCGAGCCTGTTACAACAAACGGGCAGAAAATTCTGCTTATAATCGCCTTAGTTTTGTGCTTTTAGGGGTGGCTACACCGGGGGATTTAATTGAAGATAAAGACCGAACCCCGTTTAATATCGGACGGGCGGTGGAGTTACATGGCTTTCAACCCCATGAAGTTGAGCCGTTAGTTAGGGGATTGGCGGGACAGGTCAGCAACCCCCAGGCTGTTATCGAGGAAATATTAGACTGGACAGGAGGACAGCCGTTTCTTACCCAAAAGCTGTGTCAGTTGGTGGTTAGTTCTGCCTCGGTTTTCGATCCCTTAAAACAAGGGGAGAAGGAATGGATTGAGAAATTGGTGCGATCGCATGTCATCTCGAACTGGGAAGCTACCGATGAGCCAGAGCATTTGAAGACCATACGCGATCGCATTCTTAGTAATGAGCAACGGTCTGCCTACTTGTTGGAATTGTATCAGCAAGTTTGGCAAGAGGGGGAAGTTGTTGCCAATAACAGTTTTGAGGAAGGTAAGTTACAGTTATCTGGATTAGTAGTCAAGCAGAGAGTTGGAGCTTTTCCAGTTCTTAAAGTCTATAACCGTATCTATCATCAAGTCTTTAATCAAGACTGGATTGAACAAGAATTAGCTGCATTACGTCCCTATTCGGAAGGGTTTAGGGCTTGGGTGGCGTCGGGATGTCAGGATGAGTCGCTGTTGTTGCGGGGGAAGGCTCTTAAGGATGCTCAGGCTTGGGCAAAAAGAAAGAATTTAAGTTATTTAGATCAACAGTTTTTGGCGGCTAGTGAAAAGAAGGGGATTGAGGAGCAAATCGCTCAAGAAAAGCTGGAAGCAGAATTAGACAGAGAGAGGAAGGATCGGGAAGCGACCCATAAGATAAATCAGGTACTAACTGAGGCGAATCGGAAGGCTCAACGGCGAATTCAGATTGGCGCTGTCGTGCTAAGTATAGCTGTGTTGGGAGCAATTGTTTCAGGAGTAGTGGCAGGAAAGGAAGTGATCAGAGTAGAGCAAGCTAAAGCTGCTCATAAAATAATCAAAGAAGATATCGAAACCATTCATAGGCTCTCTGAACTTGCTGCAGAACTCCAAAACAAGGGGCTGTCTTCTGAAGCACAAGAGGCATGGTTTCAAGTCAGTAAGTCTACACTAATCCGAGAAGACAAGCGCAATATCAAGCAAGCCATGCTGTTAGCTTCGATTTCTTTAGCAAATCAGCAACTTAGTCAGAAGTATCAAGAATTTGAACAGGATAGTAAAGCAACCGAATGGCGGAATGAGGCTAGGCAAAGGATTAAACAGATAAAGGAAAAAAATCTATTACCCTCACAACCTAAACCAGATGTCCCCGAAGAATGGGCAATTCAGGTTCATGTCAAAAGAGTAGAAGGGAGCTTGTTGAGAACAGAAGGGAAGATAGAGGAAGCCTTAAAAGCTTACAAGGAAGCCTTTGATATACTTGATACTGCTTGGCAAAAGTTTCCGAACGTTGATATCGATACAGAAATTCCTATACCTAGCTTTATTCCTCAAGAACAGTTCATTTTATCAACAAATGCCGTAGAAAATTTTCATCGAGAATACATTGAGTTACTATCTGAAAACGGTCGAGACTCTCAAATGATCAAAGACTCTCTGTTGAATCACTTCCTAGCTGAACTTCACTTCTTTATGAAGTCGGGAAACTGGAAAGATGCTGACCTAAAAAATGTTCGTATCATGCTTTACATCGCTGAGCGAGAAAAAAAAGGTTGGCTCGATATCGAACATATTGAACAATACTCCTGCCAAAATCTAGGTACTCTTAATACCCTTTGGGTCAAACACTCAGATGGAAAGTTTGGCTTCAGTGTACAAAAGCAGATCTTGGACACAATTATTGCTGAGCGTGGCTTACCCAAGGGAGAGTATAATGATTTGCATAGGGATGTATGGATAGAGTGGTGGAAAAAAGTAGACTGGTGGATAGATGGAAAAAGACTCAACCCGGCAATTTTCAACAAAAACAAAGCGGAGGAAGGACACTTACCCTTGGCACCATGGAACACCAAGGAAAATCGTACTGTGACTTTCCGGACAGACCCCCCAGTGACGGATTGGCGCAAGTCTTTTCTTAGTAATCTATTCTCCCGTTGCGACTGGTAGGCTTTAATATCCTGTAGCTAACCGCTCAAACTATAACCTTAAAAATTATAATTTTAAGGTTATATTGGCGGTCATTTAATCTCTAATTATCCCATTCTTCCGGATCATCAACCATGCCGGGATTAATTAGGGTAATATCATACTCATCCATTTGATCTACTGGATCAGTTGGGGTATTCTCTCGCTTCAGTAGATAATATTTAGCACTGACCTTAGGGGCAAAAATTACCTCATCTTCATCTTCGAGATCATGGGCTTGAAGCTTACGACCATTGATTAAAATGCCATTGGCACTAGTCTTACCTTTGAGGTTACCATCAAAAATTCGGTAGTAGGGACTGCCATCAGACCGTTTACGCCTTACTAAGGTCGCATGTCGGCGAGACACAAACTTTGAAAACAGGCGGATATCAGACTCTGGATCTCTACCGATAGAATATACCTCCTCTTCCAAAGGAATCTGCTTGCTTCCTTTGTCATCCTCAA
Organism: Moorena sp. SS36440bin_2; assembly: GCA_011524395.1. GTDB lineage: Bacteria > Cyanobacteriota > Cyanobacteriia > Cyanobacteriales > Coleofasciculaceae > Moorena. The sequence goes on from WTKN01000132.1 coordinate 7,063, forward strand.
TAATAAGTAAATGGTTGTGGTCAGATTGTGTAGCCATGAATCGCTCGTGATCAAAAGGGTAATTGGTTGAGAACAATACTCTTATTTACTTACATTGGCACAGGTCTCAACCAGCTTGCGACTGACTTAAGGACTGATTTACCTATAAAACTCTCCTGAGTGCTCAGCATTACCTGATTATCCCTTGAATGAATAAAAGTAAACTACCAGACGCGAAGCTTACCCTAAGGTGGTTCTTTCCAACTACCAAAAGAAGTATAGGCTTCTTACACCTTGCTGCTGTGGATGGTTTACTATAGGTATTCAAGCGGACTTGATCTAATTCCGTAAACGGGTTAGCAGCAGAGAGTTTGTGACAACACTGACTGAGCTGAAAGCCATTAAGGCACCAGCAGCAGCAGGAGAAAGTACCATCCCAAATCCTGGTAGTAGCCCACCAGCGGCAATGGGAATACCCAATACATTGTAACCGAATGCCCAATACAGATTCTGGCGGATTTTGTTGAAGGTGGCTCGTGATAGGTCTATGGACTTGACCACATCGAGCAAGTTATTTCTGATCAGAATAATTCCTGCTGTTTCCCCTGCCACATCGGTTCCCCCATGCAAGGCAATCCCAACATCAGCTTGTGCTAGAGCTGGACTGTCATTGATGCCATCTCCCACCATCGCCACACAGTGTCCCTGGTCTTGGAGGTTTGCGATCGCATTAGCTTTGCCATCAGGAAGCACCCCAGCAATAACATCCTCTGGCTCTAGTGACAACGTTTTGGCCACAGCAGCCGCCACTTCCGGTCTGTCACCAGTTAGCATCATTACCCGCAATCCCAGGTCTTTGAGGTGTTCTACTGTTTCTTTAGCCTCCAATCTTGGAAGATCATTCACACCAATTAACCCAGCTAGTAGCCCATCAACGGCTACGTAAACTACTGTTTTACCCCCATCTGCCAAAGCCTTGACTTCAGCTTGAGCAGTATCACTAATCGTAATACCCTGCTTATTTAACCAGTCTGCACTGCCAAGCACTACCCGTTGCTGTTCTACTAAAGCTGATACTCCCAATCCTGGTTCTGTGTAAAAATCTTTAGCCCCTAACATCGGTAACTGTTGCTGTTGAGCTTCAGTAACAATTGCGCTACCTAAGGGATGGGATGTGCCACTTTCTGCTGCTGCTGCCAGTTGCAGCAATTGACTAGTAGAAGATAGAGCAATGGTTTTGGTACCAATCCCGCTCTGTTTGTCATGCTCTGTGTCAGGTTGAATCAGCAGGCAATCGGTAACCGTAGGTTGACCCTGAGTTAGGGTACCAGTTTTGTCAAAAACCACAGTATCCAGCCGATGCACTTGTTCTAAAATGTCACCGCCTTTGATTAATAAGCCCCGCTTTGCCCCCAGGCTGGTACCGACTAGAATGGCGGTAGGTGTGGCTAGACCCAAGGCACAGGGACAAGCAATCACTAAAACTGCGATCGCTAACTTCAAACTCAACAGTAATGGAGAAGCCGCCATGGTTGACCAGACCTCCGGCCAGATTCTAGTCCCAGCAAAATACCAAAATAGGAAGGTTAAAAATGCGATCGCCATCACCCCGTAGGTAAAATACCCTGCTACCAAATCCGCTAACTGCTGTACTGGCGCTTTCCGAGTTTGCGCTTCCTCCACTAGTGCTACGATTTGAGCCAGAGTAGTTTCTTTACCAGTACGGGTTGCCTTTACCACCAGCACTCCCGATTTATTCAACGTACCACCAGTAACCATATCCCCTGGTTGCTTCAATACTGGTAGCGATTCCCCCGTCAGCATTGACTCATCAATCGATGAGACTCCCGTAATCACTTCCCCATCGACAGGAACTTTTTCCCCAGGTAATATCCTTAACCATTCTCCCACGCGGACTTGCTCCACAGGAATTTCGATACCCGCTTGATCACCTTCTTTACCCTCTAATGTTCCAATCAACCGGGCTACCTGAGGCTGTAGGGATAACAGAGACTCAAAATCAGCAGTAGCTTGATATCGTGCTCCTTGTTCTAAAGTCCGACCTAAAAGAATAAAACCCAGCAACATCACTGGCTCATCAAAGAAACATTCCCATCCCAGGTTAGGGAATAGTAATGCCACACAGCTAGTAGTGTAAGCCGTCACCGCCCCCAGTCCGATCAAGGTATTCATATTGGGAGCACCGTGCCACAAACCACGCCCACCCTCGACTATAATTGAGCGTCCCGGAAGTAATAGCGCTAGAGTTGCCAGTCCCCAATGGAACCACAAAGTACTCAATACTGGCAGCATTGGTCCATGGAACCAATGACCGATATGTCCCACTGTAGAGAAGACAATCAGCACAGCAGCAATCACTAGTTGCTGGCGGTATGCTCTAGCTTCTTGCTCATGTCTCTGGGCTGGTGTTAACCTATCCTGGCTCTTAGTTCCCTGTTCAGTGTCAGGTAAACGGGGTTGACTAGGAAACCCTTTTGATGTCAGCAGCTCAGCTAGGACAGTTGGTTCTACCTGACCAGCTTGATACTCAACCACAGCTACCCCAGTTACCAGATTGACACAGGCTTTCGATACCCCAGGGTTACTGCTCAGTTGCCGTTCCACTACACCAACACAACCAGCACATTTCATGCCAGTTACATCTAATGTGATCGTTTCTACAGGCAAAGCTGGTTGAGTTAAGGTAGTCTTGGCGGAAGTTGGGATAGATTTTGGCATAGATTTGGTGAACAGCGTCAGGAATATTGGCAATGCCTAGAGGAATAAGAGTAAGACATGCCTCTAATTTCTAGCTTAGGGATACTCTTGAACCAGGATTAATCGGGGTAAACCAGGATAAAACTGTCAAGGTGCATTCTATTGTTGCCCGAGTGAAAAGTGGTCCCACGGCAATTGGAGTCAAGCCTGCCACTCATCTATCTGGGCGATCCTTACATCCCGGTAAGGAGTTCCTTAAAAGCCCGAGTTCTGCTATGCTTAGAGTCAAGCCATCCCAGATCGACTGCATCAGCCAAACTCAGTCCCATACCTTTCAAGAAACGCGCGGTACGGCGCAACAACACTGTCTGAACCTCAGTTTTATTCATGTACCGGGAAATTTCCTTGTCTGTACCCCGAGCAAGGATGTTTTTAGCAGCGTTGTGGTCAGCCTGCAACACGACCCCATCAAATCTGGTAAAGGTGTCCCCGCTCCTTTTCCCCAATAGGGTTCCAGTTACGGAGTCAACTTGCGACGTGTAACTTGGTTGAACTTCTGTCACAACCGAACCAGTCCAGTTAGCCCATTTTTGCAAGGAATCCCGCATTACTCCCTTCATCCAGCTATTAAGCTTGCGGGACATGGCCTTAGACTGACGTTTATTCCTGATTGGCTGTGTTAAATCTTCAGCAAAAACTTTTAGTGATTCCCCATTGAAAAGGGATTGAGAGGCGGCTCCTATAATAGCGGTGAGTTCTGATTGATTTTTTCTGTATCGGCGATTTTCTGTTTTTCTGGTTAGATTATTTTCTAGTATTCGAGCAGATTTAGCTGGGTCTATTTTTTCCAACTTTCTGTGAAGCGCCCAAAGCTTTCCTTTATTGCGGTTCTTGGCACATATGCGGTCAGATTTCTTGGTTGCTACTTTACCTAAGTTTTTCCCGTGCGCCTGGCCATCTGAATCATAGAAAGCCTCAGTGTATCCTTTATCTACTCCGACAGTACGGCGGTTGGCAGGGATTTCTACGGTGCCGTGGTCTACTGAAAAGTGAATCTCAAACCTTTGCAGTAATTGATTATATATTAGTCTAATCTGACCCTTTATTTTGCGATTAGACCTGACAAGTATCCTATTTCTTTTTCCTCTTTTGAGTCCAGCTAATTCTAGTTGATAAGTATTCCGGGAGAGTCGCTTACAGCTATATCCCCCTTGTTGGTAAACTATCTGATTTTTGACCCAAGAATGCCCTCTCTGAAACTCCTTTCTGACCAACCTGTGTAGGAGGGGATTGTCCAGGAAAGCTAAAGTCTTTAGTTGTTTGAAAAGTTCCTTTCTTGTCTTTTGGTTATCTTTCCCGGAAAACCTTTTATAGACCTTCTTTATAACTGCCTCAGTACAACCAGCCTGGCTCGCTGTAATGGCTTTAGCTACATCACTTACCGTCCATTCCATTAGTTTGGAGGGCAGTCCTAAGGACTCAGGAGTCCTAAAGCTTCTGACCTCTGGGTAGGCTTTTTTCCAGTCAAGCTTCCAGTGATTGACACTACCTAGCTTGTTATAAGATTCAGAGCGGACGATGCCAAGTTTTTTCATGGTAGACAATAACTCAGCTTCAACCGACTCCGACATCCCTATCACAGGGATGACTTGAGTCGATATCTTCTTTGTTACGCCTACTTTCTTTGACATGGTTGATCGGCTACATCTTGTATCTACAAGATAGTATAGCGCTATTTAATTTTCGATGTCTGAATTATGTCTTTTAATCCCGTTTTATCACGATTTTTGGTTATTTAATTGCGAGGCGCACATCTATGCACCCTAACTATTGTAATATTTGTTGGATATCATAAATCTGTAAGTTATTACTAAATAATATGCCAGTTTAATAACTGGCACAAGCAAAAAAATTTTTGTCCCCCGATTTTACTACACCTTTCCGAAGGATTGTTCAAGCAGACATAATATGAATTAAGGGTGAGATACTGATTGCATTAACAGGGATTAAGTATAGTGAAGCAGTCAGTAGCTCCTCACTGTCGAACCAAGCACCTACCTTGATATCCTCTTGACTCTAACCTTTACCAGAGGAGGATTCTGTCCAATTTTTCAACCATTTGCCCATAATCCCAGACTCTAGTATCGATTATAACTATATAGTGTAAGAGTCTTGAGTTTGGTAGGGCTAACAACAGCTACTTTGAAACGTCCTAATCACTCCTCTTAGGCAGGAGTTTACTTTAAGTGACAAACACCAATTACCACTTACCAATTACCACTCACCAATCACGACTCACCACTCACGACTACTGCCACCATTTCATCCATGAGGGAAACTGATGGTCTTATCTTTGAAAATCGTACATGATACCTTCCTAAAACAGCAACCCCTACCCAGTCAGAAGATCGAAAATGAAGAGGATAAAGTTTGGGTCAAAAAAGGCAGGGAACTAGAGCTGCACAGCTGGGTAGACCTCAAAGAAGAGAAGTCTTACCTGCGGATTGCTTTGACCAAAGATCAATTTAATGGCAAGAATACCTGGTACGTCTACGAACCCCATGTCGAGGTTTGGGATGATGACAAGCAGTTGTTCCCTAAGAAAATATCCATCAAAGTCAGGAATGTTACCTCCTGCTCCACAGAAGTGGTTCGGGGGCTAGACAAGCAGATTATTGATGAAATGAACCGAATCATCCCGAATGTACTAATCAGCTTTGATGATTTAGATGTGGAACTAGGTCCTGCGGTCTGGGCTATGCTGCAACCCGCTGCCAAAAGAGCCCTCGAACGTGCTATTCAAGACCGTGGGGTTCCCATGGTAGTAAATTCAGCCTATCGCACCATTGCCCAGCAATTAATACTATATAACCACTACAGAAATCGCCGTTGCGGTATTCCCATTGCTGCCCGTCCGTCTCGCAGTAATCACCAAAGTGGTCTAGCCATTGATATTTCAGATTACCTTAGCTGGCGACCTTACCTCCAGAAGTATGGCTGGCGATGGCTCGGTTGGGGAGACCCAGTTCATTTCGACTACGTAGGTGGAGGTACCCGAGACATTCGCTCCTTAGCAGTACGGGCATTCCAGCGAGTTTGGAACCGCTTTAATATCAATGACCGGATTGCCGAAGATGGTTCCTACGGACCATCAACCGAGAGACGACTAAACAATAGTTTTTCAGAAGGGTTTTCGATCTCGGTACCCTCCAAAAAAGAATCTGAGAAGTTAATACAATTTCGGGTACTGCGCCTAAGCCGACCTTATATGAAAGGAGAAGACGTTCGTGCTATTCAACAAGCCTTGGCCAAAGCAGGCTATAGTCTGGATGTGGATGGTGTCTATGGACGAGGTAGCGAGGCAGTTGTAAAGCAGTTCCAACAAAAAAACGGTTTAGATGTAGATGGAATTGTCGGCCCAGCAACCCGTGCCAAGATGGGACTTTAATTGAGAACCATTGACCCTAACCTAATGGTAATGGTCAATGGCAAAACAATCTATGATTCATTAACAAGTTCCAGAGGTATTCATCATTCCTAAATCATCATTGATGGTTTCATTGATTGTTTCTCCGTAACTGACAATTTAAATGCGAAATGCGTAAGCTATTAGCACGACTTTTTAAAGCAATATACCGAATTATTTTCCGACCCAAAAATGGTAAACTAAGGAGAAAAAACCAACCCATGGCACGTATTATCATTTCCGCTGGTCATGACCTCAAAGACCCGGGAGTAGTGGCTTTAGGCACAACAGAATCTCGGGAAATGATACTTACCCGTAACGAAATTGTTAAAGAGCTGGAATTACGGGGAGTAGATTGTATTGTTGTTCCTGACTCTCTCAGTCGTCGAGACACGATTCGATGGATCAATGGCAATGCTGTAGCTGGTGACGTAGCCTTGGAAATCCATGGCAATGCCTTTAACGGTTCCCTGCGAGGGGCTCAAGCCTTTTACATCTATGGTAACCATGAAAGGCAGCTGGATGCTCAGCTATTACTGAATGCTTTACTCGAAGAAATTCCTGAACTTCCCAGTCGTGGCGTTCAAGCGGATATCCACTCTCCAAATCGGCGCGGCTTATCCTTTTGTCGTCAGGTAGCCGTCTCTTCGGTACTCATGCAATTGTGTTTTATCGACAATCCTCAAGACCTAGAGTTACTGCAAAATCAGCGGGGAAAATTTGCCAAAGGGATTGCTAAAGGGTTAATTCAATGGAGCGGTCAGACTCCAAAAACTCCTGAGTTTCCTACTATCAATATCTTTATTAAACAACAGAAGTATGACGAAAAAGGGATTTTAATTAATAGCAATGCCTTTATTCCTGTTGATTTAGTAGAGATGCTCGGGATTAGCCTAACTGATCGAGAAAATATTCGCCAAATAAGTTATGGAAATGTTGTCTATGTCAAAGCGGTAGACTTACAGGAATTTAATATAGCTGCATCCTGGGAAAATCAGACAAAAACTGTAATTTTAAATTCACTTCCCCGCACCTTACTGGAAGATGGTGACCAAATTATGGGGATGGGAAATGCCACTGAAAGCCAATTGAAAAGCTTTCTTGAGAAAAAAAATCAAGACGGTTTAAAACAATTTCCTGACTTACCCAGACTTTACATAGAAGAAGCGGAAAATGAGGGAGTTAACCACGATGTTGCTTTCTGTCAGATGTGTCTGGAAACTGATTATTTACGCTTTGGAGGTAAGGTCAAACCTGAGCAGAATAACTTCTGTGGATTGGGTACCGTTGAGGCTAGTGCTGCTGGCGCTACGTTTCCTGACGCTAAAACAGGAGTTAAAGCTCACATTGAGCACCTAAAGGCATATGCCAGTACTGATATGATTAACGAGCCCCCGATAGTAGACCCTCGTTTTGACTATGTGCCCAGAGGTGTTGCTCCTTCAGTTTATGACTTAGGCAGACGTTGGAATCCAGATTTGGAGTACGGGAATCAGATTATGGTAATTATTAAACAGCTTTATGGTGTTTTTTGAAGGGTGAAGAGTGTCACAGGTCATACTTCACCCTTAATACTTCACACTTGATACTTCAAACGTTTAACTTAATTGTTAACTACTGCCTAAAACAAACAAACTCAGAAGCGTACCACTATTCCAGAGACTATGGAGCAGCATGGGAGCTAGAAGATTACGCGATCGCGTGTAAACGAATCCCAAGACAATTCCCAATGTGGCTAGGGGTAGGACTTCTGAGAGACTCAAATGAGCGATCGCAAAAATCAGACTACTTAATGCGATCGCTCCCCAAACTGGTAGATAACGAGTCAAAGAGGGCAACAAGAACCCTCGAAATATTATCTCCTCAAACAATGGTGCTGCCACAGCTGCTGTCAGAAAAAATATCATCAAAGCTATGCTGTCCTGTCCCTCCAAAGCTAAGGGCAACAGTGGGTTACTACCGCCGTTTCCTTGCCATAACTGTTGGTTAATCAGAGATACCACAATCACCAAGGGGAGTGCTATCAAATAGCCACCGACTCCCCATACAATCCAGTTGCTGCGCCACTTGAAGCTAAACCAATCCTCTGGCAGGGGCAAAAAGGGCTTAATGGAAAGATACATCACTAACAAGCCCCCAAATGCCATGATTAGGTAAGTTAGCAACACATAAAAAGCACTCATCTGTACCGTAAAATTAGCTGGGTTAATCCCAACAATTCCCAGTGACAGCCCAATTACAAGGGGTAACAGGAGTTGACCGATGGCGAAAAAACCAAAAATCAACACTTGCCAAATAATTTCCCCATCCCAAGCTGTTTTCCATGGCACATTATGATTCGTTGCTATCAGGGATTGCTTACCTTGAAACAACAACTGACCAACCAAACACACTAAGATTATCAAACCCAATAGGGTGTTAAATCCTGGGATGACAGCGATAACGAATAATTTGACAATTGCTTGTTCAGCCGTTTTTTGTTCTTGGGTTTGGAGTGACAATAGGTCATCTTGGCGCTGCTGCACTTGATACAGCTGACTCAACGCGCGATAGCGGAACCAATTATCTAAATTTTGTTCAATTTTTTGCTCAGCATCTGGTAGTACTAGAGGTGGCTCACTCCATAGACCCATTAATACCCGAGCAGTTTCTAATGAGCCATTAGAGTATGTCTGTTGATCCCAGGTTTTAATAGCAGCATCGGTTTTTCCTTGTTGAGCTTGGATAATGCCAATACGCAAATCCAGCCGAGCAATCAGCTGTTCGATGTCAGACAATGACTCTTGCAATTGCTGCTGCTCGGAGGGATAGGAGTTTTGGGTCAGGGGAGTGGCTGGTGATTGTGATTGCGACCTATCGTTCGGTGTAGTTACCTTCCCTATGGAAAATTTTTGGAGTTTGGTCAAAACGTTTGACTGATTGGTCTGAGCCAATTGACGGGCTGTTTCATACTGTTTTTGAGCAGATTGAAACGGCTCAGCACCAATCAAAGCATTTCGAGCCACAGTCCAATCTACCTTAGACTCCTGATTCGGCTGCTCAGGTGCAGCAGAATCCGAGGTTGTGTTTTTCCACTCCCAGCCATGGAGTACTAGATTGGTTTGGCGAAGTTCCAGACTAGTTTGAATCTGGGGCTGACCCCAGCTTTCTACCAGAGAAAGGCCAATTCTAGCGATCGCAAAAATCGTCAGTACAATTAAAACCAACCGTTTTATAGTCATCGAACCCCCCAACACACAAGCATTTTGCTCATTAGTTACTAGTTATTTTTTGCTGCTCAATGGACTACTAACCAATAACTAGTCACCAACTTTACACTGCCAGTTTAGGGATGATCTAGCTAGGTTACAATGACCTTGATGATTCGGAATCATCTCAGTAGACCCAGTATACATTTGTCACCCTAGCTGACCCGGCTGAACCACATACCTGCTCATGGAGGAATAAGAGATTGGCTACCCGCGTCGTTATTGTCCGTCACGGTCAAAGTACTTACAACATTCAGCAGATCATTCAAGGACGCAGTGATCAGTCAGTCTTGACCGACAAAGGTCGTGCTGATGCCCAAAAAGTTGGTACTGCTCTCAGTAGCCTCAGCTTTGATGCTATCTACTGCTCCCCTTTACAACGGGCAAAGCAAACTGCAGAGACTATCCTATCCTATTTGCCAAACGCTCCCCGGTTACAGCTATCAGATCAGCTGATGGAAATCGATTTACCCCTTTGGCAAAATCTGCAAAAGAACGAAGTTAAGGAAAAATTCCCAGAAGACTACCAGCGCTGGAAAGAACGCCCCCATGAATTTTCCATGGTAATTCCCACAGCGGTCGGGTCAAAAGAACATTTTCCTGTCCTTGAACTATACAAACAAGCAGAGCAGTTTTGGCAAGAGGTTATCCCCCTCTATCAAGGAGGTACGATTTTAATCGTAGCCCATAATGGTATCAATCGCTGCTTAATTAGCAGTGCCATTGGGGTAAATCCTGCTCTTTACCATAGTATCAGGCAATCCAATTGTGCCATCAATGTGCTAAATTTCACTGGTGGTTGGGGAGAAACCGTACAATTAGAATCCCTCAATCAAACCTCCCACTTGGGAGAAACCTTGCCAAAAAGGGGAGATATTGACCAAGGGTTGCGTTTGTTGTTGGTGCGCCACGGTGAAACCGATTGGAATCGTGAGTCTCGCTTTCAGGGACAGATTGATGTTCCTTTAAATGACAATGGTCGTAAACAAGGACAGCAGGCGGGTGAGTTTCTAAAAGATATCCCCATTGATTTTGCAGTCAGTAGCCCCATGCTGCGTCCTAAGGAAACTGCTGAAATTATTCTTCAGTCTCACCCCAATGTCAATTTGCAAGTTGATGATGGACTCCGGGAAATCAGTCATGGCTTATGGGAGGGCAAATTAGAGTCAGAGATTACCCAAGAGTATGGTGAATTGCTCAATCAGTGGAAAGTTGCTCCAGAAACGGTACAAATGCCAGAAGGAGAGAACTTACAGGATGTTTTGGAAAGGGCAATGCCATCCTGGAATGGGATAGTTAAATCAGCTACAGCATCTGGTTTAGAATTTCAGACTGGCTTAGTGGTGGCTCATGATGCTATCAATAAAGTAGTACTTTGTGACATTCTTGGCTTGAGTCCAGCATTAATTTGGAATATCAAGCAGGGAAATGGGGCTGTTAGTGTAATTGATTATCCCCAAGGCTTAGACAAAGCCCCAGTATTGCAAGCGATGAATATCACCACACACCTATCTGGAGGTGTATTGGATAAAACAGCCGCTGGTGCCCTGTAGCTAAACAATACGATCAACTTCCATGCTTTGGGGTAAGTATGTTGAAGGTTGGTTAAAAGTTGACCGTAAGCAAAGTGTGTTACAGTCAACCTCGCCGACATAAGGATGCTTACGGCGAACAACCTTCAACATTAATTGGTGTAGTCAACAGCAAACTGCTCAATGCAAAACTCATCAACACCAGACAAGCAAATCCGCACCCATGTTTTTATTTCCGGAAGAGTTCAAGGAGTTGGTTATCGCTACGCCACAATGCTTCAAGCTAAGCATCTAGGAGTGAACGGCTGGGTCAGAAATCTTCTTGATAAGCGTGTGGAAGCAGTGTTTGAAGGGAACACCCCAGCAGTAGAAGCTATGGTGCGTTGGTGTCATAGCGGGCCGTTAAATGCTGTGGTTGACAATGTGGTGGTTAAGAATGAGACACCGGAGGGTTTGCAGGGATTTGAAATTACCCGCTAATCGGTATAGTTGAGCTTGGTTGTAAATCCGTTTTCGTAGCGTGACCTTAGGTCAATCCCATTGACAACTAAAAATTAACATCTATATAGTCTAGACTAGAAAATTCTAGACTAATAAAATTCTAGACTAGTAGATGTCAGGATTATGGAATTTCCTATGTCTACAGAAGATGCTCCCATCAATAGTGCTGTCTTAGTCACCATCATTGGTGAATCAGTAATTAGAGAAAGCCTTGTGAAGCTCATCAAAAGCCACGGGGCTACTGGTTATACTGTTAGTGATGTAAGGGGAGAGGGGGGTCACGGCAGACGCCTAGGAGATATTCCTGGCTACAACACCAATGTTGAAATTAAGACGATCGTATCCCGGGAAGTGTCTGATGCAATTCTGCGTGCTATAGCCGAATACCGGAATCGTCACGCCTTAATTGCCTACCGACAGGATGTAGAAACCTTAAGCAATTACAGCAGCGATCAAGTGATCACAAGTGATTACCAGTAAGTTAATCTAACCAATCATCAATTTTCTGGCTGCGATAGACACGCCTAGACTTTGGATTTTCCTGACTCTGACTCCCAGTTTTACTTTCACTAGCTTCGGTGGTTACAGGATTAACTTCCCGTTTATATAAATCTGACTTACGATATTGATTATTTAATGGTGATTGCTTATAGGCTTTAGGCTTGGGGTGTCTATTTTTCCAACCGAGAGTTCTTTGTAAAGAGCGCAATTGGGCATGAGCTTCATTGATTTGTTGCAGCTTGCAGTGAGCTTTCTGTTGTAGCCGGGGATGACCAGGAAAACGGTCAGGATGCCATACCCAGGTCAAATCGAGGTAGCCCTGGTGAATCTCCTCCTGTGACGCTCCAGGCTCCAGCTCCAGGATTCTATAGTATTTCTCTACCTCTAACATTTACAATATCCTCTTCCGACAGTGACAGGAAAATCAATTAGTAGACACAAAGAAGCCCAAACAAACTTGTTGGGGCAAATGTCAGCGAACAGCGATTAGCGCTACTTGAGGTGCGTGCGCGTTCAGCTACCAGCTATCAGCTAATAGCTGACACTTTTATAGCTACTTACTTAGTTCAGCGATATTGGCATCTTATTTTGAAATACCTACTCGATCTAAGAGTAATATAATAAGTATTTTTGCTTATTATATTTGTTATCTTATCTGAGTAAGGCTTCTAACATTTAGATGCTTTTGTTCTGCTACTTAGTCAAATAAACAATAAATTTAAGTCTGAATTAATTGCCAGTCAATTGCAGGAAAAAAACACATCAATTTAAGAAATATATAGTTTCTAGTCTTTAGTTAACTTAAGTTAATAGTTTGACAGCAAACCGCGACAGCATTGATTAGCCCTGATTAGATGACAAAGGGAAAAGGCTTAAACATAAAATAAATATTAAAAAAATCTAAAAAAAGTCTAAAATTTAGTCAAAAATGCCTAGGCATTATGAGATAATAATAAGATTGTCAAGGCAATCGGATTAACAATTCCTCAGTTATTATTTGTGAGAATGAAGCTGGCATCAAGAGTTGGTCAAGTTACCCCTTCCTTAACTTTAGCCATTGCTGCTAAAGCCAAAGCCATGAAGGCAGATGGGATTGATGTTTGTAGTTTTAGCGCCGGAGAACCGGATTTTGACACTCCTGCTCATATTAAAGCAGCCAGTAAGCAAGCCCTGGATGAAGGAAAGACTAAGTATGGTCCAGCCGCTGGGGAACCGAAGCTAAGAGCTGCGATCGCAAATAAACTGCGCCATGAGAATAACCTGGATTACGATACACAGAACGTTATTGTCACCAACGGCGGTAAGCAATCCCTATTTAACTTGATGCTGGCTCTGATTGAAGTGGGAGATGAGGTGATTATTCCTGCTCCCTACTGGCTTTCCTATCCAGAAATGGTGAAGCTGGCTGGGGGCAAACCTGTGATTGTTCCTACAGATGCAACTCTTGGGTACAAAATTACACCGGCTCAGCTCCGTTCATCCATTACACCCGAAACTAAATTATTTATTCTCAACTCTCCGTCTAATCCCACCGGTATGGTTTATACTCCCGCTGAGCTAAAAGCCTTGGCTGAGGTGCTGGTAGAGCAAGATATTCTGGTGGTTTCTGACGAAATTTATGAGAAAATTCGCTACGATGGGGCTCAACACCTTAGTATTGGAGCCGTAGGCTCAGAAATATTCCAGCGCACTATCATTAGTAATGGGTTTGCTAAAGCTTTTGCCATGACCGGCTGGCGTATCGGTTATATAGCCGGTCCAGTAGAGCTAATTAAAGCAATGACTACTATTCAAAGTCACAGCACCTCCAATGTGTGTACCTTTGCTCAGTATGGTGCGATCGCAGCTTTGGAAGGTTCCCTTGACTGTGTAGAAAAAATGCGCCAAGCCTTTGTCCAACGGCGACAGGTCATGTTAGAGCGCCTCACGGCCATGCCTGGACTGACTTGTCTGAAGCCAGATGCTGCTTTCTACTTATTCCCTAACATTAGTCAAACTGGTTTAAGCTCTTTGGAATTTTGCGATCGCTTACTCAGTTCCCAGCAAGTTGCTGCAATTCCTGGTATTGCCTTTGGTGCTGATGATTGTATCCGTCTGTCCTATGCTACGGATATGGCTTCTATTGAGAAGGGGATGGATCGATTGGAAAAATTTTTGCATCAAGTCAATGGCCACGGATAAAATCCCGAGGCTTTCCATAGTTTTGTGATCACAGTTGTGTGATCAATTGTTGTCATCCTCGACAAACCTTGATATTTCTATTCTGCTGTGGATCTAGCAACTCAGGTTTCAACCACGAGCAGAAGAACTACCACCAATAAAGTGAACGTCACTGAAGGTTTCAATCCACAGACGAGCGCCACAAGCCAGTGGATTGTCTGGCTGATATACAATCCGACACGGACCGAGGATTTCTACCTGGTTGCCGTATACATTGTTGCCACTTCGTTTTACTGAAATCACTGGCTTGCGCTGTTGAGGACTTTTGTGGATATTCGAGCCAATGTGATTACGGTTGACATTAATCTTGGCTAGAGCCGGAGTACGACTCGTACGCCATTTTCCTTTTGGTCCTCTAGTACCTTTAATGATTTGGGGCAAATTGTTGAACAGGGGAATAATCCAGAATTTCCCACTTTTATAGGCACCCCGGACCCGACCCTTCTCAAGGAGTTGGCGCAATCGCCGAGAAGAAATACCTAAAAGAGATGCCGCTTCAGTAGTACATACACACTTGTTCATAGCTGTTTAGATAAACTATACCGATAACACTATTATAAATAAAAAGTAACCTTAGTGTCAAACTTCTAGTAAACTCAGCTATTAAATAGGGTTAATTATTAAGGAACTTTAACGGTAGAGTATTTCCTAAGTCCCTCAGAAAGCGTGATCTTAGTGGCAAATTTCAAGTAAACCCAGAAGCCCAATACTGACCCGTGGTCAGTATTGGGCTATGGAAGTTAATTAGTTAATTAGTTTGGTAGACTGTGAAAATACTGTAAACACTCAAGCTAATCGTTGAGTCCAACTCAACAAGCGTGAGACAATCCCTGTGGCTAGGTTATGGCTCGACTCTTGGGAATCGTCGGGAAAAATATAACCCACTGGTACCACAATCAGGGTAATGCCCCGGCGACCAACAACTGTAACTGGGTCTTCAGGTTCAAGGGTGACTTGAAAATCGGAGCATACTTCTGCTGGCCAGTAAGTTGCTTTATACTTGACTCGTCCTGGCTTATGAGGAGTAATTGTCTTTTCTACCTTGCCACTGCCAGGCTCTGAAAATAGGTTCATCTCTTCCATGGTAGGGTTTTTAGTTGATTCCATTTGCTGCCTGCTCCCTGAGCTTTACCTTACCTTTAAACTCTACTTTCCTTTTTTAAAGCTTGGTGAGGTACCCCATGCCACTATTTAAACCTGTACACAATTCCTTGGTAGTTAAGGTCTGAGTAAGATTCGGGTTTAATCCTAACTCTGTCTACTATTGAACCCTGCTATGCCTAAGGTGATAGGTGGTTCTTTCCATAGACAGTTGCTTAACTGGCAACTTTTCCACCTAAAGAATTAGGGCAAAAAGCTTCCAAGTATACAAAGTATCGATGAAGATGGAAAATTGACAAGTGATGCAGCGTTACTCCCTGGGAGTGCGCTTACAGTCGTCGAATTAAATTCGCCACGGGTCGCACCGCTTCCGACTCCCATTAACCCAAGACTAAAGTACCTCACCCCATTGAGAACTGCTATCAATGATAAATGATAAACAAGAATACCATATATCTTTTGTAATTCTGATTTCTGCAGTGGCTGCCATTGGTGGTTTTTTATTCGGTTTCGATAGTGCAGTTATCAATGGCACGATTACAGCACTGCAAAAAGCCTTTAACTCCACTAGCGTCGGGACGGGATTTTCAGTATCTTCGATGCTGCTAGGTTCTGCAGTTGGGGCGTTTTACGCTGGACAGATGGCGGATTGGTATGGCCGCAAAAAGGTGATGCTGATCACTGCTGCTTTATTTACGATCAGTGCCATTGGCTCTGGTATAGCAATCGGTATCTGGGATTTTGTAGTCTATCGACTCGTGGGTGGTATTGCTGTGGGTGCCGCTAGTGTAATTAGTCCAGCTTACATCGCAGAGGTTTCTCCAGCTCACCTACGGGGAAGGTTAGGTTCTCTGCAGCAATTGGCCATTGTTATTGGTATTTTTATTGCTTTTGTCAGCAACTACTTGATTAGTATGGTTACCGGTTCAGCAGAAGCACCACTTTGGTTTTCTATACCGGCTTGGCGCTGGATGTTCTGGATGGAGCTTATTCCAGCAACTGTTTATTGGGTGGGGGCTTGGTTAATTCCTGAATCTCCCCGCTTTTTGGTCTCTATTGGCCGCTTGACAAAAGCTGCTGCTGTTTTCGCCAAGATTGAGAGTGGTGATGTCCAAGCCAAGGTCTTGGAAATTCAGCAAACAGTTCTCAAGGAGCGCAAGCCTAAACTCTCTGATCTCATTGGTAAAAATGGTATGCTGCTTCCCATTGTCTGGCTAGGCATGGGGCTATCTATATTTCAACAGTTTGTGGGAATTAATGTAGTATTCTACTATGGTAATGTGTTATGGCAAGAGGTAGGGTTCTCAGAAGGGGATTCCCTGCTAATTAATGTTATTACTGGCGCTATTAATCTTCTTACTACCCTTTTAGCGATCGCATACATCGACAAATTTGGACGTAAACCCCTTCTGCTGATCGGGTCTATTGGGATGACTTTGACCTTGGGCATAATGGCATTTATTTTCACTTTCGCCCAGTTGGATAGTGCTGGTGAATTGATTCTGACTCACTCTCAAGGGATTGTTGCCCTCTTTGCCGCTAACCTCTATGTGTTCTGCTTCGGCTTTTCCTGGGGACCAGTGGTCTGGGTAATGCTAGGGGAAATGTTCAATAACCAGATTCGAGGCTCTGCACTGTCTGTTGGTGCTTCAACTCAATGGCTGGCCAATTTTTTCATTACCATCACTTTCCCCATTCTCCTGACTAGATTTGGTTTAGGTACTGCTTATGGTCTTTATACCATTGCTGCTGCTATCTCCTTTTTCCTAGTTGTTTTTGCAGTTCGGGAAACCAAAGGTAAAGAACTTGAAGCAATGTGATGGTAAGTATTCAGCTAATATGCTACCTTGAGGCGGATTAGCTGAATGCTTACGATATTACTCCTGCTGTTGTTGCTCCTGCTTATCTTCTTCTTTTATATCCTGTGTTTGCTCCTGCTCATTTTCTGGTTTTAGCTCCTGTTCTTTCTCCTGTGTTTGCTCCTGCTCATCTTCTTGTTTTCCGTCCTGTTTTACTTCCTGTTTTCCTTCCTCTTCTTCCTTCTGTTTTTCCTCATATTCTTTCAGGAGTTCAGCAACTCGCTTCTGAATCTCTAGGTGCTTTTCTACACCTTCATAGGTATAACGGTTGTAACCATTATTGTCGATTATAGCTTCTAAATTATTAATCCGTTCTTTAGTTTCTGGGTGGGTTGAAAGCCAAGGAAATAATGGTTTTGGTCCACCTTGATCATGCAGTGTAATCATCAAATTGCGCAATCCATCTGCTGCATAGCCACTAGCCGCAAGAATTTTAGTTCCTAAATCATCAGCCTGACGTTCCATATTCCGGCTATAGTTAAGTACAATTAAATTAGCAGCAGTGCCACCATAGGGGATAAATTGGGCAATGTTAGCAGTCAAGTTACCTTGAGTGACTAACTGGAAACCGTGGGATAACACAGCATGGGATAGTTCATGAGCCAGTAAACCAGCTAATTCTGCTTCGGACTTGGTTTTTAGGATAGCCCCAGCGTTGATAAATATTTTACCTCCTGGTAGAGCAAAAGCATTGAGTTGGTCATCCATAACTACATAAAACTCGTAGTTAAACTCATCGCGACCTGTTACCTTGGTAAGTTCATTTCCCATTTCCCGCACATACTCCAGCACTTCTTCGTCTTCTAGCATCGGTAATTGCTTTTGTGCTTGCTTAGCAATTCTTTTCCCAATGCCTGATTCTCCCTGAAGCATTAATACAGTTGACTCTATTGCCGACAGGGGACCAAAGAGATTACCAGTAAAAACATAACCTAATGTTCCAGTGATCACATTCATTATTGTATTACCGGTAATTTCATTCCGGAGATGGGAAATGTGGCGGTCTAGATGCTGATCAGCGAGCTGAAGAAACTCTTCCGATTGAGGATGCTCAGTATTAAACAGGGCAAATTCACGAGCTACCAGAGATGCTTCAAACCAATTTTCTGAGTCTGCTAGCATTGCCATAGTTACCTTGATTAATTCCGGCTCATTGGGATATAGATTTTTAGCTTGCGTTAAAACTACTAAGGCTTCATCAAGCCGCTCATAATCTTTTAGAGCTTGAGCGTAGCGTATATGACCGGGAATAAAGTCTGGTTGCTGCTCTACTAAAAACTTGAGGGGAATCAGAATTTTACTTTCTAAATTCTTTTCTAACCCTGACTCATAGTTACGCCAGTAAACTCCACCAGCGGGAGAGAGTTGAGTGGTTTCGTAAATTGGCTCCGGTAGTTTTTGAACTGGTTCTAGATTATCAAAAGGATTCTTTGCTTCACGATATAGTTGTTCAGCACCAATTATATCTCCACTTAGATAAAGTCTATCGGCTTCAATAAGTTTTTGCAGTTTTGCCAGTTCTTCTGGGCTGAGTTCTTCAGCTTCTGCTTCCAGGTCTTTTTCTTCAGCGTCAACAGCCGTTGTGGTTTCTTCTTTCTCTACCTCTGTATCCGCAGTTTCTGTATCTGGAGTTTCTGTATCCGTAGTTTCTGTATCTTTGGTATCTGAGTCTATTGTAGGTACAGTTGTCCTAGAAGTTTCTGTTTCTGGAAGATCCTTATCTACTAAGGTATCTTGCTGCTTAGTGTCTTCAGTGGAATTATCCGGTAATGGCACTTCTATATCTATAGGATTTCTAGGTATAGGTATACCAGTATCCGAAGTTTCGGTAGGGGCATCGGTAGTCGGTGATTCAGTCTCAGATATATCCCCTAACCTAGGAACTTCAGTATACTCTGACATGTCAGAAACCTCAGTAGCCCCTAAATGTGAGACAGTTAGAGCTTTACTACTGTGTTGGGTTGGTTCCCATTCCCCGATTTTGGGAGACTCAGCTAAGGCAGTTGAGGCTTCACCCGCCATTAGGATTCCTGACAAAATTAACAGTAAATTTCCAAAACGTTTCATAATTAAATTGCCGGTAATGACTAGAATCGGGATATTGAGAGAACTAGAAATTAGACGGGTGCATCTCAATGCATGCTGTTTGACACCGTGGTGCGTTACGTGCAGCAACATAACCAAGGGCTAGAGGCAGAAAATGAGGCCCCCCCTAACACACCCTACTGGCGTGGCACACCCTACTGGTGTTGGGTTTCATTCTTCAACCCAACCTACGCTTATTGCACCATTTTAGATGTGTCGCTCCACTACGCCACTTTTTTACAAAGATGAGATGCACCCAAATAGAGACATATTTAGGTACGCTCTTACCATTAAGAAGTAAATTCGCCAAGTAAGAGCGCACCTCTTGTTCACAAATAAATTCCCATGGGTAGATATTATAAATATACGTTATTTTACCGATTACCGATACTCATAATTGGGCTATATTTATCAAATAAAATAAATTCCAATAGGGAGTTAAATAAATCCAGTTCAACACGGTGGATTTTTACTCGGCTACAAGAAGATACTTACTGTTACTAACCTTAGACTGGTCTCCTCAATCAGATACTATGTACTTATTGGGATAGTGTTATCTGTAGTGTTATAGACCTACGCGCAACCCTAAAGCATGTATGTTAAAATTTACTATAAGAGCTTGTGAGGTTATATCAATGTCAAACACCTTAATGGGTAGTGCGATATCGGTAGTGTTTTTAGTCCAGTAGTTATCGCTCGATAGTAATTATAGTTACCAATTCCCAATTCCCAATTATCCTAGCTTGACAATCCCCATCCTACCAAAGCAGATATTAGTTATCTGATTTTAACTAGTCTATCAGTAATTTCTCAGATTGTTCTGTAAAACTGATAATTAGTAATATTAATATCAATAATCCTACAAAGACTGATGAAGTTCCCCAGCCGTTTGCTGGATAAATTCTTGCATAACTCCTACCATTATCTTGATTTACGTTCCCTACGGGTAAGACTAACCTTAGGAATTGCCGCTGTTTCAGCCTTAGGTATGGGGAGTTTGGCAATTTGGACCAGCTGGAAAATGCAGGATATTCTGGTTTCCACTCACAAACAGAGTATTAGTTATATTGCAGAGCGCTTCCCCCAGGATGTGGAAATATATAGCGATATGGTTACCCCGGAAACCGGGATGCAAAAAGCAATTGATAAACTCAGCAATAGTAACACCCTACTCTGGGTAAAGCATCCCAACAATGGTATTGTTGCTCAATCTGAAGCGCAAGAGGTGATTGAAACGCTGACGTCTCCAAAGTTTTTGTCACAGATACCACCCATGCCGGAAGTCTTGGAAGTAAACGGAAGCTACTGGGTGGTTTGCGGCACTACTTTGGAAGTTAAACAATCCAATCTTGGTAAGTTTTACATTGCCCAAGACATTACTAGTGATCAAAAGATGTTTTTGCAGTTGATCCGGAGTCTGGGGATTGCTACAGCACTCGCTATTGGCGGGATGTGTATTGCGATCGCATTCTATATTAAGCGATCGCTCCAACCACTACAGTTGATGAGTCAGCTAACGGAGAGTATTTCTGCTGATGATTTGGGAGATGTGCAAATACAGCTCGATAATGCTCCCACTGAAGTTAGAGAATTGGCACAAACCTTTGACGAAATGCTTGTGCGTCTGAATGATGCCTTAGAAAATCAACGGCAATTTGTTAGCAATGTATCCCATGAATTGCGTACTCCTTTAACCTTAGTCTCAGGCTATGTCCAAAGTACTTTACGTCGCGGTGCTAATTTGAGTCCACCTCAGCGCGAAGCCCTAGAAATTGCGTCTTCAGAAGCTGACCGCACCGTGCAAATGTTGCAGGATTTACTGGATTTAGCACGAGCAGATAGTGGTCATATACACTTCAATCTAGAATCATTTGTCTTAGATGACTTGGTCGAAGAGGTGGCTGAGATGGCAAGACAATATACTAAGCGAGTTATTAAAGTTGAGAGTAATAAACCTGGAATTTGGGTCAAAGCTGATATAAATCGCCTCAAACAAGTCCTACTGAATTTGATTGATAATGCCGTAAAATACTCTAGTGTCGATAAACCAGTCACTGTGAAGTTAACTGAGGTTGATGGCCGTGGCAGAATTGAGGTCTGTGATCGTGGTATTGGTATTCCTTTAAAACAACAAGCCCGTATTTTCGACCGCTTCTATCGGGTCGATGAAACTAGAACTCGTTCTACCGGTGGCGCGGGATTGGGTCTATCCATTGTCAGGACTTTGGTCGAGGGGATGGGAGGGAATGTCAAAGTGCGATCGCAGTTAAACCAAGGCAGTATATTTACGGTTTGTTTACCCTTACTGTGCTCGGAAATACAGCCGGGCATCAGGAATTTAGTATAGCTATTTTATTATCGGTAGAGTTTGGCTGAAGATATTGCTATTTTAGGAATTTTTAGCTGTACCATAAGATATAGAAATACGCATTCAAGTTAGGATATTAATACAATATCAAAAGCTGTTTTAGTCAACTTTTGAACTAATGCGTATTGCCTATTGCCTTGCCCATAGCGCTATTACTATTCTGTCACTCTCCGATAACTAAAATGCTTCTTCAGTACCTAGTATTATAAACAAATCCCTTAAGTATTTAATACACTAAAAAACCTGTATAAACTTATAGCTATAAATGTAGCTTTAGTTGATGCTAACTTAAATCATTTTGGTTAAAATTATTACCGGAGGCTTGACGCATTTGTTCAATAACCTCTGGATAGTTTTCCAAATCTTATAAGGACTTTAAAGGGGGATAAACTACTCGATTTTTTGCCCGTACTTTATCTAAATAAGCATCAAAAGCATCTTAATCTTCAAGGGTGAGATAAGACCTAACGTTTCAAGTCTTTATCATGGTTTTAAAATTAGGTTTTTGATTCATTTTATCCATTTCCCATTAGGTTTAATGTCAATCTCAATTTCTTCACTAATTAGCAGGAATATATTGCCAGTGCGTTCATCAAATCTGATTAAATTAATTGGTAAATAACACCTTGTAGCCCAACAAGACAGAGTATAACATTGTAATAGTTGTGCTTGTGTAGGAATAGTTTGCCCTCCCGAAACCATACCAATGACTACGATTATAACGCGATTTATAGCAACCGAAGTATAGTTGATAACAGAGTATTTTCCTTGAAAGAGAGTAGGTAGTACGGAGCTTCGGAGCTTAAATTTAAACAATATCCAATAGTTTTAGACAAAAAACCATGACTGCAAATAATCTACAGCAAGATGAACGCCCTCCTATTTGGATTGGGCATGTTAGCATAAACGTTTCAGACTTCAAAAAATCTCTCGACTTCTTCGAGTTTGTGGGGATGCGAAAAGTTGCTGAATTTCAAGACTTAGCAGTACTTGAGTTAAGAGGGGGAACCCATCTGGTGCTTAGAAATAAACCATTAGCAGCACCAGGACAAGCAAGTTTTGATCTGATGGTGGATGATTTAAAAGCTCAACAGGTCGCCCTGCAAGAGGCTGGCTATGCACCGAGCGAAATTCGCGAAGGCCGAATACACAGTGTGTTTGATGTCTCTGAACCTTCAGGAAACATAATTAGCTTTTATGATAGTCATGTGGTGGGGCCAGTCTAGAGGTGAGAATGCAAACACTAAATCTGCCGACGAAATGCTCTAATCGCTTCTCCCGCATCGGTTTCCGCCATCAAAACACAGTGTCTGAACCAATCAAGATCTAGTTCACTCAGTCCGGGTAGCAAGCTACGCTCAATTGGGAAATAACTACCATCAGAAAGATGATAAAGCTTCAGTAATCCATCTTCCCAAAACCAAACCTCTGGAACACCTAAAGCTTGATAGCGTTCTAACTTGCTGATGCCACCACTACTAAAAACCACTTCAATGGACAAATCTGGAATTGGCTTAACACTACCGATGCAGTAAGACTCGTCAGCTTGGGCAGAGGCGACGCCTTCTTTTTCCTGAGTCATGGAGCGAGTTGGCTGAAAGAAAATACCCTTTTCCGTCAGAA
This sequence comes from Moorena sp. SS36440bin_2, assembly GCA_011524395.1. GTDB lineage: Bacteria > Cyanobacteriota > Cyanobacteriia > Cyanobacteriales > Coleofasciculaceae > Moorena. The sequence goes on from WTKN01000132.1 coordinate 30,264, forward strand.
AGGTTGTTATTAAGTAACCGATGATACTGGCAAAAATTTCGTGTTCGCGTCCTGGCATCAGAATCTCGATTATCCCATCAAAGTAAAACAGCCGTACTCCAGGAGAACCATCAAATCCCTTCTGGATGAACTTAAACTGTTCCCAGGTGCCATCATGGACAATGCGTTGATCCGTGCTTTGGTCGAGTAGTTGGGGCATCGCTCTGACAACCGGCTATTCTTACCAACAATTGTGACACAGGGTTGGTAAGCCAGCCTTTGTCAGTAGGGTGGGCTGCATGTCGATGATAACTGTAGAAATGGTGAAACTATCTAGATTTGCCCACCCTACACCAGTGCGCTATGGGCGAATGTGCTAGAAAAAATAATACATAGACTAAAACTAGTCACCAGAAACTAGTCACCATAATGAACTATTCCCATATCAGAATTCTTGGCTTACTTCTGACATCTCTGATAGTTGCTATTTGGATTGGCGCGATCGCTATTTTTTCGATCCAAAATATCACGGAAGTATCCCTGAAGTTTTTAGTCTTCGAGTCGATTGATCTACCAATCGGTGTTGTCTTGGCTGTTAGCGTTGGTATTGGTCTTCTTGGCGGAGCGATCGCACCTCTAGTGTGGCAGTTTTTGGGACAATCCTTAAAATTCCTAGATTCTGAGGAAGACCTATACTACGATGATTAGACTGGAGAATTTAATCGTAGTCCATCCGGTCATAAAGTCTATCATCATATTGATGAGACATAAACTCAGAGCGCCGTCTAGCTGGTAGGGAAGGAGGAACACCAGAGTAGGGGTGTTGCACCACGTAAGTTGTACGAGGAGGACGCTGTGGTCGTGAGAGCAAGGCTAACCCTCCAATCACAACGGCACCACCACCAATGGTTACGGCCATACCGCCAAGTCCCCAAAGTATCCCTGACATCAGGGTATTTGCCGTCTCATTATTAGTTTTACGATTAGGGATTAGTTGCTCAGGAGCCCTGATCACACTGGCATCAACCTGAGCAGTTAGATTGTCTAGCAGTAACTGCTGATTGTGAAGTTGGGCTTTGAGCTGTTCAGTTTCAGCTCGTTGTTGCTCAACCATAGTTTTGAGCTGCTCAGTGTCCCGCCGCTGCTGTTCAACATTGAGCATATTATTTAAATTATTATTTAAGTTCGGCGAAGCTAGAGCCTGGTTTGGCGCTTGATCTGCGTAAGGAGAATTATAAGGATTGTTAGGGGAAATTTGGAAGGGTTGGGAAGAGGGAAGGTTATTCGCCACCATATTGCCTCCTCCTTTGAGGAGAAACAATGCTGCCATACCGGCAAAGGCAGCCCCCGTCAGGAATGCCATACCATCACTCATTAATATTGCCTCTCAACTGGAACCGAATTACAACGAATTGCCACTACTGCTAAGGTCGCATATTTTTTAGTTAATTTCACGCTTAACGTGGGGCAATAAGCCCTGTGCCCATAGTTTTGGGGAATTTTCGTGTGTGAATAGCAACCTAACCCTAGATTGAAAACTAGATTGGTGCCAATGTCTACCCTAGCTCATTTTGAAAATTTTGCGATTTCTCGATTAAGTTTCCTTAATTGCTATGGAGAATGGTGTGGGCAAATCCTTTCAGCCCCCTAGGGTAACCTGGGGATAGTCTTACCCAGTAAGGAATTGAGTGACATGAGGGGTAAAACCCTTTAGCCGGTTATCAATTGTTTCATAGCATCTTCGATAGATGTTAAGAACAAGTTATCAAACCTTGACATTTCAGTCGGGAGTCCCACCGCTCCCGATTGCCGATTGCCGATTGCCGATTGCCGATTGCCGATTCCCTACTCCCGATTCCCTTTGCTATTGCTGTATTTGCCTAAGCACTTCCCTAATCACATCAGTTGGCACCTGATCTGTCAAGGTTACTTCACCAATCTTGGTAGGCAAAACAAATCTTACCTTACCGTCTTTTACCTTCTTATCCGTTTGCAGGGTATCAATAATGGCATCAAGATCTAGCCCATTCGGTAACTGAGTAGGTAGTCCAGCTTTCTTGATTAAAGCATCCTGGCGTTCGGCATCTTCTGGCTGCCACATCTGGAGAGCCACAGCAATCTGGCCTGCGGCTACCATACCAATCCCTACGGCTTCTCCATGATTGACTAACTTGTAGCCAGTTAAGCTTTCTACGGCATGACCAATGGTGTGACCATAGTTCAAAATTGCTCTGATTCCAGCTTCTTTCTCATCCTGACTAACCACATCTGCTTTAGCTTGACAAGACCGAGACAGAATTGTTTCTAATAAATCCTTCTTCAGGTAACGCAATTGGTCAAGTCGCTTCGATTCCTCTAGTTTCACAAATAGCTGTTCATCCCAGATAATCCCATACTTAATCACTTCTGCCATCCCTGCTCGCAATTCTCGGGCTGGCAATGTTTTTAATACCGAGGGGTCAATTAAGACAAATCGTGGTTGATGGAAGGCACCGATCAAGTTTTTGCCCTTGGGATGATTGACCCCAGTCTTGCCACCAACTGAAGCATCAACCATGGCCAAGAGAGATGTGGGTACCTGGACGAAATTAATTCCCCTTAGCCAAGTAGCAGCTGCAAATCCTGTCATATCCCCAATTACCCCACCGCCCAATGCCACTAGAGTCGAGGAGCGTTCTAGGCGGTGTTCTAGGGCAACATCATAGATCTTTTGGATAGATTTGACAGTTTTGTATCGTTCACCAGCAGGGAGGGTAAGGCTAGATACCTGATATCCCACTAACTCCAAGGCTGCGATCGCTCTTTTCCCATATCTTCGGAAAATCGCTGGATTCGATACCACTAAAACTTTTTTTCCCAACTGTAGACGGCTCATCCAAACCCCAAGATCATCTAAGCCACCTGTGGTCATGTTGCCATCAGGAAGGTGTTGTGCGATCGCAATATCATAGGAATGTTCTGGTAGAGCAACGGGAATAACTAACTTCATGGGGGGGAGCCTTTTTCCTTGTGAACTATGGCGCTGTATATATCTACTCAAAAAGATATGTAGATGTAGATATATCTTAGAGGGGTTAAAGGCTACCCCTCTACAGATCCAGGCTTTAAAGTCCAAGCTTTAACGGAATTTGGCATCACTCCTTAGCACTAGCAAACACCAACCGGTTGCAGCAGCCGCTTTTGGGCGTTAGCAGATAATACCTTGACCTGACCGTGCTCATCCACATCAACAATTGCTGTATCACCCTCTTGAATCTGACCAGATAGCATGGCTTCGGCTAAGCTATCTTCTAACAGGCTCATAATTGCCCGTCGTAGAGGTCTAGCACCATAGCTGGGTTCGTAGCCTGCTGTGACTAAGTGGTCTTTGAATCGCTCTGTGACTTCCAGGATAATTCCTTTCTCTTGTATAGAGCTAGAGATTTCCTGAAGCATAATTTCAGCAATTTCCTTAACTTCATTCTTCTTGAGCTGACGGAAGACAATTATATCGTCAAGGCGGTTGAGGAACTCAGGACGGAAATAGTCTTTAAGATTGTCATTTACCTGAGTGCGGATCTGGTTATACCTAGATTCATCATAGGTTTTTGACGACTCAAAGCCAAAAGCACTACCTCCTTTTTCAATCACTTTAGAACCGATATTGGAGGTCATAATTAATATTGTGTTCTTGAAATCTACAGTACGACCTTTAGCATCGCTTAAACGACCATCATCTAACAGTTGCAAGAGTACATTGAAAACGTCAGGGTGAGCTTTCTCTATTTCATCAAATAGTACCACCGAGTAGGGCTGGCGTCGGACAGCTTCAGTCAGTTGACCACCTTCGTCGTAACCTACAAACCCTGGGGGAGAACCAATCAGCTTGGAAACAGTGTGGCGTTCCATATATTCTGACATGTCAAGGCGAATCATCTTGTCTTCTGACCCGAACAGGTAGGAAGCCAAAGATTTAGCCAGTTCTGTCTTACCAACTCCAGTCGGACCAGAGAAGATAAAGCTAGCAATCGGTCGATTGGGATCCTTTAATCCAACTCTTGCCCGACGAATTGCCCGAGACACAGCAGTAACAGCTTCGTCTTGACCAATGAGCCGCTCGTGCAAGGTTTCTTCCAAGTGCAGCAGCAGAGCTGATTCAGATTCCGTCAGTTTATTGACCGGTATCCCAGTCCAAGACCCTACGATTTGAGCAATGTGTTCTTGATCCACAATCGGAATAGTTGGAGATTGGGGTAAGTTATCTTCAATTCCCTCACTCTGCCACTGTGATTCTGCTCTAGCCCTTGAGGAAGGTTTTGAGTGCATCAAGTGAACCCGACTCCCAGCTTCGTCAATCAGGTCAATGGCTTTGTCGGGTAAATAGCGGTCCGAGATATAGCGGTCTGACAATTGAGCTGCAGCCAGTAACGCTTGGTCGGAAATCTGGACTTTGTGATACTCCTCGTAGGTTGAGCGCAAACCATGGAGTATGTCAATGGTATCCTCTACAGAGGGTTCCGAGACCATAACTGGCTGGAAACGACGTTCTAGTGCTGCGTCTTTCTCGATATACTTGCGGTATTCATCCAGAGTAGTAGCTCCCAAGCACTGGAGTTCCCCTCTAGCTAGAGCAGGCTTAAGGAGATTAGCCGCATCCATACCCCCTTCTAAGGATCCAGCACCGACTAAGGTGTGAATTTCGTCAATTACTAGGATAATATTCCCGGATTGCTGGACTTCAGAGACAATCTGCTTGAGCCGTTCTTCAAAGTCTCCCCGGAAGCGAGTACCAGAAACCAATAAAGCCATATCTAGGCTAATCACTTGTTTGTCTGCCAACAGGTCTGGAACATCTTGAGATACAATCCGTTGGGCTAGACCTTCTGCGATCGCAGTTTTGCCAACTCCGGGTTCCCCCAGTAATATCGGGTTATTCTTGCTACGACGACCTAAAATCTGCACCACCCGCTCGATTTCCTGCTGACGACCAACCACCGGATCCAGTTTGCCCTCTGCAGCTAACTTGCTCAGATTAGTCCCAAATTCTTCTAAGGTAGCTTTCTGGTTTTGAGTATTCCCCATAAACGAGGAACCTTTTCCCTTAGCAGTCGTTGCTGCTGTTAATTCTGCTATCGTACTAATGACATGGGTGCGTAATTCTGTTAAGTCTACACCCAGGTTGACCAGTACTTGACTCGCAACGCTGTTCCTGTCGTGAATAATAGCTAGCAACAAATGTTCAGTATCGATGTAGTTGTGTCCTAGTTGCTTAGCTTCCTGGAAAGATTGCTGAAAAATTTGTTTAGCTTTGGGGGTGAAAGGAAGTTCTGAGCTAACCATTCTCGAACCCCTACCCACAATGTTTTCTACCGAGTAGCGAGCATCTTCGAGGGTAACACCAAAATCCCTGAGTACTCTGGCTGCCACAGCTGTTCCTTGTGCAATCAAACCCAACAAAAGTTGCTCAGTTCCTACGAGGCTTTGTCCCAAGCGACGGGTTTCCTCCTGAGCCAGCATGATGGATTTGATCGCTTTATCTGTAAAATGTTCAAACATCCCCGGTTCACCTTACGGAATTTAAGCAGTGGGTGAAATATCACCCTGGTGTAAAGTTTTATGTACTTTACTTCCATCAATGTACCCATCTGTGATTAAAATCAGCAGTCGGTAGAACCGTAATCTTGAGGAGTGGTTGCCGCCAATCGCAGCAACCAACACCAAAGCGCGTTCGCGAAGCGTCGGCTTTGCCGAATCGCGAAGCGGAGGCCGAAGGCCACATCGCTTAGGTAGGGAAACATGTAAGCATTCAAAACTCAGCATTCAGCCGTCAGCATTCAGCCGTCAGCTTACTTAAAATAAACCTTGAACCGGAGAATTTAATAGTTCAAGATTAATGAGAATTGAAAGTGTGGGGATTTGCCCTTAGCGCATAAGCTGATAGCTCTTCGCGTAGCGTGCGCGAGCGCATACGCTGATAACTGATAGCTGATAGCTGATAGCTGATAGCTAATAACTGATAGCTGATAGCTGTTAGCTAATAACTGATAGCTAATAACTGATAGCTGATAGCTGTTAGCTGATAGCTAGCGCATTTTGGTCAAGCTTTCAGTCTTATCCAAAAACATCTCGGTGAAAAT
>WTKN01000355.1 GCA_011524395.1 Moorena sp. SS36440bin_2
GTAAGGAACCGGCCAATCAGGGTGCGGGAAACGGATTTCGCCGTTTTTCAACCCAATTTTCAACATTCTGCAATAAAATGATTGGGTGAAATTTTCATATGTAAATTTGCCCAAAGTCGCATTCCGCACTACTACTACGTTCCGGCACATGGCCCGAATGCGGATTTTCACCAAGTCGAAAAAATAAAATGCAGGCAAAAAATTTTCATATGTGAATTTGCAAATAGTCGCATTTCGCACTATAACATAGATCCGCGGTATCGAAGGTTTGTGTTTTTGTGACTTTTTGAGGGGGAAAACGGCGTTTTTACTAGTAATTTGCTAGAAAACGGTTGTTGAGATGTCTGTTTTGGCGTTCCTTATGTCTGTATATAACCTGAAATTTTTTTTCTTGGGTCAGCAAAAATTAATTTTTTCTTCGGAGAATTTTTTTTCTTTGTTTTTCTCATGATCAAACTTTCTTGTTGGACTGGGCGTTTTTGAAACAATTCAGATTCAATCGTTTTTTTTGGCATTTTGCTTGTCGTTTATTCGTACCTTACACACCCGGTTGTTGGCTATGGAGTGATGCTTGAAATGTTTTGGGGTACCCCGTGGATCTACCTAACGGTTTCTGCGGCCCTTGCAAAATTTATTTCGCTCACGAGACGAGATGCTTTCTGACCGGGCCGGTGTGGCTATGGAGTGATGCTTGAAATGTTTTGGGGTACCCCGTGGATCTACCTTGCGGTTTCTGCGGCCCTTGCAAAATTTATTTCGCTCACGAGACGAGATGCCTATCGGAAATTTTTGATTTGTCTGTATTCTCGAGGTTGGGGTCAGTAACTGAGTCGTCACCTACTTTCCTGTCTGAAGTTTCTGCACGGATTCTGCTTGCAATGCGTAATGAAGGTAAAATGTCTTACGCCTGTGAAAAGATTATTCAGGAGCTACAAAACATGTTACGACTTTTGTAGCCTTGGGTATGATCGCAGTAAATGTCAGTGGCTGGAGCATGGCATATCGCATAGTCTTTATCCAACAATGTGTGGGGGTTAGGGCTCGTTTGTGCCGTTCTTTTGCGACCTGTAATGCCGTCGTGTTCAGACTTTTTCTTTTTTGTCTGTGATTTTTCTTTGTTGCAAAAAAAATTCGGGTGTCGTTATGTCTCTGATTTGAAATATGTATTTTATTTCAGGCGATGTAATGCTATTTGTGGATCACCTGCAAGCATCAAGCCCGTCTGTTTTGGGGGTTTGGCGTTTTTGTGTCTTTATTTTTTCGGCTGGAGACAGCCCATTTTTCTCAATGGCAAAAGTACAGAGGAAGATATGTCGAGTACCTTCAATTGACTTGGATCCATCAGTTGGTTCTGGTGGTGTATAGGAAGAGGGGTCGAAATCGGATAGTACAAATGCTTTTGTTTTGCGGGGAACTTGGGTCCATCTTGACGTTAAATAATTTGGGGGACGCAGTCTTTTTTTTGTTTTCAAAGTCCAATCTGGAATCCTGCTCATGATGTTTTGTGTATTTCTTGAGCCTTGGCGCGTGTATTAAAGCTCGCTCTCTCGGAAGAATCAGTCCCTGGGTCGATGCGATAAACTTGTGCTGCGGATAAATAGGACGGACCTGTAACTCGATTTTTGTTTACAAATCTCGTAACTCGGAGAACTCCTCATTTGCGTTCGTACATTTCTTTTCAATTCTTCTCATACTCATGTCTACTGCGGACGTAGGTGGAGCACGCATACATACGAGGCAATATAGTCATATCTCAATGATTCATTTTGTGGGTGAACGGGGCGGGTGGAGATGCATTTCTAATTCTGTTTACTCTGGGTTTTTTTGGCTGATATTTGGATGCTCGAAGGTTGGGGATTTATTGTGCGAATTCGTTGGATCAACTTACTGATGTGTGCCGCTGTTGCCCAGCGCTGTGAAGTTTATAGTGTTGCGGAGTTTGGGGTAGAATGTGTATTTGGGTGCTTTTGTCTCTGAAAGGATCCCGATTTTTTTGCCGCATGAAATGATAAGGTTTGAAAAAAAGGTCGACATTGCATGAGAGAGATGCTAGCCCTATCGCTTATAAAATTTTCGATTCTATCACTGGAAGTGTACAGCGTACTCTCCTGGGGGTAAGGAAATACTTTTCTGAGGACGAAGAGGGGGGCCTCTGGCTTTCTTGATTTTGAGGAATTGTGTTTCTGAAAACCCAGTCTCTGTATTTAACGGCAATCTCATTGAGATTTCGCACAAAGTCCGGCGCACTTTGTTTTTCTCTTGTTGGGGAAAGTTTTTGTGTGAATGGTTTCTTTGATCTCTCCTTCTCCTTTTTTGGGGTTTGGGTGACGATTGGATTCCTCGACTGGTTTCTTTGATCTCTCCGATTTTTTCGGGTGATGATTGGATTCCATGGCCCGTGAGCTGTGTGTTTATTTCATTTAATGTCGATGCGGTGGTTTTTGGTGTGAGCTGGAATTGTCGGTGATGCTGGCAATTTACAGTATATACGGGGGTATAGTTTCAGTGTGTGGTTTTCACTACGCATTGGGATGAGGCCTCTGTTTTTTGTTGTGCCATGATTCAATCCATGGAGCTCATTTCTGGCTGGGGTATAATACCTTTGGTCGTTCGTGAAATTACAGGCTTGAAGCTAATGTCTTGAGAACTGCGAGTACGCCTCTCAATTCGTGGCGGCCTGAGCGGGGCGGTTTCAGTTTGGGCCTTATGGATTTGCTAATAATCAGTGTACCAAGTTACCACAGCTCAGTCGTGTCGACTCTCTCACGAGGGGGGGCAGGATTTCAGGTTTAATTACTCTGGGTCTGTGGCAGTCTAGCTTGGCAGGCGAATCTATGCGTGCTCTTCAGCATTCTGCTTTTCTCGTCCCGATCACTTGAAATTTATTTTGACGGTGAGACGGATCCATTTAATCTTGACGGAACGAGCACATTGACTACCTTTTCGGGAGATAACAATGTACTAACCTTAAATCTGTGCGTGATAGAGAGAGGGTTAAGTGACATGAGAATTGTTTTTTGCAAGTGTGGGGGTGAGAATTTATTTTTTTCGTTTCTGTGCTTCAATGAACTTTTTTCTTGTTTCTTTTCTTTTTTTCTAGCGTACACCACTGGGAGCCTGGACTAGCTTTTGTTTGCCGTGTACTGGTTCAGGTGTGTGAAAGCACTTTCATCCCAGAGGCAATGTAATCTGGTAACATAACTGAAACTGATTCTCTATTTTTTGTGGAGTTGTGATGGGATCTGGTTGATTCATTTCCCGCCATCGCACAGTATTTTTCTTGCAAGTTGCATTGAAGAAACGCAAGCCCATGGGGCATTTCGAGTTGTGTTGCAAAAAACGCGGGGCAGAAATTAATTTTTTTTGTTCTTTGTGCTTTGTTTTCACCTCGGTGTGATGTTTTGTTGGTTTGAAATTTATTTTTCTTTCTGGCAGATGTTGCATATCTCGTATGTTCTGTGTCGGTAGTTTTGCGGGGTGAGTTTTGATATAATAAACGGAGGAAGGCGTGCTTACTCCTTTTTCGTGAGATTTGGTTGTATTGGTGTTTTACGATTCAGGCCTAGGCCGTGCTCTCTTTTTCACACCTCTTGACATTATGCTTGGCTTGATTTTTAGGCTCTACGTTGCTCATTTTTTGGGCAATGTGTGTTTATGTCGACCAGCTGTCAATGTTGATGGGGAGATTTCGTTTAATGCTATTCTTGCGGAAAGTTTGATGGAGTTTGTGCAGACCCTTTCGGTCATCTCCTCCCTGCTGAATGCAACGAAATTGTTAGTGCCGCGTATGTTTGTTTTTCCTCTGGGTGAAAATAGGAGATTCATGTGGTTCCTTTCACGAGGTTCTGTGTGTTCTCTTTGTTTTTTTCTCACGAAAATCAAAGGTCCGGTGCGCCTGCCCCTTCGAATATTGATGGTCTATTCTTATTCGAAGCAAAACATTTTTCGCTTTCTTTAGCTTTTCGTGTATTCGAGGCTATCCGAGAGTTTGAAAAAGGTGTTGGGCTACCTGGTTGATCCTGCCAGTGGTATATGCTTGTCTCAAAGACTAAGCC
>WTKN01000018.1 GCA_011524395.1 Moorena sp. SS36440bin_2
ACCAGTTCCTGGAAGCTGGGATAGGGATTATTCAGCAGTTTGAGTACTACTGGTTTTTGGTCATTGGTCCTAGTGCCACGATAAACTACGGTTCTCGACCCATGGTAGACCAGGTCAGTGATGCAATAGCCTTTAATGTTGGGAGGAGTTGTGTTCATGGGTGACATACCTAGGTGAGGGGATACGGCCAATCGGACCAATTCAACCGGACTCACTTTATAGATTTCCCCTTTCCTCCAGACCAGGTAACATTAACTAGGCACTCAGGAGGTAGGTGCCATGGAAGGGTGGGGAGATGGGGAGATGGGGAGATTTTGATTCTTCAACCAGCTAACCTGCAACCAGCTAACCTGCAACCAGCGATCGCATAAACAAAGCTAGACTAAGGAAAATTAGCGAAGTGACACTAGCGGGGAATCTCAACAATGCTCAAACCCAAATTAACGTTGATTGCTTTCCTATCAACTACTGGAATTGCCAGTGCTGTTTTGTTGGGTTCAGTTAGTCCAGCTGAATCTTGTATGTACAAAAAGTCCCTTAACTACATAAGATCCGAGCAAGTGAATTGGTTACGCTCTCCTTGGGCAGCGGTTATTACCTTACCAGGATTAGCTATAGCAGGAGCTTTGTACCTGGGTAATCGCTATTACCTAAGGGATGGCCAGTGATATCACCTTTGAAATTAAGTCCAGTTAATCATTTCTAAAATAGGTAAACATTTAGCTGTCAGCTGTCAGCCGAAGGCCTTTGGCCACGCTACGCGAACAGCCCTCAGTATTCAGCTTATCGCTGATAGCTGAACGCGCACGCGTGCGCGTAGCGCTTATGCTGATAGCTGAATACTTAAATATCAATGCTGATAGCTGACAGCTGATAGCTGATAGCTGAATGCTCAATGCTGAATGCTTACCAAAAAATTGATTACAATAGTATAAACTATACTAGTCCTAAATCAGTGGAGAAATCACTATGAGTCAGGAAGAGGAAGTAACTTATACCCAAAAAACAGAGCGCCTCCAAGCCTTTACGCAACTGATTAAGTCAGTCGCTCCACTGATTTGGACTGTAGTAATTATTATTGTATTCATTCCCTTAGTCAGCAAACTTGTTATCCCCTATTCGAGCAATTCTGCTCAAATTAACCCCTCGACTGAATCAACAGTTGTTATTGAACCCCGTCCCGACTTTAGCAAAGTTAATCAAGCGGTTGCTGATGCCGTTAAAGCATCTCACGCCAGTGCTGAAGCCTTTGCCGCCCAGGAGTTAGATAGTTGGGAAGCCGAGTTAATCCCCCGTGTGGATAGTTTTTTAGACTGGTATTTTGATTATTTTAATCAAAAAAAGATGGAGCTCTCAGTTCCGTTTATGTGGGTATCATCTGCTATCATGCATCAAATCAATCCCAACCTTCCCTCTGGCAAGCAAGCCCTTGACACCAAACTTACCGAGACCTTCCAAAAAGAATTTTCTAAACGAGTACTGCTTCCTCAGAATGCTCAAATGAGGATGGAACTAATAACGAATGATACGATTGAATTATATATGGCTGATTTGGGCAACAATCTTAGTGACATCCAAAGCCAATATCAAATTCCTCAAGGTCAGTGGGATAGATATATTAACGAAATTTCGACGACAATTAATGATACAGAAGGTAACCTATCGAATATTTCCTTGAAATTGTTAATTGGCGGTAGTGGTTACTTGGTAGCTAAACCTATTCTGATTTCCATGGGAGGAAAAGTAGCGAGTAAAGTTAGCAGCAAACTAGCTGGTAAAGCCGCTAGCAAAATGGCCGCAAAAACTGGTGGTTTAGTAGCAACGGAGTTAGGAGCAAGTATCATTGATCCCCTGGCTGGTATCGGTTTATTGATTTGGGATGTTTGGGATTACCGTCACACCCTGAAAGTCGAAAAACCTATATTACGTAGCAATATATTAGGATACTTACAACAGGTCAAAAAATCTCTGTTGAACAATCAAGAAACTGGGATTATGACAGCAATTTATCAGTTAGAAGAGGGGATTTTACAGTCAGTTGAATCGTAAGCGGTCAGCAGTCAGCGGTCAGCTGAATGCTTACGCAGATGTTAAGCTGCTAATACGGTTTCTTTACTTCTAATCCCTTCCTCTGCGTACTCCTGTAGAACAGGCTCTTGAACCTCCCCATCCTAAGAGGAATGGGGATTCCCAGGCACAACATAGTTGGTTGTTATCTCCATGGGCGTAACTTTCCCGCGCACCGTTCGCGTAGCGTGGCCAAAGGCCAGGGTAGCTGGGTAGGGTCAATACCCAGTTTTTTTTGAGACCCTTACTTTTTATATTAACACTATTTGAGAGGGAAAAGAATACCCCGTCCTCTTAGGACGGGGTATTCTTTTCCCTCTCAAGCTCTCCCACTCTGATAATCTTCTAGCAATCATTGCAGCGGTCTTGGAAGTCAGTTGTGAACAGATGGAGTAATGGTCACCCGGTTTAGCAGAAGGATTGGTTATAGAAATTATGCGTTCTTTTTTGTCGGGGTATTGCACGAGGATGTCGTAATACATGATAATTTGATCCACTTCTGTATCCCCTGGCTGATAAACGCCCAGTTTCTGAACCAGTAAGTCAGAGATTACATCACAATAGGAGGGCGAATCTTTGGGGGGGATAATCGGCTTGTTGTCAAACAGACCCAGCCATTGATAGCGCATGATAATATCATGGGAAACTGGTATACCCAATTTCTGAGCAACCAAGGCTTTAGCATCACCATTTGTGCTGCCACACAGTTCTAGCACAATTTCCTGATAAGTTTTCTCAAGCAGCTCAGGGCGATATTGTGTATCACAGAAGCCAAGATCAATCAATCCCTGTAAGGTCTCTCCCCAACCAGGGTATCTTAATGTTCCATGATAGAAGTTTCTAACATTATCAATGCCGTAAACCTTAGGGTATAGATACGCTCCAGAATCTGAATTTGGACGAGATTCAAATGTGCCTATATTGGGAACTTCAACCGTTCTAGTTTCTAAATAAACTTTGTCTCCTGGAATCAGGGGTATCTGCGAGTCTTTGATCCAGTCTCCAGAGCCATCTTTGATCTTAACCGAAGCAAAAAGGGATTTTTTAGGAGCCCAAAAGCACTTATAACCAAACGGATTAATATTAGGATTACAGGGTAGTACACCAACATGATACCAGAGATCGATAATCTCTCCGCCCTTAGCATGCACATCGTCAATGAGCTTTTTACCGATCATACTGCCATATCCAGGATCTGTGCCAGCCTCTGTCACAATGGCAATGCCTTTTTCTTTTGCCTGTTGATCCAATTTTTGAAATTCTTGCTGAGTCTTGAACAAGTAGCCGATATGGCAGGTCATGATCAATGACACACTATGTTCCAGACAGTATTTTGTCACAAGGGGCTGATAGGGACCGGGTAAAAAGCTGATGACAATACTACTTTCTTTAATCAATTGATCAAGAGCCTGATTTTCAGGATTTGACCGATTAATGTCAATAGGATAGAAACTGCGCTTTGAATGCTGATGGACGATTTCTTCTGCAGTCATCTTATTCCTAGAGGCTACAGTAATGTGATAGCCTCGTTCATTAAGATAGTCGCATAGAGGAGCAACTGGCACACCCGAACCTAATAACAAAATGTTCTTCATCTAACTATCCTCATACATTATCAATAATTAATTCAGGGATTACTACTGTATTAGGAAGATTCAATAACATCAGCACTATATCGGCTATAGTTTCTGGTTGAATCATATTTTCTGGGGATAAAGGAGAAGAGTTCTTTGCCATATTTGTGTTAACCCATCCTGGGCAAAGCGCGGTTACTCTTACACCATCTTCTTTAGCGGCATGGAACATGGCATGTGATGCCGCTAAAAATCCAAACTTACTCATAGAATAGCCAACTTTACTGTCTTCAATGTATTTAGCACCGCTGGAAACAATGTTAATAATCCGGCCTTCACTGCTCTGACGCAAATACGGTAAAACCAAACGTGTAAGACGTATCGGTGCTTTTGTATTTACATCCAGCATTTTATCGAGTAGTTCTTCGTTATCATCTTCAATATCCACGGAATGAAAAATGCCAGCATTATTAATTAGGCCATCTATCCTATGAAAGACATCGAGTGTTTTTTTGATCCATTCATGTTCTGTATTTGGATCAGCTGAATTATAAGAAACCAATAACACCTTATCCTTTGGCAGTGCTAAAATATCTTTGGTTACCCGATCTAATTCTCTGACGCCAAGACTAAGAAGAAAGCCAGATTCATAGAGTTTGAGTGCAATTGCTTTACCTATGCCGCGATTAGCACCTGAAATCATCACAACTTTTGCCATGGTTATAATAGCTTTGCCTGCTTATTCATAACAGCTTTTAAACATCGTTGCCGATAATCAGCATAAAAATAATCAGTATTGCCTTCTTGCAATTTGGTGAGAACCCATAGTAATTCCCTTAGCAGGATGGCATCTTGGTGGATGGTGAGTTTATCTCTATTCAGAGATATTTTTGAATATGCTTGAAGAAACAGCTCAGTTTGCTGGTTATCGAGATGGTGGAAATGGATAAATGCAGCGATATCAGAATAACTATCATTCATTTCAGCCATTTCCCAGTCCAGAAATATAGTATTTTTTTGACCTTTTAATAAATTTCCGTAGTGAAGATCATTATGGCAAAATTTGATGTGACTAGATTGATAGTAGGCATCTAATTTATTGCGTGTGATTTCAAAAAACTTTTGGATTTTTTTTATGGTATGATTAGATTTTTTTAATGAATACCAGTATCGATCAAGTAAATCTTGAATATGATAGGTATGACTAATCGGTGAAAGTTCATGGATTTTACGCAGGGATTTCCCAAAACTCTTCAGTGCTTCTGCAGTTTTGATTTCTTTTAAAGTCCATACTGGCGCATCAATAAATTTAGTAAGTAACTATTGAGTTATTTTTGGAATCAAATGCGATCGGGTTCACTCCAAGGTCGGCATGATATAATTTTTTAATAATTGAATATTCTACTTGTCTGTTAATTCCCTGCACTTCTGATGTATGACAAATTTTTATAACAAAAATGCCACTATCTGTATAAACTTTAAAGTTTTGGTTATTTTTACCTTCGGTTAATTTTTAAACCCTGCTAATAGCTACCTTTTTTAGGGAAGGGAGATTTGATAATACCTGCTCTACAACAATCCGATCTGATTTGTGAAATCCAAAGCACTGAACATCTGATTCTGCAAAACTCAGCGTTTCACAAATTATTTCCGACTGCTGTAGTTGATTCATTAGGATTCTCTTGCCTATTCCTAATTGTTGACTTTTTATAGCTGAGCTATGGTGACTGCTTAGGTGTGCTTGACCCATTAAGAATTAAATTCGCCACTGGTCGCACCTAAGGATGTGTCTGTAGACTGTAGGTGATATAACTCCAGTTCTGGTAGCCTGGTATCTGCCTAGGGTGGTAATTTAATCTCAATTTGGTATAGATTGTAACTTAAAAAAATCTAATTAAACCAATTTTTGTTATAATTGGAAAAAATTAATGATCAAAATCAGTACGTTTGTTCTAATCAATCGCTAAACTTTCAACAGGTGCGACCTGTGGCGCATTTAATGACGGGTTAAGCGCACCTAGTATTCTGAGCAATAAAGAATAAACCGTTGCGAACGCGCCCCGCGTCGGCTAAGCTGAATTGCTATTAGGATTTTTCAGATTTATCAAATCACATTATCAATAATTCCGAGATTATTGATAATGGATGTTGCTTATTGACATTGACCGACCATATTTCAGGTTTGTGACACTATCAAAGAATTTTTATAGCGTTTCTCATAGCTATTAAAAGATTTCAAAATTAATAAGCAAAAATACTGATCGTATGAATCTCATATCCAGTAGGCATTTCAAAATAAGATGCGTTTACCCTCTAAATGTGCCTAATCCCTTGACATATCGCCACAAGTTAGAGTAGACAATCAATAACATATGCTTATAGTTTAAACCGGATTGAATATTACTCAACCTGGGGCATCCTATGGAAATTTCCTTAATTAAACAAAGGCAATTAAATGCCCAGAACTGGTCTGGCACTGACATAACACCAGAGCTGTCAGTGGTGGTACCAATCTACAATGAAGTGGAGAGTTTGCCCCACCTCATTGATGCGATCGCATCCACCTTAACCGATACTCAGCTCAGCTATGAGCTGATTTGTGTCGATGATGGCTCTACAGATGGTTCCACCCAACTGCTCAAGGAGCAAGTCCTCTCCCGCCCTAATTTGCGAGGGGTAATTTTGCGTCGCAACTATGGTCAAACTGCTGCCATGGCAGCTGGGTTTAATAATGCTCGGGGTCGTGCCATTGTTACCTTAGATGGTGACCTACAAAATGATCCAGCCGACATTCCCATGCTGCTTGCCAAACTAGAGGAAGGGTATGACTTAGTTAGTGGCTGGCGTAAAAATCGGCAGGATGCTGCTGTGACTCGTTTACTGCCATCCAAAATTGCCAACTGGCTGATTGGACGGACCACTGGGGTTAAACTCCATGACTATGGCTGTTCTCTTAAAGCTTATCGCTCGGAATTGGTAGCCGACATGAACCTCTACGGTGAGTTACATCGGTTTTTACCAGCCTTGGCATATATTGAGGGGGCAAGAATTACCGAGTTACCGGTGCGTCACCATGCTCGTCGCTATGGTAGTAGCAAGTATGGTCTGGGGAGAACGTTCCGGGTGCTCATGGATTTGTTGACCATCTTCTTCATGAAGAAATTCCTCACCAGACCGATGCATGTATTTGGATTACTAGGTCTGAGTTCCCTAGGCACGGGCATAATCATAGGGGCTTATCTGACCATTCTCAAGGTAGGTCTCAATGAAGATATCGGAGATCGGCCTTTACTGATCTTGGCAGTACTCTTGTTCTCGACTGGTGTACAACTGTTTAGTCTTGGTCTACTGGGGGAAATACTGATGCGTACTTACCATGAATCTCAGGGAAGACCGATTTATCGGGTTAGAGAAGTGGTGTCTTCTAATGTTGAGGAAGGTTAGTGATATAGGGTTTATAAATGAGATGTAAACTTAGGAGGTATTTTTTTTCTGTCCAATAAAACGCTGTATATCTTTCCCCTCTTGGCTTGTGCCTGTTTCATTTTACTTTTTTCAGCAAGAATTCTGTTTACAACCGAGATCCAAACCCTAGCTCACTTGGAAATCAAGTTGGTTGGTAACTAATCCACCAGTATCACCAGCCATTAAGCTGTCACACATTTAAATTATTAATGGGCGCTTTGGGCAGATAGAGAGATGCTCAGATGCTAGACCAGCTTTTGTACTAGTGAATCTTACTGAAATTTAAATGCATATTAGCTTAGCCGCCAACCAACGGAATTTCTTGAAGATTTTGAAATTGTAAAGATTATATGAAGTTTATCATCAAGATTTCAGTAAGAGCCAGATTACTAGTTGATTTGGAGAATTTATTTAGGTTTTAATTAAATTAAAATTTTTTTTGATAAAAAATTCATTTAAACCAGTTCTGCATAAGCACCATTACAAAATTAATTACTTACTCTGGGTCTCTGTAACCCTTACATTGTAAGGCTTTGAGTTTCGGAAAATGTTCAATTAGTTTTGTGCACTTGCTTAACACTTATTGGGGCAGTAGGGTTCTTCCTCAGGGAATAAATTAGGAGCAGTTTGAGTTTCTAGTTAAAGAATACTTAAATCCCTTGGTATCGGTGTTTACCCTTGAGTGATACATTCTTGCTCAATGAGGGCTGTTTGTCATAGCTTAAATTAACTACTGGTTATTGTTAACTTCTATTAAACTCTACCGGAAACTTACTGAGAAATAGTGAAGTTTTCATCAATATGACTTGGAAATGGGGCGCTCTTGATCAGAGTGCTTTAAATATAGGGGAAGATCAACGTGTATTTAACGAGCAAAACTGATCGGCTTAGTGATCAGCTTGACATCAAAAGCAGCAGGGATGAATTGACTGTCTGGGAGAATCAACCCTACTCCTATGATCAACGAAATCTGACTAGGATGAACATTCTATTACTCGCTCCTCATCCGTTTTATCAGAATCGTGGCACACCCATCGCAGTCAACTTAGTGTTGAAGGTGCTTTCTGAACGGGGAGACCAGGTTGATGTCGTGACTTATCCTGAAGGGCGTGACATCAATTATGAAAATATCACTGTATACCGAACCCCTAAGCTTCCCTGGATTCGCAATATACGACCAGGCTTCTCCTGGAAGAAAATCGTCTGTGATTTTTTCATGTTGCTTGCTGTAATTCGCCTAGTGACTAAAAAACGCTACGATTTAGTTCATGCTGGAGAGGAATCAGTCTTTATTGGTTTAGGGCTCAAAATCCTGTGTAAAATTCCCTACATCTATGACATGGATTCATCTCTAGCCCAACAAATGATTGAAAAGTACCCTTTGCTACAATTTGTTTCGTCAGTATTCAACTTTTTTGAAGGACTGGCTGTGAAGAATGCTAAAGTGGTGGTTTCAGTTTGCGATGCTTTGGCAGCAGATATTCAAAAGTACAAGCCCAGAAAAACTGTAGTTATTCCAGATATATCGCTGCTTAACTCTAATGTTTAATAAACTCCTAAAAAACTTTTTATTTATCTAAATAAACCCTATGTATTTTTGAAGTTTAAGTATACTAAAATAACGAATAAATGTTAATGATGAACGGAAGAGATAGTTCTGATATAGTAAGACTACGTTTTATTTTGTAACGAAAGATAAGTATAATAATAGTGGAAATGTGCATGTTTGTGTAAAATTTCGCTTCAAGATTCAACTTCAAGACTCAAAATAGGTGTAACTATGTATAGTAATTTGAGACGTGAGCTAGGAATCCGTAATGTACTCCTGATGTATGTGGGCAATCTGGAGACTTATCAGGGGATTGACCTACTTCTAGACAGCTTATCGTTGACCCTTGAGCACTGTGATCAGGCTGACTTAGTCATTATTGGTGGAGAAGCGGATGACATTCGGAAATACACCAATAAGGCTCAGGGTCTTGGGATACAACAACATGTTTATTTTTTAGGACCAAAACCAGTTGAGCATCTGGCTATCTATCTGGAGCAGGCTGATATTTTAGTCTCTCCGAGAATTAAGGGTAAAAATACCCCGATGAAACTCTACTCCTATCTCGATAGTGGCAAAGTTTTGTTAGCCACAGATTTGCCAACCCATACCCAGTTGCTAAACAATCACCTTGCTCTGCTTAAGAGCCCAGATGCCAAAGCTTTCGCAGAGGGAATGCTTGATCTGATCGCTGATGAAAAGCTACGACTGAAGCTGGGCAGTGCTGGCAAACAATTGATTGATAAAAGGCATACTTATGCAGCTTTTCGGGAAAAATTAAACAGTCTTTATGATTGGCTACATCACGAGTTAGCAGAGCATACCGCCTAAGCAGACAACTAATGAGAAGAAACCTAGTAGAGTTAACCAGAAACTCTTACGATCTATTAGTGATCGGTGGTGGGATCTATGGAGCTTGCTTAGCTTGGGAAGCAACCCTCAGGGGATTGTCAGTGGCCTTGGTGGAAAAAGCTGATTTCGGTAGCGCTACTTCTGCTAACAGTTTGAAGACCATCCACGGGGGATTACGGTATCTCCAGCATGGTGACCTTAAACGGATGCGTGAATCGATTCATGAACGCACCAGTTTAATGCGGATTGCCCCTCACTTAGTTCATCCATTACCAGTGTTGATTCCCACCTACGGCCATGGGATGAAGGGAAAAGAAGTGCTATCTGTGGCACTTGCAATCAATGACTTGATCAGTTGCGATCGCAATCACCAACTCGATCCCCAAAAACACATATCCAATGGTCGGGTCATCTCTAAGCAACAGTGTCAGCAACTGCTTCCAGGAATTCCCCAGGAAGGGCTAACTGGAGCAGCAGTCTTTTATGATGCTCAAGTCTACAACTCTGAACGGTTGACCCTCTCTTTTCTACGCTCAGCTGAGCAAGCTGGCGCAGTGGTGGCTAACTACGTAGAAGTTACTGGATTTCTGCAAGCTGGAAATCGGGTCACGGGTATTCAGGGGCAAGATGTATTAACTGGCAATCAATTCGACATCCGCGCCAAGACTGTGGTCAACACCAGCGGACCATGGATAAATCAGGTGTTGAGTTTACTAAACCAACCCCAGCAGCAACCCCAGCAGCCGCAACCCAGAGTTCCCCTGGCCAAAGCCATGAACCTGGTGATTCGCCGTCCCCTGTGCCAAACCTATGCTGTGGGTATTTCGACTCAGAACTCCTACCGTGACTCCGATGCCATAGTCAACAAGGGGTCTCGGTTACTATTTATTGCGCCCTGGCGTGGTAAAGCCCTGGTAGGAACATCCTATGCGGTTTGGGATCAAGACCCGGATCACCTCAATATTACTGAACAGGATATTCAACAGCTACTCGATGACATCAACCAAGCATGGCCATCGGTTAAACTCAACCAAGCCGATGTCGCTTTCGTCCATGGTGGCTTGCTTCCTAGAACTGGCATCACTGAGACCGGAGAGCCACAACTGGCTAAACACTATCAAATCGTCGATCATGCCAAAGAAGAATTTCCAGGATTGATCTCCGTGGTTGGGGTGAAATATACCACTGCCAGAGATGTGGCTGAGAAAGTCGTTGACCAAGTATTTCGGTCATGGGGGCAAAAGCCTCCCAAGTCTCTGTCATCAGTTACGCCAATTTACGGTGGACACATCGAACAATTTGAAGTGTTTTTGCAGACGGAAATCCTTAAGCAACCCTATGGATTAAGGGAGGAGGTAATGCGCCGCCTCGTTTATAACTACGGTAGTGCCTATCAAAATGTACTGCTATATTTGGAGCAACTATCAGATCACTCCTCTGCACCTACTGATGATTTAGCTGTACTCAAAGCTGAAGTCTTGCATGGGGTTGTTGAGGAAATGGCTCAAACCTTAGGTGATGTCGTGTTCCGGCGCACAGAACTGGGTAGTTCTGGTCATCCCGGAAACGAGGTGCTCAGAATCTGTGCTGAGGTGATGGGGGCGGAAGTAGGATGGAGTCGGTCACAAATAGAGCTAGAGTTAGACAAGGTTAATCACATTTTTAATATGGGAGGTGTATTAAGTCATAACAAAAGTATTGGAATTGAAACCCTTAACGATCCGGTGAATTTAGCCCAGAAGATCCGTTGAAGTTTTGGTCCAATCTTTTAGCTAAATGTGCTTGAAACAGCAGCAGTTTATAGAAATCAGGGAGGTTGATTAACAAAAATCCATGGTAGCTACCACTCAAAAGCATCAATTAATCCTAATTGATAGTCACGTTCACCTTCATGATTGTTTTGATATCGAACAACTGCTGACCTCAGCTTGGGAAAATTTTCAGCAATTTTCTGGTCAATCAGGTGATGGAGAAAATTTTCAGGCTGTACTGTTATTGACAGAAATAGAGCATCAAAAATGGTATAATAAGCTAGCTAATTTAGCTCAAAATACTAATCAGTCTAGCACTAATCAGTCTAGGGTAAGTCAGGGTAAAAATTGGATGTTCTATCGTACCCAGGAAGATTTATCCTTATATACCTGTAACGCCTTAGGCCAAGGAATGTTCTTAATTGCTGGTCGCCAAATTGTGACAGCGGAAAACCTGGAAGTATTAGCGTTGATCACTGACCAAAACCTTGAAGATGGTTTACCCTTACACGAAACGATTGAAGCAATTCTTTCCGCTGGGGGAATCCCTATACTACCCTGGGGAGTTGGTAAATGGATCGGAAATCGGGGAAAACTGTTACATAAACTCTTGGAAGACAAGAATTTTCCCAAGCTTTTTCTAGGAGATAATGGTGGACGCCCTATATTCTGGTCACGACCAGTTTTGTTTAAACAAGCAGAGAAAAAAGGATGGCGGATATTACCAGGAAGCGATCCACTTCCTTTAGCTTCTGAATCTTGTCGTCCTGGAAGTTTTGGATTTACTATCCAGGGTTCCTTGAGTAATGAAGAACCAGGAAAAGATATCAAGGAAATGCTACTGAATCCTATGACAGCTATTCAGGCTTATGGTTCTCTAGAAAACCCCTGGAGATTTATTCGTAACCAATTAGCAATTAGGTCTAAGAAAAATAGCAATTAAAACTAAAAAAATGACTAGAGGAATGCAAAGGTGGTGTCTATAGGTAATTTTCCAGAAACAGCCGATATCGAAACATCTTCTGAGGATTATGCCTCCCGTTTTGCTGGGGAAATTGGGGCTTGGCTACTGAAAGTCCAGGAAGACGCAACCTTGAAAATGCTGACTCCTTATCCTAAAGCCACCATCCTTGATGTGGGAGGAGGACATGGTCAACTCACCGGGGCTCTGATTCAAAATGGTTATCAACTAACTGTGCTTGGTAGTGCGGATGTCTGTAAAGGGAGGATTCAGAATTTTATTGATGCTAATCTTTGTTCCTTCAAGGTGGGCAATGTTTTGGATCTCCCTTACCCAGACGGAGCTTTTGATGTTGTGATCAGCTATCGATTCCTGGCTCATGTAACTCAATGGCAGTCTTTTTTAACAGAACTAAATCGAGTAGCCAAGCAAGCCGTAATCCTAGACTATCCTACAATGAGGAGCGTAAATGCTATTGCCCCTTATCTATTTAAGTTCAAGAAAGGATTGGAAGGAAATACACGAGAGTTTATCTGTTATAAGGAACATGATCTTATAGAATTTTTTAAATCTATTGGTCTGAGTAAAGCTGAGCGCTATCCCCAATTCTTTGTGCCTATGGTACTGCATCGGGCTTTCAAATCTCCTAGCTTCTCTTCATTTATGGAGAAGTTACCTCGACTCTCAGGCTTGACTAATTTATTTGGTTCACCAGTAATTTTAAAGCTTACCAAGAATTAAGCAAGATGCCTAATAAAATTAATATACTTGCTGAAATTCCAATATTTTTTAGGTTAACCAAGAAAGTAGACTATGGAAGATCCTCAATTCAAACTCCCAACTGGCAGTCGCGTCTTAGTGACTGGAGCTACAGGGTTTACAGGTTCAGTTCTTGTACGTAAATTAGTGGCACAAGGTTTAGATATCGTCGCTATTGCACGTCCTAGTTCTAAACTTGAGGCTTTCAAAGACCTTAAAATTAAATGGATTAGAGGGGATGTTTTTGATGAAGAGTTAATCAAAAAAGCCATAAAAGGAGTCAACTATATATTTCATATTGTAACTCCTTTTCGAGAAGCTAAATCCCCTGACAATGTCTACTACAATGTTCACGTCGTAAGTACACAATTCCTAGCAAAATACGCTTTAAAAGAACCAGATTTTAAGCGTTTTGTTCACGTTTCAACAATTGGTGTTCATGGTCATGTCGAAAATCCTCCTGGTGATGAAAATTGTCCAATAAATCCTGGAGATATATATCAAGAAACCAAACTAGAAGGAGAACTGTGGATCAGAGATTTTGCTAAAAAGGAAGGATTACCAGTCACTGTGGTTCGACCCTCAGGAATCTACGGCCCTGGGGAGAAACGGTTTTTAAAAATTTTCAAAATGGTTGGCCGTAAGTGGATACCAATAATTGGCAATGGAAGTAACTTACTGCACTTAATTCATGTTGATGATTTGACCAATTTTTTCCTGTTATCAGCAACCCATACTCAAGCAGTAGGAGAAGTTTTTATTTGTGGCAGTAAGGAAGCGATTACCTTCAAAAAAATGGTCTCTATTATTAGTGAATACTATGGAATTTCATTTAAATTTATTAGTTTGCCAGCTGCTCCACTGTTTGCCTTAGGGGATTTTTTGGAATTCATCTGTCGTCCCCTGGGTATAGAACCACCTATTTATAGAAGACGGCTAGCGTTTTATACGAAAGACCGCTCATTTAACACAGCAAAGATGAGAACTTTACTGGGGTTTGTGCCTATCCATTCCGATGAAGAAGGGTTAAAGGAGTTAGCCCAATGGTATCTTGACCAAGGATGGATATCTCTTTGATTTGGGTTAATGGGGATTCAATCAGTGAAAACTGGCTGGTTAGACTGAATGAGTAAGTTGAATCATTAAGCTCTGATTATTATTATTACTAAATTTTTGTCACAACTATTGGGATAGTTAATCCCATAAAAACGTAAGAATTTGCTAGTGATTGAGTAAAAAATGAAAAAAATTACAGTTCTCGGTAACTTTTCAGGTCGCAATGCAGGAGATGCTGCTATTTTAGGCAATCTGCTCGATGATATTGCTGCAGCACATCCTGATGCGTTGTTTATAGTACCAACTCTCAACCCACGCTTCGTTAAACGTCATTTTGGCCACCACAATATCAAGCCACTTGGATTAATGCCTTGGAATGGTGCTGTTAAAATTTTTGGTTTGCCAACTTTCCGAGCAATGTTGCAAGCTGATCTGGTGCTAGTAACCGATAACATTTTGTTTGATCGCAAGTTACTCAATCCACTGTTTAACTATCTCTCCACAATTTCCTTAATCGCCCCAGCTTGTAAGGCACGCGGTATTCCGATCGCACTTTACAACGCCAGTCTAGGACCAATTACCACATCACTGGGCAAGTATGCTTTGCAAAGAGTTCTTGATGCTAGCCCAATGCTGATCCTGCGAGATGAGCAATCAAAGCAACTGCTTGACCAACAGAAACTGAATTACCAGGACGTTTACATCAATGCGGATTGCGCCATCAACACTACCCCGCCACCAACAGAACGTATGGAGGAGATCATAGCCAAAGAGGGGCTTTTCAAAAATCCGAAAGGCACTCTTGGTTTCAATATCAATGCCTACATCGATAACTGGCGCAAGGATAACAAGACTTTTGGGCGCGAACCCTTTTTGCAAGCAATCGGGTCTACTCTCGACCGACTGATTGAGGAATTAGACATTGAGATTATGTATACCATCACCCAAGTAATGGATACGAAAATTACCAACGAGAGTTTGAAGTATGTCAAGGGACGCGATCGCATCCGGGTAATCAGTAATGCGACTTACACCTACCAGGAAATTGCTGGCTTGCTACAGCGGGTAGAAGTCCATGTGGGGATGCGGACTCATTCCGTAATTCTAGCTTCAGGAGTTCTCACCCCTGTAGTCGCTATTAACTCCTACCCTAAAACAGCAGGCTTCATGAAAACCATTGGTCAGGACAACTGGTTGATCAACTTTGATGAACTAACCACCCATACCTTGACAAATTTAATTAAGTCTGCTTGGGAACAGCGCCATCAAACGCGAGCCGCAATGACACCACTGGTGCAGCGGGAGCAAGCTAAAGCCCGCAGTAGCGTTGAACTGGTGAGCCAATTGTTGGCCCAGGGGCAGCAATCTGAGGTGCAAGTTACCGCTTGAGCCATTGTCTACTCATCCTTTGAGTATAGAGAGGTAAAATTGAAAAAATCGAAGGCAATAGAATTAAGCATGTCTGAAGATGGCTATTTGCCACTTCACAAGCAGGAGCAGACTGAGCCATTGTATGTGGTTCCCAAGGATCTGTGTACCCGCTGCGGTGCTTGCGATCCCATCTGCCCTGTAGACTGCATTTCCTTTGATGAACGAGGTATTGGTCTGATGGAGTTTGCTTACAGCTTCACGCTTGGGTTGGTAGGTGCTATCCCTACACTAGCATTTTCAACGGCATTGCTGTTGAGAGCAAAGACCCTGTTCCATGCTGGAATTGGTTCTACTTTATCCGTTCGTCAGTGATGGTAGCCCCATCCGTGAGGGAGTACCATCACTGACGAACAAATACGGAGAAAATGGTGATGACTAGTAAACATGAACAGTTTCGCTTCAGCGTTGTCTTAGCTGATAGTAAAAGCTCGTTTATAAAAAAGTATCAGGATTTAGTCTTAGGTGATCGTAGTTGGGGGCGACTTCTACAATATGAACTACTGACGCTGCTGGTAGGTCAACTCCCTGGTGCTCTTGGGCTAGGGCTGCGGCGCATCTTTTACCCGCAGTTATTTGGTAGTGTGGGGAACAATGCACTCTTTGGTCATCACCTGACCTTGCGTGCACCGGGTCGTATTCACCTGGGTAGCAATGTGGTACTCGATGACTATGCATTACTATCCGTACGGGGTTTTGAAGATGAGCGGATTGATATTGGTGATGGCGTGCAAATTGGTCGCTCGGCTCAACTTAAGACCCGTGCTGGCTCTATTTTTATTGGTGCCCATGCCAATATTGGTGCAGAGTGCCGCATTGACTCGACTACGGAAGTCCATATTGGTCAGCACTGCATTTTCGCTGGTCGTTGCTATTTAGGTGGTGTTAGTCACCAATTTGATCGTACTGACATCCCGATTGTCCAACAACCACTAGCAACTAAGGGTGGTGTACACATCGGTGATGATGTCTGGCTAGGAGCACATGTGATTGTTTTGGATGGGGTAACTATTGGTACAGGTGCAATAGTCGGTGCGGGTGCAGTAGTAACCAAAGACATTCCACCGTACGCGATCGCGATGGGAGTTCCAGCACAGGTGCGTGGTTCACGAAAGCCTGAGTCTGCCCAGCAATCAACCTGAGTAGCGTTTAGATACATAACATCTTCACCTCTAGCATCAGTTTAACCTAAGTGGTGGTAGAAGGATTTATTGATAACAGGAAAGAAGCGATAACTTTTAATGAATTGAGGCTCAAAACATGAAAATTTTATTGGATTGTCGGTTTAAAAAGGGGGCAGGTCCCAACGTTACAGCAAGTTATCTGCTCGACTATCTGATTAAGCTCAATACCGAACACGAGTTTGTGATTTTGCAGCATCCGGGGCAGCCACTTCCGGAATATCCTGGAATAGAGAAAGTTCTAGTTCCAGTAAATAATAATTTTCTTGAATTTCTGTGGGTACAAGTTTACCTGCCTGTATTGTTTAAGAAACTAGGTATTGATATCTATCACAGTCTCAAGCACCTAGGTCCGATGTTTACTAATGTGCCGACAATCCAATATATCCGTGAGGTTGGTCACTTTTTCCCAGAGGGATTGAAAGCTTTTAAGCTCGATTGGGCAAACCGAATTTATTCGGGTCCTATCAAAGTGTGGGCACTGAAACGAGCTACTCGTGTGATTGGACTTGCACAGGAAACCAAAACAGTACTAACTCAAAAATTTGGCATTCCAGAAAATAAAATAATGGTAAATAATAACGGACTTGATCCAAAATTCAGGGTCATTGACGATCCAGAAGTAATCAAGAATTGTAAACGTCGTTATAACTTGCCAGAGAAGTATATCTTGTGCGTGAGTAATCTCTACCCACATAAGAACTACGATACAGTTGTTAGGGTGTTTGCCAAATTATTAGATAAAAAAAATGAAAATTACAATCTGGTATTTGTCGGAAATAAGCATTACGCCAAAACGGATTTTTTCGACCTAATAAAAGACCTAGGTATTGAAAACAATATTATCTTCACAAATTATGTAGAGCATGATGACCTCGTTTATGTATACCATGGAGCTGCTCTACTACTCTATCCACCCATGTTAGGCTCCTTTGGCAACCCCCCTTTAGAAGCCATGGCCTGCGGGATTCCAGTTATAGTATCCAATCGGGGAGCGTTGCCCGAAGTTACCGGTGGAGCAGCACTTGTGTTAAACAATCCTAAGGATGTGGAGGAGATGCTTGAAGCTGTTTGCCGAGTACTCGATGATGAGCAACTTCGACAAGAATTGCGGCAGAAAGGATTTCGGCGAGTTAAAGACTTTAGTTGGGAAGCATCTGCATTAAGAGTAATTAATTTGTATAAAACAATCGGTTCGGAGAAGATTTGTCATTCATTGACGTAGTCTTATAACCTATGCAAAAAATCTCAAATGCTTGATTTTGAATGCTGTAAATACTAATAAAAGATAATTGATTTCTTCAGGGATTGATTGGCAATCAACTGTCTTCTACTTTTCGGATAAGCTCACAACAATAAATTTGAGATTGTTAGTCACTAACAAAACTTACAAAAGTGGAGGAGTTACTTAGTGGAACTGTCTGATGCCACCTCCAAAAAGCTGGTAAAAGGAGCTGGAGTTTCTTTCATAGGTAAACTAGTAAGCACTGGTTTCAAATACTTTACCCAAGTAGTTCTTGCCTGGCTGCTTGGGGCAGAGTATTTTGGGCTTTACACCTTAGGAATTACCATCTATCACTTTGGAGAGCTATTTTCAAGGATGGGGCTAGACAGTGGTGTTGTGCGCTATGTCTCAATCTACCATGGTTCCGGTGACACAAATCGGCTCAAGGGAGTTTTACTACAGGCAATTGGGCTACCTTTCTTGAGTGGTATCGTTTTTGGGAGTACTCTCTTTTTGACCTCAGATCCTATTGCTCAAGGTTTATTTGGTAAACCAGAGCTAGCTCGTGCACTCCGGATCTTTGCCATAGCTCTGCCTTTCGGAGCTGCTACCAATGTGGGAGCCTTTGCTACTACCGGATTTCAGATTACACAATACAAAGTTTATATCTGGGAGTTACTACTACCGTTCATTAATTTACTACTGGCTATAGTACTCTGTACCATCGGCTTTGGACTTCAGGGAGCAGCTTTGGCTTGGCTAGTTGCTCTGGCTTTAGCATTAGCCGCCACTGTTTACTTCATTGGCAGTATCTTTCCTGGAATCGCTAGAAGAAGTCCCAAACCGATCTTTGAGAGCAAGCAACTAATTACATTTTCCCTTCCCTTAGGCTTTGGAACTTTTGCCTGGCTCATCCTACTCTGGACAGATGTATTGATGCTGGGGTATTTCCGGTCAGCATCAGAGGTGGGTGTTTATCGAGCAGCTTCACAGACATCGCTCTTGATGAATATTATTGCTGGTTCCTTGGTTACAGTTTTTGCTCCGATAATTGCCAGTCTTTACAGCAAGGGCGAGTTTGAAGAAATGGGGAAAGTTTTCCAAACCAGTAGTCGCTGGAGCTTATCCTTGACATTACCTCTGTTTTTAATTGTTGGAGTTGCTGGCAAAATCATTTTAAGTATTTTCGGGGCAGAATTTGAAACTGGATGGTTACCCTTGGTCATTTTAGGTATGGGGCAACTGGCAAGAGCCGGTGTGGGAGGATTATCTAATCATATGCTAGCTATGTCAGGTCATCAATATCTCAAGCTTTTTGCAGATATTGGTCTAGCAATCACGAATATAGCATTGAATATTTTTTTGATTCCCAGATGGGGAGTGATGGGAGCAGCAGTAGCAACAGGGGTTAGCATTACAGGGATTAGCATGTTGCGTGCAGCTCTAGTAAAGCGCGCTTTAGGGGTAGGGATTCGTTTGTATAATTGGACATATTTAAAAATTATCGTAGCTGGTACTACAGCTGCTTTGATTGGTTTGGTTGTGCAAAATTTGCTCGAACCTATGCATTTCGTGTTGTCAGCATTGTTCACAGCCTTAGTTATTTGTTTATGCTATTTTGGACTGCTATTACCAATGGGTATAGAAGAAGCAGATCAGATCATATTAGGAAAGATTAGCAAGAGATTAGGACTATTAAAGGATTGATGGGTTTGAGGATTAATCGATTATAAAATGGTTGCAAATATTGTTGTTTAAGATTATCATTAATTAAATAGATTATTTGAAGACTAAAAATGTTGCATATATTAGCGAATCGAATTTACCAAAATCTCTATAAAATCTTATAAAAAAGCCGAGTTTATGCTGCCAATATAGCAAAAAAATTTGCTATAGCTTTATTATGGTTATTTTTAAGTTGGATAAACTTAGGATTTGTGAGTCAGTCCAGCACGAAATAATCAAAGACTCAGGCTAATGGTTTAGCTTATTATCAAATTGAACCCCTAGTCATTCCTTTAGGTGGATTAGCTCCAGACAGGCGTATTGGTGGGCTGATTACCACAGATATAAATGATGAAGGCCAACAAGTAGTAAAGGACGAAAATTAAACAGCAAGATAATTCTCTAAGGAGATTGATAATAGTTATACTAAACAGTAGAACTATTAGTGAGTTAATAAATAATATAAACAAATAGTTGAGGATACTAATTCAGCTAAAACATATGATATATTTGTATATTTTTAGCATTGTTTTACCATGATAGGATTTGTGATATGGAAAAGATCATAGGTAATTTTGATCAAAGAAAAGAATTTGGTAATTTTGATTCAAATATTCGCTTTCTCAATGAAACAGCTCTAATCAATAAACAGATAAAAATCCTGGAAATAGGTAGTGGCACTGGCAGCTTGCTAAACTATTTTCACAGCAGAGATTATGACATAAGAGGTGTAGAGATCAATAAATCCAGGATTGAGGATAGCAATGATCTCCATGGCAAGTTGCCTTTAGACCCAGTCACCTCCGAAGTTTTACCCTTTCCTGATAATTCCTTTGATGTAGTAATAAGTTTTGATGTTTTTGAGCATATTCCAGATTCTGATCAGCATTTGCAGGAAGTAAAAAGAGTTTTGAAGCCTGGAGGTTTTTACCTTTTACAAACACCTAATAAGCTCACTAATGTCATTTTTGAAACAATTAGATGGAAAAGCTTTACTAAATGGCAAGCTGATCATTGTTCATTACATAGCTATTGGTCAATCCTGAGAAGATTCAGGAAAAACTCCTTTGAAGAGGTAACTTTTTATGATATTCCTGTAGTTACTGAATTCTTCAAAATTAAACTTAAAAAGTATCTGGGGAAAATGGGACTTTTTCTATTAAAGATAATAAATCCCGATCAATTGCCTTTGAGCCTCAGAACAAATTTTTACATCACAGCTAGGAATCAAACGAAAATTAGGTGATAACAAGGCTATAGCAATCCTATCTGATTCGTGAAATAAATGGGCTGCTTTAAGGCAGAAGGCAGAAGGCAGAAGGCAGAATCAAGCAGAGTTGGAGCTAGTTTTTAAGAAGTTCAGTGATTTGACAAATGATTTATAATTGCTATATACCACCCTAAGTATTATAGAGATTTATGAAGATAGCAATGCTCAAGATATTGCCCAACATCAGCACCGAAAATATTACACATAAAACAGCGTTATTTTTGATTTTTTTCAGTATTTTCAGCTGGGGATGTGTGGCGAAAACCAATAGCAATAAGGTTGATTTACCCTATTCCACCATCAAGCCTCAGACTATCCAATTAGATTTACCTACTCAAGAAGAGGGCATCGGCGGACTGATTACAGTAGATATCAATGATGATGAGCAGAAAGATTTCATCGTTACTAAACCTGGTCAGATCTTAGTTTACAATCATTCCGGAAAAAAACTTTGGACAAAGCAAATCAACATTCAAGTGACTGGACATCCAAATAAGCAGGGATTGCCAGGGTGGCATGGACCAGGTGTCCAAGCAGCTGACGTGGATGGGGATCAGAAGACAGAGGTATTGTTTTTAACTAAAGACAATACTCTTCATATTATCCAAGGTGACAACGGACAGAACAAGGGAACTCTAAAAATAGAATCTCCACCAGGTACAGAACGTTGGGAGCACCTAGTAGTAGCCAATTTCCGGGGCAAAGGCGATCGCGATTTACTACTTCAGGCCACTAATGCTGAAGGATACCGTATGGGTCGTTATCTAGCAGCCTACGCCTTGGACGACCTCCTAAAAGGAAAAAACTCCCAACCTCTGTGGACCCGAGACGATTTCCTGGCCAATGCCCACAATGGCGCACGGGTGGCAGATCTCGACGGAGATGGCAAAGAGGAAGTGCTGGGAGGGACAATCATCTCACCGGACGGAGAGATGTTGTTGAAAATTCCCATAAAAGGTCATATTGACTCTCTGTTTGTGGCTGATGTGCGTCCAGACATCCCAGGATTAGAGGTGGTAGCTTTGGAAGAGGGGGGTGGCAATCGGGTTTTTCTTTATAACCGCCCTCGCGAAGCGGTTGCTTCGGAACATGGCGTAATTTGGAAAACCCACTACAAGCATCAAGAACCACAAAATGCTGCCATTGGTGATTTTGATCCCCAACGACCGGGATTAGAAGTGTGGTGCCGCAGCCGTTACAACAAGCACCAGAAACCCTTTGTCTTTGATGCCCAAGGTCAACTGATTGCTAACTATCAAATGGATGATGTTGCTCCCAAGGGATGGACAGACAAAGGTGTAGAGGTAATCTTCCCGATTGATTGGACAGGAGAGTCAAGGCAATTAGTCGCTGTCAAAGAGCGCCATAAATCAGGAGACGTAGGGATTTTCGATGCCGTGAGTGGGGAATTTATCCATCGGTTCAAAGAACAGGCGGATCGACTTTACGTTGCTGATGTATCTGGGGATTGGCGGGAAGAAGTGATGGTTCTCAATGGCAATCAGCTGCATATTTACAGCAACACCGAACCAAATCCCAATCTTGATCGCCCACGGCTATGGACTCAAAACCACTACCGCCGCAGTAAGATGACTTGGAATTATTACAGTCCATAAATTTAAAAACCATGGAAAAAAAGTTAGCTGCTAGGAAAAAATTGATTCTTACGATAATTAAATGCGGCGTTTCCATAGCGCTACTTTCTTGGGCGTTGCGCAAGACAAATCTGCCCGACATTTTCGAAGCTGTGAGTTCTGCCAATATTCCTCTTTTAATAGCAGCGTTTGTGATCTACTTAGCCAGTTACTACATCAGAGCTCATCGGTGGCGGATACTGCTTTTAGCTCAGAATGTGAAAGCTACTATCCCTTACTTGTATAAGTCCTACATGGTAAGCATATTCTTCAGTAATTTTTTGCCCTCTACTATAGGTGGGGATGCTGTTAGGGCTTATGATATTTGGCGGTTGGGAACGAGCAAGTCAGTTGCACTAGCCACTGTGTTTTTGGATCGTTTCCTGGGTTTACTAGGTTTAATGCTGTTTGGCCTCGGGGCGCTGTTTTTTTCTCAGACATTGATTGCCCAGTTACCATTACTTAATCTGTGGGTAATGCTAGGTACGGCAGTAATTATGCTTGTAGTCTCGATGATTTTCATACCCTCTCAGAAGATTTCAACCTTGATTAGCAAGATAAAACTACCCTTTTGGCACCACATAAAAAACAAGGTATTGAATATTATTAAAGCTTTCCTTGCCTTTGGTAACCGCAAATATTCCTTGGCTATGTCTATGGGGTTGTCACTGATGGTGCAAATCAGTGTCATCGCTCATTATTACCTAATTGCCAAGGCGTTAGATTTACCGGTGCCCCTTCTTAGTTTCTTTGTGATCATTCCCCTAGTCTCTTTGATCATGGTGTTGCCGGTATCGATCAACGCCATTGGTCTCCGTGAGAATGCATTTGTATTCTTTTTTGCGGCTTACGGCTACAATTTTGCCAGATCCGAAGCCATAGCCTTTGCTTGGCTGGCTTATGGAATCGTGATAATTAAGGGGCTGCTGGGGGGAATTGTGTATGCTTTGCGCAAGTAAAGGCGATTAACTCAGATCAGGAGATCGGGTGATCAAGTAATCAGGTGTAATGGTGATCAATAAACAATAGTCAGAGAAATTATAAATTACCAATTACCAATTAACCATAAGTGTTGAATCGAGTAATAAACGTTTACCAAAATGACTGATGTCTGTCTATCGTTATTGTCAAGGGATATAGCCCTAT
This sequence comes from Moorena sp. SS36440bin_2, assembly GCA_011524395.1. GTDB lineage: Bacteria > Cyanobacteriota > Cyanobacteriia > Cyanobacteriales > Coleofasciculaceae > Moorena. The sequence continues at coordinate 23,644 of WTKN01000018.1, forward strand.
AGGAATTACCAATTAGCAATTACCAAATATAAATTACCAAATATAAATTACCAATTAATCAGATGCCATCACCAGTAGGACACACATTAGCCGGTATTTGTGGATTTGTTCTGGCACGCCCTTATGTAGCTTGGCATCAGCAAACTCGGCTGTTGTTAGCTTCAGTATTCCTCACGAATTTGCCAGACATAGACATTCTGCCTGGATTGCTGCTGCTGGGAAATCCAGGAGCTTTTCACCGTCAGGCCACCCACAGCTTGATAGTAGCCGCCCTAATTGGCATCTTCGTTGCTTGGCTAGTGGGGCGTTGGAGGTTAAATCGGCTCCGGTGGGGAATTTGGGCAGCTCTAGTTTATGGCAGCCATATCATCTTGGATATGTTAGTAGCTGACCAAATAGCACCTTTGGGAGTCCAGGCACTCTGGCCTTTTTCCCTAGAGTATTTTATTTCACCGGTTACTATCTTGGCCCCATTTGATTATTTTAATCCAGAATTAGGTATGGTGCGCACCATACTAAGTATGACCAACGTGTTGGGAATACTTTGGGAAATCGTAGTACTTACACCCTTGGTAGGACTGGCATGGTATGGGTTTGGGACAACTGACGGCAGAAAACCATTGGGAAGATAGAGGGCAAGGGTGATGGGGTAATCAAATGTAATGGTGATGGAAAAAATTATAGATTTTTTGCATAGATGCCTAAAACAAAACCAATAAGTAATATGAGCGTGTTTCCCAATTTAGTTTGACAAAAGGTTCATTGTTCTATGTTGATGGCGATAAACGATGTTTCCCGAGCCATGATGAAACCTCGTCTGATCAAGATGCTTCTTAATACTGATTCTAGATAAGGTTGGTCAGGTGCATGAAAGCAGAAAAACTTAATTCGGCAGAAACCTCAATCCAAGCAGATTGGCTTTGGCAATGGATTCCCATCACCTTAATTTTGCTATTGGCGGCTGGGTTGTATTTCTATCAACTCGGCACAGAGAGCCTGTGGGTGGATGAACTCTACAGTGTTAATGATGCCAAACGCTTACCAGGCCATCTGGGTCTAATCCGCCCACTGTATTACATTCTGCTGTGGCTATGGATGCAGTTTGGCACGAGCGATGCTTGGTTGCGGGGGTTGTCTGTCTTGTTTGGATTGGGCAGTGTATTTCTAACTTACCAGCTTGGTCGTCATGTAGCGGGAAAGACAACGGGATTGATTGCTGCCCTCCTCTTAGCTCTATCGCCCCTGTTCATCAATTTTGCCCAAATGGTTCGTATGTACACCCTAGGCACTTGTCTCAGTCTAGGTGGTACCCTAGCGCTAGTTAATGCTCTTGAGAATCCTACTACCACCTCAATGGCTTGGTGGGCTAGCCTACGACTGTTGGTAAGCCTAACTGCCCCACTCAATGCCACCCTGCTCTTCGCGGACATCTGGTTAATATGGTTTCGGTTTCGCAAGCAACGCCCTACATTATTAGCTTTCGGCAAATGGCTATTGCTAGTGATCCTGTTGTGGTTACCCTCTTTGTTCACCCTAGTTTCTGCAACCCTTCCCTTCCTAAGCAATGCCCTTAATCTCATCGCCAAAATTGATCCATCGGCTACTCGACACTCATTTCCCAGCTTTGTGGATGTTTTGCGTAAGTTAAAGAACTTTACTGCCTTTCCGTTTCCTTCTACATCGAAGCTGAGTAGCTTGTTTTATCAATCCTACAGTCTACTATTAGCTGGCTTGGTCGGTATTGCCTTAATCCACAAAAACCACAAACCACGCCTGTGTTTGATTGCTGCTTGGGCGTTTATACCGTCAGGGATGATTTTTTTAGTCTCTAAACGATTATGGATAGACAATTATATACTGTTTTTATCCCCATACATTTTAATTATTCTGGCCGCTGGCTTGATGGGATTGTGGCGTTGGAAACGGATTTTTGCGATCGCCGTAGCAATTATCTATGCCATTACCGTTAGCACTGGACTAGTACGCTATTACACCGTGCAGGATCGCCAGGATTGGCGGAGTTTAGCGCACATAATTAGCATGAATGAAAAACCTAGAGATACCATCGTGTTATCCATAGGTTCGCCAAAAATGATCTCAGCCCTTGGTCATTACTATAGTGGAGATGCCCCGATCTATTCCGTCGGAAAACTTTGTCCTTCTGATCAAGTCAAAAAGCCTGACGTAGAGGAATCACTTAATAAGTTGCCACCTATTCCATCGCGGCTCTGGCTAGTTTGCGGCACAGGTTTTGACGACAACAAGTTTCGCACTGTTTTCAAAAAATATTTTCACCTGGAAACACACCAAGAATTCACTAACGATAACTTTTATAGACAGAATGATTTAATGCATCTATTTCTGGTAATCCCCACTTCTCCTAATTCTACTGATTCTCAAAATCCTACTGATATCAAAAACAAATCAACATCGATCTAAGCTCTAGGGCTTTGATTATTTAGCTAGCATGAATGCCAACAACCACAAAACAGCAGCGCTCCTAGAGGGAGGAAATTGGTTCAAACAATGGATACCCATTACCTTAATCTTAGTATTAGCGACTGGATTATACCTCTATCAACTTGGTACAGAAAGCCTATGGGTTGATGAACTGATTAGTATTCATCGTGCCAAGCACCTAGAGCGAGTCTTTAATGGTACACGCCCCCTCTATCACATCCTTTTACGGGTCTGGATGATAGTTAGCAGTAGTGATATTTGGCTACGGGGATTGTGCGTTGTCTTTGCTATTGGTACTATCTTTGTTACCTATCGGCTTGGTCGGCGCTTAATCGGAGAGTCCACTGGCTTAATTGCTGCTCTCATCGTTGCCCTCTCACCCCTGTTTATCCATCATGCCCAAGAAGTCCGGATGTACGCACCGAGTACATTCTTTGGTGTTGCTGGCACACTAATCTTAACCCACGCCCTAGAACGTCCAACTACTCCCTTACTATTGGGATGGGCTGGTCTGCGATTCTTGGCAATTCTAACCACACCCCTTAACGTAGCGCTGCTGCTCCCAGACATAGTTGTGTTTGGCTGGAAGTATCGGAATCAACCACGTGTTTTGTTCCGTTTCGGGGTCGGACTGTTACTGATTGGTATTTTATGGCTGCCATGGGTGTTTCCCCTAGTAACTAAGAGCGCCAAATTTATGGGAGGTGTAAAAGTACCGGGTACATCAGTTCGTGATCTCGGTGGACGCACTAGTCCTGGTGTAGTTGATGTGATCATGCAGCCAGGTCGCTTGACAGCTTGGCCCTTTGGTCGAGCCAATTCCAATGCCATCTACTGGTTTTACAATGCCTACTCTGTCATGTTGACCTGCTTGCTAGGTGTTGTGCTATTCAACAAACCACGCTCAGCTAAGCTGGGTTGGATTGCAGCTTGGGCGTTTTTACCCTTAGTTCTGTTCTTTTCAGTGTCCCAAGTCTCTCGTTCTCTTTGGGTCAATCGTTACCTACTGTTAGCAGCTCCATACTTATTTATTATTTTAGCAGCTGCTGGGATCGGCATTTGGCGTCGATGGCGGATTGGTGCCTTGGTGATAGCGCTGATCTATACCATTGCTATTGGTGGTGGACTAAAGCGTTACTATACCGTGCTGGATCGAGAAAATTGGCGTGGTTTAGTGGAAACCATTGCGACCAAAGAACAAGCAGGTGATGTAATTGTTTGGTCTATTGGTCAGAGAATACCTGTGGCATTGAATCATTACTATCATGGCTCTGGGACTATTGAGATTAAGGATGTACTCCCGCCATCGGTTAGAAAAAACGATCAGCAAGCTCTAGAAGATTGGGTTAGCAGTTTGCCCCCAACCCAATCTCGTTTATGGCTAGTTTACGTTAAGTCGTCGAAGCTATTTCGGTCTGTTGTTAAAGAGCAATTTCAGATTCAAACCCGAGAGAAACCAATTGATGGAATAGAAATCTTTCTGCTTAAACCACGTTCTGCTGATCAAACCTCTGACTAGTAGACTTCGCCGCAGTTGTGTATTAAAGTTAGCCGAAAAATAGTTATTGTCCGTTTTTAGCGATCGCATAAGCGCGGAAGCTTAGGCCTACGGCCAATCGCAATTTTCGGAAATTAGTCAAAGCGCGATTAATTCAAGAATGGGTAGTGGTAAAGATCTAGTGGTTTGGCTCGGGTCTGGTAAAGGTAACGGGAGCGAAAATCACGTATTGTGTACCACTACCAACTCCGCAAAGCTTTCATAAGGTAGTAGCAGCACCATAGTGATTTGGTTGTGGAAATAGTTGAATGAAGCACTATCTTGAATATCGATATATTTGAGAGTTTCTGTCCCGGCTTCGTTCCTCGAACCTTTGATCCTCGTATATTCGCTCCTCAAACCTTTGACGGTTATTATTGTCCCAGTTCATATCCGAACGCAGATCCCTTTCAAATTGCTGTAAAATCCTGCCCAAAACATCTTTCATATTCTCCTTATCGTTATAGTTGTAGGTACGACACTCCCTGGCTTTGTAGTACTTACGGCGGTCTGGAACCCGACGCCGTTGACCTCTGTAGCGGCGACCGTAATATCCATGACGATAGCCACGGCCAAACTCTCCCCCTGCGGTGCGCTCTTCATAAGCTATACCCCTCCTGGCATCACGTCGCCCCTCCTGATAACCATCATCGTAAGCTTCACGATGGTTAGCTGCATCCTGCTCAACGTAGTAACGGGGGACACTGTAACAGTATCTGATCTCATCCGCTTTCACTTGGGAAGGAAACAACAGAAGTCCCGAGAGTGTAGCGAACATGAGTAGAGTAGTAGAACCGATTTTTTTCATTGTTGAACCTCGTAATATATTTGGGATATTTGTTTTCTAGATATCCGTAAATACACTGTGGGTTCCTGGAATTTTCGATATCGAAATAAAACTTAATATTAAGAGTACAAAAAGATATAGGTAAACCAGAGTCAAAACCTCAGTATATTATCACTAATTTCAGGTAAAATTCGATAGCTTGCTCTGTTAACCTGGGATTCAGTGGTAAAAATGACTATTCGGATTGGCAACGGTTACGATATCCATAAATTGGGCAAAGGTCGCCCTCTGATTATCGGAGGTGTAGACATTCCTCATGAATTGGGATTAGTCGGTCACAGTGATGCCGATGTCTTGACTCACGCCATAATGGATGCCATGCTGGGAGCCTTGAGTTTGGGCGATATTGGTCATTATTTCCCCCCAACTGACGAAAAATGGGCGGGTGCGGATAGTTTGGTATTGTTGAGTCAGGTGAATCAGTTGATCCAATCCCATGGCTGGCGGATTGGCAATATTGATTCGGTGGTGGTGGCGGAGCGTCCTAAGCTTAAGCCTCATATTAAGACGATGCGCGATCGCTTAAGTGTAGTGCTAGAGCTGGAGCCTGACCAAATTGGTATTAAGGCAACCACTAATGAAAAGTTAGGTCCGGTGGGACGTGAAGAGGGAATTGCTGCTTATGCTGTAGCCTTGTTAGTGAGAGATTGATCGGAAATAGTGATTCAATAGTGAATGCGATCGCATTTCGAGATAAAAGACTCTGCTTCTATAAATAATGGTTCAAAGCTCTTATAACTGGCCCAGTTTGTTGCAACAGTTGTTGGATGGGCAATCGTTATCCAGTGACCAGGCATCACAACTGATGCAGGGATGGTTGAATGAAGAAATTCCCACTGTTTTATCTGGCGCACTTTTAGCAGCTATCCAGGCTAAAGGCGTGTCGGCTACAGAATTGGCAGGCATGGCTCAGGTGCTACAATCCCAGTCGTTGCAGAAGACAACCATTGAACACAACCAACCCGTTATTGATACCTGTGGTACCGGTGGGGATGGCGCGTCTACGTTTAATATCTCTACCGCAGTAGCCTTTGTAGTGGCGGCGGCTGGAGTGCTGGTAGCTAAGCATGGTAATCGTTCTGCCTCTAGTAAGGTAGGTTCCGCTGATGTGCTCGAAGCCCTAGGAGTAAATTTATCAGCAGCACCGGACAAGATTCAGGCAGCCCTGGATCAGGTAGGGGTAACCTTTCTGTTTGCTCGGGGTTGGCATCCAGCAATGAAAGCAGTGGCACCGTTACGGCAAACCCTAAAAGTACGGACAGTATTTAACTTGTTAGGACCATTGGTAAATCCCCTGCGTCCTACCGGTCAGGTAATCGGTGTTTATGCTCCCAACTTTGTAGAGACTGTAGCGCAATCCTTGGGTTTGATGGGTACTGCCAACGCAATAGTTCTCCATGGTAGGGAAAAATTAGATGAGGCGGGATTAGCAGATGAAACTGACTTGGCACTGCTATCGGGGGGTGAGGTGCGACTTTTGAGTCTGAATCCAGAACATCTCGGTTTAACTCCTACCCCTACTGAGTCCCTACGAGGGGGTGATGTAGCGGAAAATGGGGCAATTTTACAGAATGTTTTGCAAGGTAAAGGAACACCAGCCCAGCAGGATGTGGTGGCTTTAAATGCTTCATTAGCCCTTCAAGTCGCCGGTGTTATACCTGTCGAAGACCACACAGCAGGGATTGCTCTGGCAAAGGATGTTATGGCTAGCGGTGCCCCTTGGTTGAAGTTAGAGCAGTTGGTGCAGTTTTTAGCTTAACTCACCAGCAGCCCCAGGTCTAACTCGTAAGGGTAACCTGGGATTAATGGCAGATGGTACTACCAAATGTCGAGCTCCGAAGTTCCTATTCCCTATTCCCTTCACCCAGCGCTAAGCGTGAATGACTGAAGATATTTTCCCCACTTCACTGCCAAAGGAATTTCTGTAAAGGGAACTTTGACTGGATCTATGGGTTTGAGGAATTGAAATTCTAATGCGATCGCACGACCTTTATGAGGTGGTTCCTCTAAGTCAACAACTTGATTATCAACCACCAAGTTGATTGATTTAACCTCTTTGAGGGAAAAGGTTTCTAAATTTACTGGTTCCTTTCTCGTGGGTTTACCCCAAGTCAGGTCACTGCCGTTCTGACCAAGCACCGCATAGATATCATACTTTGCCCGTTCAAACTGTTCAGCCCAACGGCGATAAGCTTCAATCTTTTGGTATTCGTTCCAACCTGACCAGGCCAGCCAGCAAAAAGCTGCTAGCAGAGGTAACCATAGTAAACCACGTTCCATTCAGTTTTTTGGATCTTTAAAACTACACTATAGTAAGAATATATAGCAGTTCTGAATTGCTTGAAGTATCTCGTCCTGGATTTTAGGGAGTAGGGAGTAGGGAGTAGGGAGTAGGGGTCATAAAATTAAATCGACCCCATAAGTTATGATTGCTGATAGCTTAGCACTCAATGTCTTTTTCTGATGACTTGAGGAACCCACTAAGTTTGTTGCCAGTTCATACGGTTCCGCATCAATGTTTCTGTCATCTTCGCTAACTGGTCTAGTTTAGCTTTATTTTCCGTCGCACTTTTCTCATAGTTCCGCTTCCGCATCAAAGCCGCACGGGCTAAGTCTTCTCTATTGTTTTTAAGAGCTTGAATTGCCACTTGCTGCCAGACATTGATTTCTTTAAGTTCCTGTTTATACTTAGGTTGAATCTCATCCCAAACTACCCTGATATCAGATAACGCTTGATTAAGTAACTGAGTTGTATCGTCTTGCTTTGCGCCCTGAAGTGCTTGTTTTATAGCTTCGTACAAACCCTCGATATTCGTATTACTAATTACCGGAATAAAATCCTTGACTTGCTGGCTCTCACTTTTACCAGTCTTGCACCAATTAGCAAAGTGTTCACAGTTATTAAAAATTAGGTTATATTGCCTTTCCCCTAATCGACTTTCTGCCCGACGAATCACGACATCTGGAATTAAACAAACTGAGTACTGCCTGACATAAATTTTTGTTTCACCTAGAGCAAAGGTAGCCATAGAAGTACGTTCAATTGTTTCATTATTTTTGCGGTAGTGGATCACACTACCGTCTCCACAGTCAATACCATGATGTTGGTAAACCCCTTCAAAGTTAAGAAACTTTTGGAATACGTAAATTTGATCTCCTCGCGCCATTCTTTTCTATTAGTTTTATCCACCACTAATCAAATAAAGTTGAGCAAAACTATAGCCCTCCATTGTCAAAGGAAATATCCTCCTTGCTGGGAATTATCGGCATTTGATTAGAATCGGAAACATCTACTGAATTATTCTCTTGTGGCTGCTGGCGGCGTATGCGAATTTGGTTTAGGCGCGCTCCAGAAGCAGACACAACGGTCAATTCTAGATTGTCATAATTTAAGGTTTCACCGGGTACAGGAATTTTCTGAAACTTGTCGAGCAAAAAACCGCCCAAAGTGTGATAATCCTCAATTACAGGTAGGTTTAAATCCAAAAGTTCGTTGACTTCTTCCATATTCATCTGAGCTTGCACCAGGAAGGTATACTCGTCCAGAATTTGTACAGTCAACTCCTGGGTTATCTCAGATTCAGGTCCATCGCCAATAATTTCAGCAATTAAATCCTTGAGGGTGACTAATCCAGCAGTACCTCCAAACTCATCCACCACCATCACCATTGCCAAATGCGATCGCTGCATCATCGGCAGTAATTCACTCAATGGGGTAGTTTCTGGGACAAACTTAGCTGGGCAAACCAAAGATTTAATCGGTGTCTGAAGTCCTAGCTTCCCTTTAGATAAAGGTTTAGCCAATTTTTTGAAGTCGATAATGCCACGAATATCATCTAGGGATGCCCCAATCACAGGATAGCGAGAGTGACTAGTCTTGGCAACTTCCTCTAACAAGATTTCGAAGGTTGCTGCATAGGAAATAGCAATAAGACTGGTGCGGGGAACCATTACCTCTGCGGCTGTTACCTCCCCAAACTCAAACACATTTTTCAGTAGTTTTCTCTCTTCTGCTTCCAGTCCAATAGACTCCCGTTCAGTGGTAATTATGAGTTGCAACTCTTCCGGTGTTACACGGCTATACCAACCTTGACCAGAATATTGAACACCCACCAGCCTCAGGAGCCAGCGGGTAGATTGATTCAAAATCTGAATAAAAGGATTGAAAAACCTGGCAATTACCAGACTGGGTGGCCCCAGAAACCGTGCTAGTTGTTCTGAGTAAAGTAAAGCCAGGGATTTGGGGCAAAGTTCCCCCAAAACAATTTGTAGATAAGCAATTAGGAAAAATGCCACCAGGATTGCTAGGGAATGGGTAATAACTGGAGTTAGAGCTGGCGGTAGTGGTAGCTTGGTTATCCCAGCTGCGACTAAGGTTGCCATGGTAGTCTCCCCAATCCATCCCAGAGCAAGGCTCGAGAGGGTAATCCCTAACTGAGTTGTAGATAGTAATCGGTCAATGCTCTGTTGCAAAGCCTGAACCGTCTTTGCTTGCACGTCACCCGCATCTACTAATTGGCTAATCCGCGATCGCCGAACCGCCACCATGGAAAACTCAGCCGTAACAAAAAAAGCATTGATTGCTATCAGCAGTAGCACTGATAACAATCCCAGCAAAACCTCTCCCTCAGAGAGGCTAATAGAAGCATCCACTGTTAGAAGAACCATCAGGTTGGCAACCATAGAAAAAGTGAAAGGTAAAAGCAAATAATTTTCATTTTTTGCTGGTTATGGTTGCCTTGTGATGTGTATTCCTAGACCTAGGGCAGCTTGGTATCGAGTTATCGCTTACCATCAAAAACTTATCAGTTGTATTATGGGGTTATCATAGGTGCGCTCTTACCATTAAGAATTAAATTCCCCACGGGTCACACCTGTTGTATTACTAGCATTTCCTTGAGCTAGTTCAGGAGTGCCAGTCAAGGGAATTTAAACTGGCTGGCGAGACTGGCTGGTGAAACTAGCTGGTGAAACTGGCTGGCGAAACTGGCGCGCGTTGTTTCCTGTGAACATATACTTTTACCATAACTTTAAGGTTTTATCCTTAATAAGCATTCCCTCGACCTGCTTACTTATTTAACTACAGGAATCTGAGACATTTTCAACTGTAGTTTTTGATCTGGATAATCGGTCAGTGTCAGGGAAAGCTTCTGGGAGTTCTCTAGTAAAGCTGTCGGTATGCTAACTGTTCCAGAAAATTCCTTGCCATTAGCTGGTAATTCTCCTGGTAAGCCTTCCGTAATTGCACTTAGGGCACGACCGCGATCATCGGTAACATTTAAAAAGCTGTACAGAAATCTGACTGGATTAGAACTCTGATTCTTCAAGCTGACATCCAACATTAAAGAACCCTCCTGCACACTGGCAGAATTTACCGCTAGGGTGACTCCCTTATCCTGACTTTTAACCGGTAAATTTAGCTTAGGGTTTTTCCGAGTGAAGGATGCTTCTTGAGTCAATACACCAGAGGACGACTCCTGCTGAGCGGGCTTAGACCAACTAATTTGCTTAGTTTTCTGGCTGTTTTTCTTAGCCGGAGGATTTTTACCCTTATTGTGTATGTGGGCGTGAACGTTAACCAAGATATCCTTCTCGCTCACAATCAAGACTCCTTCTTTCCCAGAAGAAGAGCCCTTATTTCCTGTCAACTTTTTCTTAGGGTTAGTATCCGGTTGAGTAACTCCTTTGAGGGCTTCGTGACCGAGAGAGAATCCCCAAAAGGCACTCACGACACCTGCACCTAACATCATTGTCAGTAGAACTATGGTTAGCGCTACAGTTGTGTTGAATTTCATAGGGTGATTAACGTTATTCCGAATTACCGCTGGTTCCGTGCTGTATTATAGTCCTGCTATACAGCTAGATTATCTTATGTTCTGTGAATTATTGGATAAATCGGGAATTTCTAGTTAGTGGTGTTGCAATAACCTGATTCAAGCTACCATAATAGAAAGGAAGAACCCAGGGTTGGCCGAGCGGTTGAGGCAGCAAACTCATAATTTGCCCTAGGCAGGTTCAACTCCTGCACCCTGGATTGAAAACTAGCGGTCAGCTACTACTATCACCCCATACTGACGAACGCCCATACTCATCTGCGCAGCTGTGGTAGAGGTTGCGGTGCCAAGAAAAATTCTTGGTTTTCCACTTGGATTGGGATATCACTTGATTGTTCTAGCAACCGTAGGGAAGTATTGTAGGGGTTTGGTAAATCCAGAGTACGAATAACAGGGCCACTGGAAACTTGCTGCTCTAGTAGATCCCGATAAAGATTAATGACACGCTTAGCATCCCGCTCAAGTGCAAGTTCTGGAAACGCAGGTGGCCATCCCGAACCGAAAATTGTATCGATTTGACTCTTGATGCTCCTGTTTTCGAAAAAGTCCCCAGAGTCATTAAAAAAAGCGTTTTCAAAAGCCTCAGGTAAAGTTACTAGAGGAATTAGCTCCAAGTCCTCTGAATTATTTTCTGCTATGGCACCACCTGCTCCTAGACTAGCAGTGGCTGCTATAACTACAACGCTAAACAGCTTTTCCCAACGCATTTGCATCGCAATCACCCGTAGTTTTCCTCAATAGTATCCGAATATTAGGGAGAAAGTACCCCAAGCTATGAAAGGGAAGCTATCAGTTATCAGCGAAAAGCGATTAGCGCTACTTGAGGTGCGTGCGCGTTCAGCTATCAGCTAAAGGCCTTTGGCTGACCGCTAAATGCTGACTGTGAAAGAATACCCCATAATCTAAATCAACCGGCTTCAGTAGTAAGTTTCATGAACAACCAATTTCAAGCTCTATCCACCCCAAACGATTTACCTCTCCTGCGACCTTTTCTGCTGGATTTGTTTTGTCAACTGGCTTACCAAGAAGGTGATTTTGTGCTTTCGTCGGGGCAGCGTAGCTCTTATTACATCAATGGTAAACAGGTTACCCTTCATGCTCAAGGAGCATTGGCGATAGGACGTTTGCTATTGTCAATGGTACCTGCTGATACTCAAGCTGTTGCTGGCCTAACTCTGGGGGCAGATCCGATCGTGAGTGCGGTTAGCATTGTTTCTGCCTTAGAAAACCGCCCTATTCTTGATGCAGTCGCTCATGGGGGAAACCCCCAAGACCGCGCTGCATCGCTCCCTGGTCTAATTATCCGCAAACAGCCAAAAGGTCATGGAACCAGGGCATACATTGAAGGGCCTTCTTTGCCCACAGGAGCCAAAGTAGTGGTATTAGAAGACGTGGTGACTACTGGGCAATCAGCCATGAAAGCCGTGAACCGCCTTAAGGAAGCTGGTTACCAGGTAGAGCTGGTAATAGCCCTGGTTGACCGGCTGCAAGGTGGAGCAGAGCTTTATCAGTCAGCTGGGCTAATGTTTAAAGCTCTGTTTTCGATTAACGAAATCCGAGAACACTACCAGGGTTCTCTTGATCATTCCAGTTGACTAGCTTATGTTGACTAGTTAATTAGGTATGGCTCAGGCGGGATTTGAACCTGCGACCTCGGGCTTATGAGTCCCTTGCTCTAACCACTGAGCTACTGAGCCTTTTTTTTAACCCTTATGTACTATAACATATCAATGCGAATAATTTCTCTAATAATTTTTATTCCTTTCTTGATGCAAAGCGCGAGTGGGGGAAACCACGGCAGTCGCTCATGGTTAGAAGTTACCGTAAGACAGGCTCGCCAAAATCGGCTAAGTT
>WTKN01000076.1 GCA_011524395.1 Moorena sp. SS36440bin_2
CTCCCTACTCCCCACTCCCCACTCCCTACTCCCTAAAACCAAGATTAATAATCCTCGTATTTATTATCGCTTAAAAAATCCATAGAATACTATTTAATACTACTAATACAATCAATAGTAAGCCATTTATAATTAAATCATGACGACTTTCATTGAGCTTTTTACCCAAAACTAGGCTGCCGCGCTCAAGAAAGTATTTTTTCATAAACCCTGGAACTTTTTCATAGTATGGCTTGTACTTTAGCAGAGTAATAATTAGCTGTATTAAGCTATAGGTAGTCAGAATTAATAGGGTAATTCGGTACCAGGAATAGAGGTTAATCATGATGTCTGACTAAGGATATATTTGACCAAAATAGCGATAATTGCTGCTGCAATGCTGCCGAGTAAACTAATTCTGACAATCCGATTGTACTTGCGGACTTGGATCTCCGCCATCTTTTCTGCCTGTCTTTCCATATAGTTTTCTAGTTCCTGAGCTAGGGTAGAAACTACGGCAATGATCAAGGCTGCATCATCAGCTAATCCAACTACGGGAATTACGTCTGGTACGGCATCAAAGGGGGATATTAAATAGACTAAAGCTGCGATCGCTAACGCTTTTCCCTTCCAAGCGGCATTAGGGTCCCGGACCATTTTAGCTAAAGCTTGAATTTTCGGCCAAATTTCTTTAATTGCTCCCCGGTTCATCCGTTCTAAGTTCTTGTCAATTTTTTGGATGTCTTCTGGCTTGGTATTTTGGAGCAATTTATGAAATATTTCTTTGATCCTCCCCCGGTTCATCTGATCCAGACTCTGGTCAATTTTCTGGATGTCATTGGGGGATATATTTTTTTGTATTTTTTCCAGTAGTGTTCTAATTTTACCAGGGTTGCTTGCTGCTGAGTTTTCCGACCGTTTGGGGGTATCTTTTTTAGTGCTAGATTTTTGAAATTTGCTGAGTATCCCTGTAATTTTGTCTCTAACTTTTTCAGTGTTGCTTGGTTCTGGATACCTTACCCTTACTAAGGTATCCTTAAGAGTTCCTGGTTTGGGTATTTTGCTCAGTAGTGACTGAACTCGCCCAGGGGGTTTTTGTTCTAAGCTCTGGTCGAGGGATTGGGTATCCTCTGGTTTTTCCTGTTTTTGAAATCGCTGAAATAGTCTTTCCTGTAAACCCATTACTATTAACCTTTTTAATATCGGAGTATTTATCTGTTTTAGTTGTTATAGCAATTCTATTTTTCATGAGGGACAAAGTGATCCCCCTAAATCCCCCTTAAAAAGGGGGACTTTGAGCTTGATAAGCGTACCTCATAAATGCAATAAACACTATAACTAGTATAATGATATTTATGGTAGACTTATTGCTAAATGGCTAAGGCGTGTTTTCTTGCCTCGGAGATCCCCCATTATCCCCTTTAAAAAAGGGGGACTTTGAGTATGGCTCCCCCCTTATTAAGGGGGGCTGGGGGGGATCTAATATCTTGCGGAAAACTTTGAAAACACGCTCTACTCCCCAGTTGTAGACCCATCTAGGATAACCAGCATGTTGTGCCATCAGGGTTTTCTGTTGGTTGTTCAGTTTGACTTTGGTCTTGAGAGCTTTATACATGTTTAATAAACTTGTCACAGCTTTTCCCTTAACTATGACCAACTCCCATAGTCTTTCCCGAGCAGCTAAAGTGAGCACCCAATCTCTTCATTCTAACCCACTGCGCCAGTGGTTAACTCGCTTTTCCCTATCCCTAGGCTTGAGTCTAGTATCTACATTCAGTGCAATTCCTGCTTTAGGAGCAGAGCGAATTACTTTCTTTGTTTCTCCCTTTGGACAATTTAATATTGGGATTGAAGACTTGGAAATTTTTGCTAAAGATGGCACAATGACCAGGCAATTTGCTTATTATGCCAACTTTGCTACACCAATACAATTAACAACACTGCGGATTCTACTAAATAGTCGATTTAATATTTCTCCCAGATATGTTTATTTGTTCACTCGCTTACCGGTGGGGAGAACCTTACTGCGCCGATTGGGTAATGTAATAAAAGCAGATTTTAATCGCAATGGTTTCTATCCCTTACGGGGTGCTTTAATTTCCGCAGCTTCTGATCCAGAAGGCTTGAGCGTTATTAATGTATTGCGTAAGTTTTCCCTAGAAACTATTTACCTGGATGTAGAACTAATTTTTGATTTAACTGATGAGCTATCACGGCTATTTGTGGGAAATAATGTTGTCTTTGGTGCCATTCAAAATCAGGCACAACTAGAGGGAGAAAGCTCAACATCGTTTAATTTCTCAGCACAGTCAGATCTCAGGAATTCTGGAGGAATAGGTTGGCGTAAAGAAACCTTTGAGGTTTATAACTCTGAGCGTCAAGCTTCGTTTCCCGTTGATATTTATCTACCTAACTCTTCAGACCAAGGAGCAATAAGAGGCTCGATTCCAACTCTGGTTATTTCCCATGGTTTGGCTTCTGACCGCAATACCTTTGCCTATCTAGCGAAACATTTAGCATCTTACGGCTTTGCGGTTGCGGTGCCGGAGCATATTGCTACTAGTTCCGAACGGATTAATCGAATCTTTGCTGGCTTTGCAACTCCCATCAATCCTACTGCGATTATCCATCGTCCTTTGGATGTAAAGTATTTGTTAGATGAACTTTCGGCTAAAGCTAATTCTGACCCGAGTAAATTTGGCAGGCTCAATCTAGAAGAGGTGGGAGTAATTGGTCAATCCTTCGGAGGCTATACTGTTCTTGCTCTAGGAGGGGCTAAACTCAATTTTGAACAGCTTACTAGTGAGTGTGATACTGCTCGACAGAACAATTCATCTTTGGATGTATCCCTGCTACTCCAGTGTCGAGGTACTCAACTACCCCCAGAAGACTATAATTTGGGAGACGAACGGGTAAAAGCAGTGATTGCTGTTAATCCGCTCAGCAACCCGATCTTTGGTGAAGCTGGGATGTCACAAATTAAGGTTCCGGTCATGATGGTCTCTAGTATCAGAGACCTCTTTGCGCCACCTGTAGAACAACAAATTACCCCCTTCAGCTGGCTAACTACCCCAGAAAACTATCTAGTGGTGACAGAAGCAGGTACTCACTTTTCCTACTTGGGTGGCGCAGGAGAGGGTGTCTTACCGGTTCCACCTGAATTGATTGGGCCAGATCCTGCGATCGCTCGTCCTTACTTGATGGCACTTAGTACGGCTTTTTTCAAAACCTATATTGCTAAACAACCTGAATATGCTTCCTATCTCAGTGAGTCCTATGTCAAAGAGATTAGTCAAGACCCATTGAATCTGTTTCTGCTCAAGTCCTTTTAATTCTCCCGACTTCCGTTTCCCTCCTGGGAGGGGTTAGGGGTGGGTTCCGACTCCCCTACATATCACAAATTTTCCTTAATTCTGTTTCGTCTTGATGAGTGACTAGGTAATCATGGAGCCAATCACAACTCTTTGCCACTAAATCATCTAGATCAAAATTCCATAAAATTACCGTCTTGTCACCACTAGCAGAAACGATAGTCATGCCATCATAGCTAAAGGCCACGCTATTGACCCAACTGCTATGTCCGGTGAGGGTGTGCAGAACTTTGCCTTGGAGATTCCACAGTTTCACGGTTTTGTCATTACTAGCAGTAGCAATAGTCTTGCCATCATAGCTAAAGGCCACGCTAATCACAGAATCGCTATGTCCAGTGAGGGTCTGCAGGGGTTTGCCTTGGTGATTCCACAGTTTCACGGTCTTGTCAGAACTAGCAGTAGCGATAGTCTGGCCATCTCGGCTAAAGGCGAGGCTAGTGACAGGTGCGCTATGTCCAGTGAGGGTCTGCAGGGGTTTGCCTTGGAGATTCCACAGTTTCACCGTCTTGTCGAAACTACTAGAAGCGATAGTCTGGCCATCTCGGCTAAAGGCCACGCTCATGACAGATCCCCTATGTCCAGTGAGGGTCTGCAGGGCTTGGCCTTCATGATTCCACAGTTTCACCGTCTTGTCATAACTACCAGAAGCGATAGTCTGCCCATC
>WTKN01000364.1 GCA_011524395.1 Moorena sp. SS36440bin_2
TCTACACTACTACTCATCCTTCTCTTTTTGTCAACCCCATCACCTGAATACTTACGAAAGACCAGGCCAACTTCACCGAAATTTACCTGTTCCAAGGGAACCGTCGTATCAGCGTGGTAATTAGTTATCTTCCCGATCCCTCCAAGGAGTCAGGAAATCGATGTGTACTCTCCAGGATTTCCTTGTTCCGCGAAGTGAAACTTGACGTTGTCCCATTTCCCTGGTCTAATCAGAGACCAGAGGTAAGTAATCGGGATTATCCGAGCATTAAGGCAATAGACACCCTGGTATTACGATCAGGTACCTTTGATGAAATTCCCCTGCCAGATTACCCTGCCCATTGGCCGAAGGACGGTCGATTAATATTTGATTTTCCCGACGGGATTTCCATAAACGTGCCAGAAACCCTTGAGCCTGGTAACGATAGCACTCTGATCGTTAGTTGGAAATACAGCACCGATAGAATCATCAGAGGGATTGCTAACTTCACCGATGATACCCGCGCAGCTGATTTGATTACCCAGGAATGCGTGATTGTCTAACAATAGGGTGGGCAATATCTAGTAAGCCTTAGTACTAGGATTGACAGTGAAGGTTTAGTATTGCTGGCGTCAGTGCCGAAAAAGCTCCAGATTCGCCATCTTTGATGGTCAGTTGTTTCCTAGAGGAAGTTATCGATGAGAGTTGATACCAAAAAACCAGAAGCAGTAAAAAAAACTGCCACCGCTCCAATAACTGAAACACAGCAAGAGTTCAACTGGCAGCAGTGCTGGTATCCTGTCACCTTTGTGCAAGACCTGCCCACAGACCGTCCTTACAGCTTCTCCCTGTACGACGAGCCTTTGGTCTTGTTCAGAAACCAAGATGGTAAGCTAGCCTCGCGATTAGACCCCTTAAATTTGGGATAAATCGGTATTTATTGGTACAAAGCCGACATTGACATTTTGCTAGCGCTAGAGTACACTTAAGGTATAGGATTTAAATTTGACGATGCCCAAAAAAATAGGAGCGACTAAGAAAATATCAACCCAGATCGTTCCTGTAGTAGGAATGACCGAGTTGGTTAAAGTTGAGTTGTTATCCACGATGAAGAAGTTAGGCGTCGTCAGATCTGAGTCCTACAACAAGCTGGGCAGTATCAGCCACTGGAGCCTTAACTGGAAAAAAGCATATCCAGAAGTCAGAAGTTTTAGGACTCCCGAATCCTTGGGACTACCTTCTAAATTAATGGAATGGACTGTCAGTGATGTAGCTAAAGCTATCACAGCTCAGCAGGCTGCTTGTACTGAAGCGGTAGTTAAAAAGATTTACAAAAGGTTCCCTAATAAAGATAACCAAAAAAAGCGAAAAGAGTATGCCACGCAACTAAAAACTTTAGCTTTTCTAGAAAATTCTCTTCTACACAGGTTGGTCAGAAAGGAATTTCAAAGAGGGCATTCCTGGGTTAAAAGCCAGATAGTCTATCAACAGGGAGGGTATACTTGTAGACAACTTTATCGTAACACTTACCAACTAGAGTTAGCTGGACTAAATAGAGGGAAGAGGAACAAAATAGTTGTCAGATCTAATCGGAAAATAAAAGGACAGATCAGACTAATCCACAATCAAACCCTGCAAAGATTTGAAGTTCACTTCCTAGTAGATCATGGAACCGTTGAAATCCCATCTGAACGTCGGAGCGTCGGAGTAGACAAAGGGTACACGGAGGCTTTCTATGACTCAGAGGGTCAGGCTCACGGGAAAGGGCTAGGAAAAGTAGCCACCAAGAAATCTGATCGTATATGTGCAAAAAACCGCAATAGGGGGAAACTCTGGGCACTTCACAGAAAACTAGAAAAAATAGACCCCGCTAAGTCGGCTCGAATACTTGAGAATAATTTAACCAGAAAAACAGAGAATCGCCGTTACAGACAGAATCAAACAGAACTGGCGGCGATAATAGGAGCAGCTTCTAAGTCTCTTTTTGATGGAGAAGCTCTAAAAGTTTTTGCAGAAGATTTAACACAACCAATACGAAATAAGCGCCAGTCCAAAACCGTGTCTCGCAGACTCAATAGTTGGATGAAAGGAAAAATGCGAGACTCCTTGCAAAAATGGGCTGATTGGACTGGCTCGATTGTTACAGAAGTCCAGCCTAGCTACACGTCGCAAATTGACTCCAGAAATGGCACCCTATTGGGGAAAAGGACTGGGGACAATTTTACCGGATTTGATGGGGTCGTGTTGCAGGCTGACCATAATGCTGCCAAAAACATCCTTGACAGAGGTACGGACAAGGATATCACCCGGTACATGAGTAGAGCCGAGGTGCAGGCAGTATTGTTGCGTCGTACCGCGCGTTTCTTGGAAGGTTTGGGACTAGATTTGCTTGATGCAGTTGCGATTGGTATTCTTGACAGCAAACATAGCAGATCTCAGGCTTTCAAGCAACTCCTCAACGGGATTTGAGGAACGTCCAGATAGATGGGTGGAAGGCTCAACTCCAATTGCTGTATGACCACTCCTCACTCGGACAACAATAGAATGCACCTTGACCGTTTTGTACGGGTTTATCCCAATTTATGACGGGTTAAGAGTATCCCTGTTTAACAAACCGCTGCCCTCACCGCGCTGCTAAACTCTCCGACGGACAAATCATTGATGGTAAAATCGAGTGCTTGTATCACGGCTGGCAATTTGGTCAAGATGGTCAATGTTTGCACATTCCCCAGTTACCAGAAGATGCCAAGATTCCAGCCAAAGCCTGTGTGCAATCGTTTACGGTTGTAGAACGGCAAGGTATTGTTTGGGTATGGATGGGGAAACCTGAAGCTGCTGATGTGGAGGGCATCCCAACTGTAGCGGATTTGGACAATCCTACAGTTGCTAGCTCAGACTATATGATAGACCTGCCCTACGACCAAAGCTATTTTATAGAAAACGCCCTCGATCCCTCTCACCTCTACATCAGCCACGAGGGCACCCTAAGTAGTCGAAAAAATGCTCAACCCTTAGAAATGGAAGTCCTGGAAAGTTCTACTTTTGGGATTCGAGGCAGGTACCGAAAAACCAGGCAAAAGAATAGCCCATGGGTAAACCTTGATTTCGTTGCTCCCAATTTAGTCACCTACAAAAGCTCCAGTGGGGAAAAATCAGTTCGTATCGGTGGAGCAGCACTTTATTCCCTTCCTCTAGGTCAGGGCAAATGCCGTATCATTATCAGGAATTATAATAATTTCTCTACCTGGAAACTGAAGCTACAGCCTCGTTGGATGGAACACTAGTACCGAAACAAATTCTTAGAAGAAGATTTACCACTTGTGGTGGGACAGCAGGCAGAAGTGGAGCGATTGGGAACAAGCCTAAACTCTCTGTATTTGCCACTCAAAACATCAGATCTGTTGTTGATTGAGTATCGGAAGTGGCTCGATAAGTTCGGAACATCTTTACCTTTTTATCAAGGCTATTCTACCAGGAAGCTACCCCAGAAAGAACTGGAGAATAATCAGCAACCAGCTCCCCTAGACCGATTAAGGCGACATACTCAAATCTGTGGTTCATGTAATCGAGCCTATCAGGTAACCAACCGGTTAAAAACAACTTTTGTGGCAGTAGCGATCGCATTGGCGGCTTTGGCAATAGTTACGGATGGTTCTGGGACTGAACTACTTGCTATTTTAGGGTCTGGCTCAGCCGTTGTTATCGCAACAGTTGCTCATAAAGTAAAAACCCATTTCGAGCGTTCTTACACTCGTCATTAACCCTAATTTGACCTCAAGGTCATAAACTAACTGGGTGCATCTCATATTTCTAAAAAAGTTGCGTAGGGTGTGTTAGGGGGGCTCATTGTCTTGATGCAGTCGCTCATGGGGGAAACCCCCAAGACCGCGCTGCATCGCTTTCCGCTCAAGCGCCAGGGTTTAGACAGCCCGCCCCGTAACGCACCACCTTGTCAAACAACTTTGTCTTGATGCAGTCGCTCATGGGGGAAACCCCCAAGACCGCGCTGCATCGCTT
>WTKN01000107.1 GCA_011524395.1 Moorena sp. SS36440bin_2
TAATGCTACAGGGATTCTAAATGAATTGTAGTGATTTTTGATGCCATATTACCTGCTCCCAGATCCGCTGCTCCCAGATCCGCTGTTCCGCTGTAGACTCTAAACCCAAGGTCCCTGAATTGCGAATGTGATACCAGGCTCTTGAATGTTCACGAACATGAGCCGACCATTGGGTGAGAAGCAAACACCAGCCAACTCACTACTGTTAAGGGCATTCCGTGCCAACTGGTAAAGCTCACCTTTAGGATTAACCCCAACTAGGAATTGGTCACCACCACCATCTTCACAGAGGACGAGATCTCCAGAAGGACTAATGGTGACATTATCTGGGTGTTCTAGTAAGCTGCGGTCATGGGACTCAACAAATAGTTCAATGGTGCCACCCTCTTGGGGAGTGCTACCAGGAACATAGCGCCAGATTTGACCAGCTCCATTGGGCCATCCAGTCTCTGGATTTAACGAACCACCACTAGTAGATGTAAAGTAAACTTCATCATTACCGTACCATGCCCCTTCTCCCCTGGTAAATTGGGTTGCTCCCTTAGCAAAACCTTCAACCCGCACAGTATCGTCTTTGGGGTCTACATCCTCAATCCGAACCCATTCCACGGCCATGGGCTTACCGACAGGGAAGTTTTTAACCGTGATTTTCTGAAATGTTCCCTTGATCTTTAATGCTTCTAGTACACCGCCTGCTTTTAAGTTCCCTGGTTCTTTGGGAATAAAACGATAGAACAGGCCATCCATCCGGTCTTCAGTCTGATAAACAATCCCAGTATTGGGATCTACTGCAACGGCTTCATGGTTAAAGCGACCCATTGCCACTAGAGGCTCCGCTTGCACTACTTCACCGGTAATGGGCACTTCAAAGTTATAGCCGTGCTTCATCGAAACACTTCTGGGGTCATCTGGCGGATAAGTGGTGGGAGTAACGGTGCTTTCTTCACAAGTAATCCATGAACCCCAAGGGGTTGGTCCACCACTACAGTTTCGTTCAGTACCAGCAAGGGACGTGTACTGTTTGACCAGTTGACCATTGGCTCCGACTACTAGTGTTGTTGTCCCACCGAGACACATGGGGTCATACTTGATATACTCTACTGCTACCAATCCATGTTTATCCAGTTGATGGGGGCTAAGTTCATGATTGCGCACCAGGACAGTATTACCTCCCGGTGCAGGAAAAGCTGCCATGCCATCGGGTCTACCAGGCACCAAATTGCTATCACTCATGGTGTCACCTGTGCGGGATAACACTTTATAGCTAAATCCGGCTGGCAGGTCTAATAATTGATTAGGGTCTGGCTGAAGTGAACCGAAGCCTTTAGCTCGAAATGATTTACCAAGGGCCTTCTTGGCAAAAACCTCTTTCAACGGGGATGCTAGAATTACACTGGCGGTGCTAGCACTGGCTAAGGCAAAGAAGTGACGTCGTGATAAAGTCATTGGTGAATAACGGTGCTAGTGTTTGATCACTCAGAGCCATCAGCTCTATGCCCATCAGGATAAATCGTCGAACTATCCAAGTAGGCATCACAAATATCGACGTTCTGGGCTCGAAATAAGTTGCAACCCCTCAACTGAGCCTTAGTAAGGATAGCTCTTTTCAGGTTAGCATTACTTAAATTGGCATGGCTGAGATTAGCATGGCTAAGGTCAGTGTCCCTCAAGTCCGCTGCTTGGAGATTGGCACCAGCTAGATTTGCCCCCTGTAAATTGGCACGACGTAGATTTGCTCTGAACAGATTGGCATTCTGAAGATCCGCCCCAGAGAGATCAGTTTGGTAGAGTTGGGCATCACTTAACTGAACTGCTTGAAGTTGAGCTTGGTGCAACTTGGCTTGACTTAGATTAGAGTAGGGCAGGTAAGTCTTTTGAAGATTGCTGTTAGTCAGGTCAATTCCTTGTATATCTGCTTCAAACAAGTCAGCTTCACTGATATCTACTCCACTAAAGTCTCGTCTACCCCTAGCATATTGTTCAAGGAACTCGGCACCACCAATCTTTTTCATTGCGCTATATTATATAGGCCAGCTTTTGCCGCCTAATACCAATTTATAAAATAATGTCAATGCGTATTTATGCTTAATTATTATATAAACCTATAACTTTGTAGCGCCTTACACTGTTTATTATAATTCTTTTTTAACATTTGTGAACATTTGCTACGGATAACAAAAAATAATTGACAATATAACTTTTTTTTGTTAATTTAACGCTTTTATTTTATCGGTAAAGGTAGGGAACAGGGAACAGCGGATCTCGGAACAGGGAAATCAGAAGAGGGAACAGGGCAAAAATCCTGTCAAGATATAAAGCGAAGCTTCCTGTTCTGTTGCAACTAACATGTCACAACTGCCAGTATCAATCGCTCAGCACTACCACGAGCGCACCAAATATGCTCCAGAAACTATATCAGCCAAAAATAAGGGCTTAGACTGGGATAAGCAGCCGATACCGTTTAAAGACTACAAAGTTGGGACGAACTTTGACCTAAAACCATACTTCTCACAAGACCGGGAGCAGTTTACCTCTGAACCGAGTAGAACTTGGTGGCGGCTATCCCAGTTACTACTGTGTAGTTATGGCTTGACGGCTAGGGTGGAAACCATGGGAGCACCACTTTATCTGAGAGCAGCTCCCTCTGCTGGTGGCTTATACCCAGCGGAAGTTTATTTGATTTCCCGTGGTACTCCCCTATTACCAGCAGGACTGTACAACTATCAGTGTCTTACCCATTCTCTGGTTCATTTTTGGCAGAGTGAGGTTTGGAATGCACTGCAAGAGGCTTGCTTCTGGCACCCAGTTTTGGAGAGTACGGAACTGGCTATTGTAATTACAGCGGTATTTTATCGCTCTGCCTGGCGCTATGAAGACCGGGCATACCGCAGAATTTTTCTAGACACTGGTCATCTGCTCGGTAATATTGAGTTAGCTGGGGCTTTGAGTGATTACCGACCTCACCTCATTGGTGGCTTTGCTGATGAAAAAGTTAATGAACTGCTTTATCTGGACCTGGAACAAGAAGGAGCGATCGCAGTCATTCCCCTGGCCGATCAGCTCAAAGTTGAACAAAACTTGCCCATCGCCCCAACTGTGTTAGCATCTCCTACTGAGGTTAATTACCCAGACATTCCAGATGGGGAATTATTGGGGTATTTGCACCGCGCTACGGAAATTAAAGAGGGTGGTGATTGGAAAGCTAAGGATAAGACTTCAAAGAGTACAGAAATTGACCAGCAGTTAGAAGACAAGTACAACTTTCCGTTTTGTGATAAAGTTTCAATGGCTACAAACCCGATAGATTGGGGGGAGTTAACCATAGAAGGTAATGCTCCGAAAGCATTTTTAGATACTATTCTAAAACGACGCTCTACCCGAGCTTATAGTGCAGCTAATCTGACGTTGGAGGAGCTAAAAGCGCTTCTAGATTTTACCTACCAACCTCAGCATTACATTGAACATGGGTTAGATGGAACACCAGATTATTTTGATTTAAGTTTAATCGAAACATTTATAGCAGTATCTGGGGTAAATGACCTAGAAGAAGGCTGCTATTATTACGCTCCTAAAGCTCAAGAATTGCGGCAAATTCGCTTTAAAAACTTCCGGAAGGAATTGCATTTTCTGTGTTTAGGGCAAGATTTGGGTCGAGATGCCAGAGCAGTGGTGTTCCACACCGCTGACTTACAAAAAGCAGTGGCTCGATTAGGCGATCGCGCTTACCGTTACCTACACATGGATGCTGGTCATCTAGGACAGCGGCTCAATCTAGCAGCTATTTACTTGGGTTTAGGAGTAAGTGGTATTGGTGGCTTCTTTGATGACCAGGTCAATGAGGTTTTGGGTATTCCTGTTGATGAAGCGGTTGTTTATATTACGACTTTGGGGCGTCCTAGAACACGGCTTTGAGGTTTTGGGAGATAGGGAGATAGGGAGATGGGGAGATGGGGAGATGGGGAGATGGGGAG
>WTKN01000434.1 GCA_011524395.1 Moorena sp. SS36440bin_2
GGAGAAATGTATTCATCAATTGTTTGAGGAACAGGTAGAGAGAGTGCCAGATGCGGTGGCAGTGGTGTTTGAAGAGCAGCAGTTGACCTATCTTCAATTGAATCAACGGGCGAATCAACTAGCACATCACCTGCAAAGCCAAGGAGTAGGACCAGAGGTACTCGTGGGCATTTGCCTGGAGCGTTCAGTGAGTATGGTAGTGGGGCTATTGGCGATATTGAAAGCTGGAGGAGCATATGTACCCCTCGACCCCAATTATCCCCAGGAAAGGTTGAGTTATATGTTGTCGGATGCGGCAGTGGAGGTGTTGTTGACTCAACAAGACTTACTGGAGTCTTTGCCACAAAACCAAGCACAGGTAGTCTGTTTAGATACGGATTGGGAAGTAATTGAACAACACCAAACGGAGAATCTGGAGGTTGGGGTATCTTCTGATAATTTGGCTTATGTAATCTACACTTCTGGTTCTACTGGTCAACCCAAGGGGGTTAGTATTATTCATCAGGGAGTAGTACGATTAGTTAAAGAAACTAATTACGCTAGCCTCACCTGTCCAGAAGTGTTTTTACAATTGGCTCCTATTTCTTTTGATGCTTCAACCTTTGAAATTTGGGGCAGCTTACTTAATGGAAATAAGTTAGTGGTTATGTCTGCTCAGACTCCTACTTTGGAGGAGATTGCAGGGGTTATCGAAAAATACCAAGTCACAACCCTATGGTTAACTGCTGCTCTGTTTAATCTAATGGTAGAGCAACAGTTGGAGCGGTTAAAATCTGTGCGACAACTGTTGGCAGGTGGGGACGTTTTATCTCCATCTCATGTAGAAAAGGTAATCAAGTTGTTACCAGATTGTCAAATAATCAATGGTTATGGACCGACAGAGAATACTACTTTCACCTGTTGTTATTCAGTCAAACAATTCCTAGTTAATGGGACTAGTGTACCCATCGGTCGCCCAATAAGTAACACCCAAGTATATATCCTAGACCAACAGTTGCAACCAGTACCCATTGGTGTACCAGGAGAAATCTACATCGGAGGAGATGGCCTAGCCAGAGGATACCTCAACCGCCCACAACTAACTCTAGAAAAATTTATTCAACATCCCTTTTCCAATACTAAGGGAGAGCGCCTATACAAAACCGGAGATCTAGGTCGCTATCTCCCGGATGGCAACATCGAATTTCTCGGTCGTATCGATAACCAAGTCAAGGTGCGAGGCTTCCGTATCGAACTCGGAGAAATCGAAACCACCCTCAACAGCCATCCCCAAATCCAACAAGCTGTAGTCATAGCCACAGAAGAATTGGGTGGTAACAACAGGTTAGTAGCGTACCTAATCCAGGAGAAGGAAACCCTCACCACTACTCAAGTGCGTGAATTTCTCCAACTCAAACTACCAGAATATATGGTGCCCAGTACCTTTGTCGTTTTGGAGAACCTACCGTTAACACCCAACGGCAAAGTAGACCGTAAAGCCTTACCCATCCCAAACCAAGAAATCCATCGAGAACAGGAATACGTAGCACCACGCACCACCAGAGAACAAACCTTAACCGAAATTTGGCAAGAAGTGTTACTCAAAGAGAAGGTAAGCATCCACGACAACTTCTTTGAAATCGGTGGTGATTCGATCCTCAGCATTCAAGTAGTGTCCCGTGCTCAGAACTCAGGCTTAAAAATCACTCCCAAACAAATCTTCCAGAATCAAACTATTGCCGAACTAGCCAGAGTTGCCAACACCACAGCGAGTGTCAGTGCTAGACAAGGTCTAATTACAGGAGTAGCCCCCCTGACGCCAATTCAAAAGCGGTTTTGGTCACAAAATCCTCCCGAAGCACATCACTATAACCAATCAGTGTTATTGGAAATTCCCCAGACACTGTCAAAAGAAGTAATCGAAACAGCCTTAAGCAAATTATTAGAGCATCACGATGCTCTACGTTTACGATTCCAAACTCAAGGATGGGAGCAGCAACAAATCAACGCAGGCAAGGAGGAAGCTGTCCCCTTGGTGGAAATAGATTTGTCTTCAACTCCCCAAGAGTCTCAACCACAAGCCCTAGCCAAAATCGCGACAGAATATCAAGCCAGTTTAAACCTATCGGCAGGACCGATAATGCAAGCAGTGAGGTTTGATTTAGGCAGTCAAAGGAAGGGGCGTTTACTGCTGCTCATCCATCACCTAGCAGTAGATGGAGTCAGTTGGAGAATACTCCTATCAGACTTAGAAACAATTAATCAACAACTCAGGGCTCAACAACCAATACAGCTAAGAGCTAAAACCACAGCATTTATTGACTGGGCTCAGAAATTAAACCACTATGCCCAATCCGAAGAAATCAAACAAGAATTGGACTATTGGCTCAACCAACCTTGGAAAAAAACCCAACCACTGCCCCTAGATGAGGCGGGCTCAGACAGACAAAATACAGTGGAAAGTGGGATGAGCTATGGAGTGAAATTGACCACAGAAGAAACCACAGCGCTGCTGGGGTCATCAAACCAAGCCTACAACACACAAATAAACGATCTACTGCTGAGTGCCTTAGGAATTGCCTTAAGGGAATGGACCCAGAATACTACGGTACTAATAGACTTAGAAGGACATGGCAGAGAACAACTATGGGAAGATGTAGACTTATCAAGGACAGTAGGTTGGTTTACCAGTGTGTTTCCCGTCTTATTAGAACTACCAACTTCTGAGGAACTAGCAGCACTAATCAAGTCCATCAAAGAACAACTACGGGCAATTCCCAATCGTGGTATTGGCTATGGCATGTTGCGTTACTTGTGTGAAGATAGTAGCGTTAATCAACAACTACAGCCAATTCCGACTCCAGAAATTAGTTTTAACTACCTGGGACAATTTGACCAAACAGCTGTGAAAATTGCCTCCGAATCGAGTGGAGCCAACCAAAGTACCAAACAAACTCGTGACCATCTATTGGAGATAAATGCTCTGGTGGTAGAAGGAGAATTGCAAATTGATTGGAGCTACAGTAGTAATTTCCACCAAAGTGAGACCATAAAGAGGTGGGCTGGGAGCTATCTTCAAGCCATCCGGTCACTAATACAACATTGCCAGTTAGAAGAAGCTTTTGGTTATACACCGTCGGATTTTCCCGAGGCAGGATTAAATCAATTAGAACTAGATGAGTTAATCACAGAGGTTGGAGGAAAAAACATCAGTTCAATTTATCCTCTTTCTCCCATGCAACAAGGGATGCTGTTCCACAGTCTTTATGCTCCCGATAGTGGGCTGTATTTTGAGCAGATCAGCTTAAGTTTGAAGGGAAATCTCAATACTGAAGCCTTATCAGGAGCATGGCAAAAAGTGGTAGAGAGGCATTCAGTGCTACGTAGCTTCTTGGTCTGGGAAAATCGTCCAACTCCATTACAAGTAGTACTCAAACAAGTAGATTTACCTTGGGAGAATCTCGATTGGCAAGGATTATCTCCTAAGGAGCAACAACAGCAATTGTCACAACTGTTGTCAAGCCAAAGAAAAAGAGGTTTTTCCTTCCACCAAGCTCCCTTGATGAAGTTTACCCTCATTCGACTAGGGAGTAAGACTTACCAGTTGATTTGGAGCTTTCACCACATCCTCATGGATGGGTGGTGTTTACCGATTATCTTTAAAGACGTTTTCAGTTTCTATGAGGCGAAACTGACTGGGAAAACTTATAATTACCCAACACCACGTCCCTACCGAGATTATATTGCTTGGTTGTATAAGCAAGACCAAGAAACTGCCTCTGAGTTTTGGCGAGAGACCTTACTTGGTTTTAGTGCTCCCACGCCTTTAGTAGTAGATAAACTTAAGTATAAAAATGCCCAGCAAAACTCTAATTATCAGGAACTAGAATTACGTTTATCTGATGAAGTTAGCTATCAGTTAAAATCTGTAGCACGGCAACATTATGTGACGTTATCAACTCTAGTACAAGGGGCTTGGGCTTTACTATTAA
>WTKN01000191.1 GCA_011524395.1 Moorena sp. SS36440bin_2
CAGCGGGTAGCTGAGGGATGAGTCAGGGTGCATCTACTATTTCTTAATCCTTCATGGTTCTACCTAGATCCGCTGGTTCCCAGATCCCCTGTGCCCAGATCCCCTATTCCCTATAGCTGAAATCCCTGAGTTTTCAGTAAATTCTGACTAATTAAAGCCTGAAACCCTTGTATAAACTGGGTTTTGGGTGTTTTGTATCACACAGCTACTTGAGTTCTAGGGTACCATGGGCAATTTGCCCTTGACTTATCCACTGAAGTTTCAGTAGAATAAAGTAGGACATTTGTACTACTATAGTGTTTTCTCTTAACCATTGCACCCACACCCCTAGAGCCATCACATCGCTCCTACAACGAAGGATTGTAGAGTAGCGTTCGCATAAGCGCGAAAGCTGAGGCCGTAGGCCACGCTACGCGTTCGCGTAGCGTCGGCTTTGCCGAAACGCTTCATCGCGTATCGCTGTGGGTAGTGTGGGGTACTCCCCATTAGTAACTGATAGGGAAACCTCTTGTTTGGGAATTATCTCAAATAAGAGCACTGTTCTAGTAGGGAGTAGTTAGTGGATTAATATTACTAACCAGCCACCGGCTACTATAGCGGTTCTCATATTAATAAAGTACACATACCTATTGTTTCCCGATTCCCGATTCCCGATTCCCGATTCCCGATTCCCTGACCGCAGCGCTATAGCAATTTTCAACTAATCATTTTCAAGTAAAAAAATCTAAATATCGTCAAAGGAACACACTATATGGTTGCCACAAAAGACAGTAAAGACCAAATTTTCCAAGCTTTTGAGCAAATCCTAAAAGAACGGCAAAACATTGACTCAAAAATTGCCACCAAAGAAGAGGAAGCAGAAAAAGCGAAAAATCAACAAGTGCTGGAAACGGCATCAAACTATACTGTTGATAATATTGTCAAAGGAATGGCTGATTTACAGCTAGAGTTTGGCACCATTGTTAATGAATTGTCAGAAAAATTATCATCAGAAGCCTCTAAACTTGATGAGCTAAAGCTGGCGATTAAGGTAGAAACTGAACACTTGCAATACCTTCAGAAAGTTCGAGTTGTAGCTGATGCCTTACATTTGCTCAATCAAGAGCACCAAGAAAAGCTGAAATCCCTAGAGCAAAAAGCAGCTCAACAGCGAGAAGAGATCGAGAAAGACCAAGAGCAAAAACGTAAGCTTTGGCAAAAAGACCAAGAAGACTTTGAAATAGCACGTCAAGAACAAAACGAATTATTGACTCGGGAACGACAACGCCAAGAAGCTGACTATCAATACGAATTAGAACGTAACCGTAAAATTGAGACGGATCAGTATGAAGAACTGAGCCGTAACCAGGAGCGAGAATTGCAAGAGGCCAATCAAGAAAAAGACAAGCAATGGTCTGAGCGAGAACAGAAGCTAGAAGAATCTCAAGCCCTGTTTGAAGAGTATCAACAGAAAGTGGAAGCTTTCCCAGCTGAGCTAGATGAAATCGTTAAAAAAGTAAAAGATAAAGCTATTAAAAAAGTCCAAAACGACGCTAAGGTACAGTCTGATTTACTCGCCAAAGAGTGGGAAGTTACTCAACAGGGTTATGACGTTAAAATTCAGTCCCTGGAGCAACACATAGAAAAACAAAATAAACAAATTGAAAATCTATATAGTCAGCTACAAGAGACCCTGAAACAGTCCCAAGCCCTGACCTTGAAAGCTTTTGATGGCTCTTCAAGCAGCAAGGGTCAAAATTAGTGACTAGTGATACCAGTTCAGAAATTTTTAAACAGAATATAACCTTGAAAGTATGACACGCAAACCTAATAGCAAGAATACCAAAGCAGAAATTTTAGAGGCTTACAAGGAATTACTAGCAGAACGAAATGCTTTGGAAAAAGAAATGAAGCAGATGAACAATCCGGCAACTCCTCAAGTATCCACGGTGGAAAAAAAGCAAACTAATGGATCAGTATCAGCAAAAGTCATGAAAGACAAAATGATGTATACCCTTGACAGCCTGGTTAAGCTGCAATTAGGGTTTGGTAGTAGTGTCAGTGAGTTGTCGGAAAAACTAACATCAGAAGCCGCTAAGCTAGAAGAATTAAGAACAGGGGTTACTGAGGAAACTCAACAACTTGCTGAACTCCACAATTTATCAGAAATTCAAGACGAGACCTTAGATACCTTAATCGAAACCTATCAGAATAGCTCTAAAGCATTCGATGAAGAAATTTACCAAATACGGGAAGAGTTAGAGCTGGAAATGAATCAGTTACAACAATCCTGGTACAAAGAAAAAGAGGAACACCAACGAGCTATTAAAGAACGGAATGAAGAACAGAGGAAAATCCGTGATCGGGATGCTAAAGAATATGATTATAATTTAGCCCTACAACGCAGCTTAGATGAAGAAGCTTACAAGCATAACCAAGAAGGTTTATACAAAGAATTGGAGGAAACAAGGCAACAACAAGAGAAACAATGGGCAGAGCGGGAAAATGCGATCGCAGAGCGAGAGAAGCAGTTTGAAGAAGCAAAAACTAAGGTAGAAGCCTTCGACCAGGAAAAATCCGTTGCTATCAAAAAAGCCCAAGAAGAAGGCAAAGCGATTGCTAGCCACCAGGTCAAAATTCAAGCCGACTTGCAGAATAAGGAATTAGAAGGAAATAATCGTGTCTATCAGCTAAGAATTGAATCCCTGGAACAGACAATAAAGGAATCCTCAGCACGGATACACAGTCTTTCCCAGCAACTCGATACTGCCCTCAAACAAGTTCAGGATTTAGCGGTCAAGGCAATTGAGGGTGCTTCTAATATCAACTCTTATCAAGCCCTTAAAGAAATTGCCTTAGAGCAAGCCAAAAATCCCACTAAGGGTAAATAAGGTAAAAAAGCGATCCAGAGGTGTGACCCGTGGCGAATTTAATTCGCCACGGGTCGCACCTTTTGCTGCTTGTATCAATGTCAAACACCTTAATGGGTAGTGCTGTATTTTAGTGATTTTGACGGTTGACAACACTATGTCGTCAACCGTCAACTATTAATAGTCTACCAAAAGTGATCATTGACACACGTAAAATAGTCCGGAGTTGTATCATCAGGGATATTGAGTCAAAGCGCTAATCAACCGATGGAAACAATTTCGGTAGGTGCCGACTCATGATCACAAGCTTGCTGACCAATCTTGAGCTATGGAGCGCGTTCGCTTCCATTTTTTTTTGGGTTGTTAGGTCAGCAAACACATCCTAAGTTGTCAATTTCGGTATCAGTGTTCTAGTCTATGGTTATGAACGTAGTCAAAGAAATTCGGGTGTTACTGATTGAGAGGGGTGATTTAGCGCAGTTGGGTCTCAGAAAAGTCTTGGAGCAGTACAAAGAAGTCAGTTTGGTCTCTCAAGTTTCTAGCATGCGTCATGTGGCGGCCTTTTTAAAAAAATCTAACCCGGACGTAGTAGTCATTAATTTAGAGCCTTCAAGCAATAGTGATGCGTTATTGCGGTTAGTCAGAAATTGGAAAGTGGCATTTTTTACTAACATATTGCTGCTATCTTGGGACACATCAGAAGAATTTGTTATAAGCGCTTTTGGGGCTGGGGTAGATTCTTATTATCTAAAACGTATCAATTTTCCGAAAACTAATGTAGACACCAGTACTTTCTTAGATGCTTTGAGAGCTACCTATGAAGGGCAACACTGGATTGATCCAGAAATAGCTGGTTATCTCCTAAAAAATAGTATCAAGTCACCGGTTAAGAATTTTTCTGGGATTACTTTAATCAATTCCTGTGAGCCTGACTATTATCAAATTCTTAGGGAAAATCCACTGACTGAACGGGAACTAACTGTCTTGGAATTGATCGTAGCCGGTTATACAAATGACGAAATTGCCGAGCGATTATTGCTAGGTCTTGGCACAGTTAAAACTCACATTCGGTCTCTGCTTTGGAAACTGTGCTGTGACGATAGAACACAAGCAGCAGT
>WTKN01000045.1 GCA_011524395.1 Moorena sp. SS36440bin_2
CTGGTGGCAGGATGCCAAGGCTTAACAGTAACTATTTAGCCGGATTTCATATGACGTTATCTCCTTTGCTGTTGTCTCTAATTTGATCTCCGGAGAATTACCCTGATTAAAAATCTCCCCATCTTCCGATATCCCTATCTCCCTTAAAGACTCCGACTGCTCAGTTGTCTCCAAGTCTCCTTGTTCCATCTCCATCTCAGCGGGAGTGACACGGCTTTCTCTGTCTTTTTTTTCTCTAGTCTCCTGCTCGGATACTCTCCTAATCTCTTTCAAAAAGGCAATCTCCCCGTAAGCCTTCTGATCCAACCCTGCTAGATATGTCTGCAACCACTGCTGCAGTTTCTCCCTGGCGCGTTGGATACGTTTACGAACGGTATTGTTGGAAATATCTAATTGTTGAGCTATCTGTTGGTAAGACAACTCCTGCTCAAAATGCAAGATACATACGTCGCGCTGATTCTCCGGCAAATCTTCTATAGCACTACGGATTACCTCTAATAGTTCCCTCTTTTCTACAATTTGTCCTGGGGTATCAAATTCAGTAACCAAGCCATTCCCCGCTGCAACTGCGATCGCTTCGAGGTTTTCTAGTCCTATTGCCCCAGAGTTATTTTCTCGATGGCAGTCTATACAGAAGTTATGGGCAAATTTAGTTAGCCATCCCTTGAGATTAGTAATCTTTGCAGCAAATTTCGGCAATTTTTCCCAAGCCTTGAGCATAATCTCAGAAAGAGCATCTTGGGCTTGAGACCGATTACCTCCCATCCAGCTGCAGCAGCGATGGTAAAGATAGTCTTGATACTGTTCCCAGAGTGGCCAAAAGGCGGTGCGGTCTCCAGTAGACAGTTTTTCCAGGAGGGACCCCACCCAAGCAGTGGTAGATGCGTTTTCTGCATTTTCGCCCCATTGGTCATGAAAACCTTGGTTTGTTGGCTGGATAGGTGCTTTAGAAACATCACAGTCAATTTGGCTGGCTCCCATATTTTGTAAATCGATCACTCAACTAACGAGATAATAGGGGTTTAAGTATTCGAGCCTAGTGTTTTTGCAAAAGCGATGCAGCGCGGTCTTGGGGAGCCAGTGCGGTCTTGGGGGTTCCCCCCATGAGCAACTGGCGTGGTTTCCCCCATGAGCGACTGCATCAAGACAGTGAGATGCACCGAAAATGATTGTGACCGATTTTGCCAAGTTCAACAAGTGACGTTAGTCAACTTAAGCCCTCAAGTCCAGTCACCCCTTGAGTTAGGATTTTTGTGAATTTTATTTAAGCCTTTTTTTTATCTTTTTTTTATCTTTATCTAAGTAAAAATATTATCATACCACTACCACATCAGCTGGTAATAAAGAAAATGTATTCGATGCAAGGCAGAAGGCAGAAGGCAGAAGAGTTTCAATCTTTTTATTTCATCAAAGGTCGTTTAAATGGACGAAAAATCATTAAAAAAATTACACCTAAAAAAAGCAATACTCTGAAATCTCCGCTATAGCAATTTGTGTAGAAGTTTTTTTTGGATGTTGCCTGTTGCCTGCTACCTGCCCCGAAGCTCCTATCAGGTAAAGTATACAATGTAAAAGTATAAAATAAATCTCATCAGAGAATTAAAGATTTGATGTAGAGTACAGAAAAGTATTTACAATCCTTTCAATGTAAATTAAAGTGGTATCGAATAAAATCTGTCAAAAGACTCTATTTTATTCCTCCAACTATCTTAATTTGAAAAAAAATATAAAGTAATTTAAAAATTATGAAATCTATAATCTAAGCTTTCATAAGCTCTAAACGTAACAGGCTCTTTATTCGTGACGTTTGTCAGCTAACCACAGTCAATCCTAGAGGTCAACCATAAAACTACCTAAAAATACCAAGACTTTCAGGGGTCGATTCTAGTGTCATCTGTACAACAAAACATCCTAATTTAACTTAACCTCTAGGATTTTTTCCTTACGCTTGGGAACTCTTATAGATAAGCCTTAGGTTTATTTAAATGTAATGTTATGACAAATCTCAACACTGTTCTTCAACGAGATCCATTTGCCGACAGCACATTAGTTGTAAACGATGAAGGGATTACCATTCGTCTGATCGACGGCAGTAGGAATAATTTAGACCAAGTTTCTTTGGGTATCCCTAATACGCCTTTGCTGCGTTTGTCTCCAATCGAGTATGAAGACGGAATTCAGTCACCGGCGGGTATTGCATTTGATGCACAAGGCAATGCTCTGATTGGTATAGATGGTAATACTGTTACTCGCCAACCCATTCCGATATTTACCCAAGCCGAAGCAGACCGATTAAATGGATTGGGATTGAATGTCATATCCAATACAGAGGGATTAAGCAATGTATCTGATGCGCCTTTTGTATTGCTTAATCCACCGGATCGCCCTAGTACCCGAGTGATCAGCAATGCCACCTCTAACTTAGAAGAAGGAGAGTCTGATCCCAATAGTAATGACTTAAGTGCTTTCATTTGGGCTTTTGGTCAGTTCGTCAACCACGACACTGATTTAGCAGCCAATGGGTTAAAAGACGAGAACCAAAACCGGTTAGATTTACTCAATTTTCCCATTGACATTCCCGCAGATGACCCGAATTTTCCACCAAACACTCCTCCCACTCAAGAAATTTCTATACAAGCAGATGGTGGCTTGCAGTTTGACTTTGAACGGGATGCCTTTTTACCCGGTACTGGAGTCTCTGGGAGCCCAGGACAAGCCATTAATATTGTTACCTCTTGGCTTGATCTTTCTGTAGTTTATGGATCTACGGAAGAAGAATATCAAGCAATTCGTGCTTTTTCAGAAGGTCGCCTCAACGTCTTCTCAGATGAAACAGTTGCCACTAATGACGACTTGTTACCCCTTAACATCACAGGTGCTGATGGAGAACTGATCAGTGGTAAAGGCGCTTTTATGGATGTGGGTTTTCTAGCGGGGGATACACGAGTTAACGAGAATGATAGTTTGGCATCCCAGCATACCCTCTGGATGCGTAACCACAACCGCCTTGCCCAAGAACTTTATCGGTTTCATTCTGACTGGACAGATGAGCAGATATATCAACGCTCTCGCCAGATTAATATTGCCCAATATCAAACTATTGTTCTGTACGAGTGGCTCCCCCTGATGGTGGGTAATGTGATCACTGACTACAGTAGCTATAACTCTAATCAAACCCCAGAAATCACGAGTGAATTTGCTGCTGCTGGTCTTCGTGTTGGTCATACCCAAACTAATAACCGTATCGACACTATTGATGCTGATGGTAATCTCACAAGTTTGCAATTACTGAACACATTTAGTTCACCGAATATTAATGATAGTACCGATATAGATAATATCTTGCGCGGTGCGAGTCAAACGATTACTGAAGATGTTGATACTGATGTAGTTTTTGACCTGCGCAATGCTTTAGTACCAAATGCGATCGGATTTGACCTTTATGCTGCAAATCAGCAACGGGGACGGGATCATGGTTTGGCTGACTATAACCAAGTGCGAACAAGTCTCGGTCTACCACGGGTGAATACTTTTGCGGAAATTACTTCAAATTCAGAGTTGGCAAATACTCTCGAAGAGCTTTACCACACTGTAGAAGATATCGACTTGTTGATTGGGCTGTTTGCAGAAGATGCTGTTGCTGTATCCGGTGCCGGAGAAACTATTCAAGCAATGCTATGGGAGCAATACGAGCGGATACGGGATGCTGACCGCTTTTGGTTCGAGAGACCGATTGAAGATGGCGGTTTCTTGACCCAAGAGGAAATTGCCGCGATCAAGGGAGTGACCTTTGCTGACATTATCAAGCTCAACACCGAAATTACTACAATTGCAGACAATGCCTTTATAATCAGCTCCGACAACAATCCCTCCTCTGATGGACTGCTAGATTTAACCGGCTTCTCGGGACAAGCTACAGCAACTGTGACTAGAGAGGCGGACTATGACAATTTAATTGGCTTTTATGTAATTGCTGATCAACAGGGAACGATAATTGATTCGATCACGGGTCAATCTTTTACCCCTGGCCAAGACGGTTATGCAGAAGCGGCTATTGATGCTAGCGTGGTTGAATTCAACGTAGACGAAAACTTGACCACGGTGAATTTTGATGTTACTCTTCCTGGTGGATCTCTCCTAGCTCCCTACTTGGTTACAGATGGGGATTTGGATGATGTAGAAAATGGCGATGCTGACATATTCTTTGCGTTCACAGCTGCTAACAGTGATGGCATGAGCCACATCCTTGAACTTGGAAATAGCAGTGACAACACATTCACATTCGCCTTTGAAGATTTAAGTGGTAATAACAGTGAAGAAAGCGATGCTCTAACAGAGCCGCTACGCGATCGCGACTTTAACGATCTAGTGATTGACCTTACTCTTTTATAGGGTTTGTATTTGATAATTGACACTCCCCGTCCTAGAAGAACGGGGATTCTTACTTCAGCGAGCCAACTTGCTCAACCAAACCGAAGTCAGGAAGAGTAGGGGTTGATTCTCCATAAGCGTTCGGATCTACGATCCAAGTTCCGGTGTGCCCCACCGTACTCAAGGCTCTTTTTAGTATATTGATCGCGGCGTTGTGGTCTCTGTCCAATTCACATCCACACTTGCAGACGTGAGTTCTAGTAGATAGTGACTTCTTCACTAGTTCGCCGCATTCTGAGCAGATCTGGCTTGTATAGGCAGGATTTACCGCAACGGTGACCCTACCAAACTTTTCCCCAAAATGCTCCAACCATTTTCTAAATTGATACCAACCTGCATCGTTAATAGATTTGGCCAAACAGTGGTTTTTGACCAGGTTCTTTACTCTTAAATCTTCGTAGGCGACCAGGTCGTTAGACCGGACTACGCAACCTGCCAGTCTCTTGGCATGTTCTTCACGTTGCCTACTTATTTTAAGGTGTTGTCTGCCTAATCTATTGACAGCTTTCTTTCGATTGGATGAGCCTTTCTTTTTCCGGGAAACCCGGCGTTGATAAAACTTGATAGCCTTTTCTCCCGTTCTATAAAATCGGGGATTGGGTTCAGAGTTTCCATCAGAATCAGTATAGAAGTCTTTTAGCCCAACATCTAATCCGATAGTTGTTCTGGATGGTTCCAATTCTTCATTTACATCAACAGAGATGCAGAACTGAACATAATACCCATCAGCCCTTTTGACAATGCGAACTCGTTTGATTTGCTTCTTGTCGAAGCGCCACAAGTCCCAGGTACCTTTGAGTTTTAGTTTTCCGATCCCTTTGTTGTCGCTGAAGGTGATCGATTTCTTATCAGGGGATAACTTCCATCCTGACTGCTTATATTCGACTGACCTACAACGCTTCTGGAATTTAGGAAAGCCTTTTTTCCCAGGTATTTTCTTTTTGCAGTTGTCAAAGAAGCGAGAGATTGATGACCACGCCCTTTCAGCGGCAGCTTGCCGGGCGGTAGAGTTCAATTCATTAGCAAAAGGGAATTCCTTGGCAAGAATTTTGCAGTACTTGCTAAGATCGTATTTCCCCGTCCCTTTGTTATCCATCCATAAACGGATGCAGCTATTACGGATAAATTTAACCGTCCGAATTGCTTCGTCTATGGCTTGATATTGAAGGGATTTTCCGTATGCTTTGAACTCTATTATGATCATCAGAACTCGACCTCAACTGATATAATATTACGCTAACACGCCGGGCGAAAACTGTCAAGTTGAATTCAAAGAAAAGCCGTCCTAGAAGGACGGGGCTTTAAACCCAAATTTTTGGTAAACATACTCCCAAAGGCCAAGAGGCATGCATGCCTCTTGCATGCATGCTAGAGGGTAAGATGAGGTGCAGTCTTTATTGGTAGTGATTGCCTTGAAGACCTTCTTACTTCTGCCCTCTGCCTTAAAAGGATAAGCAAAGTACCTCACCAAAATGATAATTGCTATAACCCTCTTCTGTCACTTTGGGAAAATTGAAGGAATTTGCTTCATTTCAGCCTAGGAAAAATCAAGGTTTGACCCCAGTTTCACAGAATAGGGATAATCTACTGCGCTAAGCTAAAACTCCTTTGTACAACAGCACCACGTTGACCGAGGGATTTTGGTTGCTGTTGATCCACACTATACAAAACACCTCCCGCATTCCCTGATCTAACAGTCAGTTTTTGTTTAGCAATCCAGGTTTTTTGATATCCCTTGGGTAAGGTGTCTTCCAACTCGATTTTGCCATCAACTACCACTCGTACCCAAGTTTGCTCTGTAATACTCAAGCGTACTTTAATTAATGGATTAGATGGGGAAGGTTTAGGTGTGGGGGGTGGTAATGGTTCTGGGTTAGGGGCTGGTGCTGGTTGTTCTGGTTTATCTGGGGTTGTCTGCTCCTGAAGAACTGATGAGTTTTCGATCTGTTGATTAGTGAGATAGGTAAAAACGGTGTTGAGTAGATAAATTAGTCCACCAGCAACACTGACCAAGCTTACTATTATGATGTAGGGATAATAGGGTTCTATGGTTTTGGCTACAGTCTTAATAGTCTTGCTTTTGGCTACAATCTTAGGAATCTTTTGAGCAGAGGTGAGAGTCTGAGATTTCTCTTCTGAAGAGGTACCGGTATACAAGACTAAGGCACCAGGCTCGCTTTCCTC
This sequence comes from Moorena sp. SS36440bin_2, assembly GCA_011524395.1. Lineage (GTDB taxonomy): Bacteria > Cyanobacteriota > Cyanobacteriia > Cyanobacteriales > Coleofasciculaceae > Moorena. The sequence continues at coordinate 6,616 of WTKN01000045.1, forward strand.
GGTGTTATCGGTGTTATTGGTTTCCTCGGTGTTATCGGTGTTCTCGGTTTTCAAGGACAATCCAGAATTAACTGGAAACGTTTTGGCTATCCCTAGACCATCTAGACCGAAAAACTCTGCATAGCGACGAATGAAGCCTTGAATGTAAACTGGTTCGGGCAACCGCTCCGATTGCCCTGCTTCAAGGGCTTGCAATATATGCAATCGAATAAAGGTTTTGTCAGCGACTTCCTGAATAGGTATAGATTTCTCCTGCCTGAGTTGGCTGAGATAGGTCCCTATTTTCTGGAGTTGCTCCTCTTGCTCTAGACTTAAGTGGCTCACCAAATCTCTCCACCCATTAATCCACGTTAACAATTTTTATACATAAACATCGCATATTAACATCTCTTGGGCATCTCACCATAGAACTTAGAAAAAGTTAACAAAAATTAACAATATAGCCAATTTGCTTATGAAATAGGAAAACTCTCTCATTTTAGAGTATGGTTTCCATTGGCATCCTCCCCCGGCGGGAACAATCCTCGCGCTGGGGGATTTCCAGGTCACTGTCAGTCTTTCCCCATTCAGTCGTCAGCTTACTGTAAGCATTCAGCTGACGACTGAATGGTGTTCGCGTAGCGTGGGTGGCACAGGCTTCTAGCCTGTGAAGTAGCCCATATGCTTACGACAGCTAATATGCGGCAATAATTTCAGGAATCATTTCGTTTTTTTTTCGTTACCGTATATCTTTTAATAAGACTTTTATAAGCCAATATTATTATTGGTAACCTATATTGATTTTTATTTAAAAATTAGTAGTATATTAAATGGTGATTTCCTAAAATATAATCATTTTTTTATCGTCTCGCTCTACTAATAAAAGTTTAGCAAATAAACTACATTTTGTAAACAAAATGTAAAATTTCAACGGTGGGTTTAATGGAAAATTCGTTTTTGTTACCCCGACTAAAGTAAGGATTTATGGTGTGGGGTATTGACAACAGCGATACAAAGGGATAGGATTGCGAACGTGACTAAATAAAACCCTATAGAACTAAATCAACAACGATTCAACCAGTTGCCGAAGGAGGAAGTGGTAGAAATGCTCATGACTGCAGCGAAGGCTATAGCTCAGCAGCAATCAACAATAGAAGAACTGAAACAAAAAATATATAAATTGGCTGTAAGGAGTATAATGACAACGCAAAATCTCCTAAAAACCGCCATCAACAGACCTAGTAAAAAAAACAGAAAGTCATAAATAATAAAAACAATATACAGGATAAAAATCTAAACGTCAATCAGGCATACAGCAAGGATATCAAGGAAAAAGATGGAGTGGCTCTCGGCCTAGGGAATAGTTTCAAGATACTGCTAATTTATAGTAATTTATAGGCGAATTTATTAAGTTTAGTAAAAAAAAGGCTATCCTTAGGGGTGGTATGTGATATATTTGGTTGAGCAAGCTCGACCGGCTCAACTTGATAAAACTGCACTTGCTCCTTCTTTGATTCCATAACCAACGTTGCTGAATCATTACATAGAATTCAAGGGAGTTTTTATGCTCGCATACGGATTTATAACATTATTGAGTCTAGGTTATGAGTACTACTTCAAATACGAGATTGATGCTCAGACTGGTTTCCAGATATATTGGATTACAATTCCTGAGGGACTCGATAAAGAACGCTATAGCAAACAAAGCATCTCCGAGTTTATAGCAGAATCATCAGTTGCACAAATTCTAAAACCTGGAGAACCCCTTGATAAGAGCATTTATCAAGCTAGCCTAATATTACCCGGATTACCCGCCTCACCTTTCGATGCATTTTATAATATTGAACTTACCTACAACAGCGATTCATTTACGTTAGGAGTTCAATCTACTGACTCTTTTGGATTTAGTCCCGAAGGTTCAACTTATTTCAAAGATTTAAATCTGAGTTTTACCCAGCAACTTAATTCCGAAACCGCCACGGTCAGTGGAACAGTGACGGCGGTGATATTTGGTCAAGATATCGTCCTTGAGGCCGGGGTGAGCGATGGCTCTGAACTGATTTTTAATTACAATCCCAATAATCCTCAGGAAATCCCGATTCAACCCTGGGGCAATTTAGAGTTGACGACTTTTACCGTCCAACCTGGGTCAAATCCTCTTCAACCCCAGGTTCTCTATTGGTTTGGAGAAAAGTCAGGAGAATGGGTTTATGATTGCTCCTTGAGGAATAGCGAAGATGCACCAGCCATCGACTTACGGATTCAAACGGAGCCAGAAACAGTGCAGTGGGGATTAGGGTCTATCGCTGTTAAAGATGGCTTGATCGAGAGTGAAAATGCCACCCTAGAAGCGGCAAACCTAAGTTCTGCTAGTAAACTGATCAAGGCATTCCAACAGAGCAACGAAATCACCATTGCCACCTGGATTAAACCTAGCCAAATTGGTCAACAATACCCAGCGATAGTCGTTACTATATCCGAAGATCCTCAAAATCCCTGTGTGACTCTCGCTCAAGGGGATTCAGAATGGCTAAAGGGTTATGGAAATCAGTGGTCGGGGGATTGGTACCATCAAGACGAGTATAGTGTGCTATTGCGCACCAACACTAATGATAGAAACCGATATTGGCAAATCCTGACCACAAGTCCCGACACAGTAACAACCGACGAGCTAACCTATGTTGTCTATACTTTCTCACAGAATAACTTCGGGGATGAGAGTGATAATGCCAAGGTGTATCTCAATGGCAAGCTAGACAATTCAAAATGGATTAATAGCGATAATCAGGAGCGTCATTTTTGGAGAAATAGGAATCAGCAGAGTAATCGTTGGAGAAATAGGAATCAGAGGGGTAATCGTTGGCAAAATCGGGAGGATGAGGATTATCCTTGGAAAAACAGGGATGATGAGGATGAGGATTATCCTTGGAAAGATCGGAATTATGATCCCGAACTTAAGCCTTGGACAAATCACCCTGCTGTTAAGTTAGCGTTAGCAAATGATGTTTTATTTAGCGATCGCAGGGGCAACTCCCGAAGGAATCAAGATTTCCCTTGGGAAGGGGAACTCTACGAGGTGGCAATTTATGACTCTGCCCTGACACCAGAGGCGATTTACCAGCGCTACTACCCCACTATTGAAATTTTGGGCAACCTGACGCTGACTAATATGCCCAGTCCCTTGGACCAACCCCTAACTGCTCAACTGACTTTGGAGGGTATGCCCGATGTAGAGCACTATTCAGAGTCTAAGCTCAATCTTAAGGTTGACACCTCTGAAATCCGGGAAGTTACTCCTGAGTTTGACTTCACCAACATTGCCCTGGAATGGGAATCAGAACCTGGAAGCTCCCCAAGCTGGTACTTTAAATGGGGACAAGTGGATAGCACGTTATGGAAAACGTCAATTCCCTTTACGGCAGTTCAAGCCGATGCGCCGGGTAAACTTGCCCTCAATTCACCGGAATTCGATTTTCAAATTGGATTAGGACAAATTAATACCCTAGAGGGGTTGTGTCTATTCCTGAAACCAGATAGCACGGGGGAGATATGGCAGATGTCTTCCATCACCTCTGTGTCTGAACTGGAACTCCCCCAATTAAGGGATTATCGCCCATTTGATTGGACGGTAGATTTCAAGCTACTGTTTGCTCGTCACAATCAACAAAGGAGTCAATTTGACCCCCTGGGGATTGAAGATGGAAAAGTCGTTCTCAAGGGCAATTGGTTGGGAGAAAAGCTTGTACTCCATGGCTGGTGGCGCAATGAGCAGTTTGTCCTGGAAGGCCAAAGAAATTTAACTCTACCGTTTCAAGTTACCTTAGGTCCAATCTTTGAACCCGGTACCTCCCACAAGATTATCGACCAGGTAGCGATCGCTTCCGTGATGAACGCCACTGTAATCCTGGAACTGACTGAGTTAGGCTTTTTGGCAAAAGTCTCTGGAACCTTTGATTGGACCGATCAAGCAGGGGCGGTAAACACCTTTACAGTGCCGGAGTTTACCCTAGTCCGCCCACCGTTGACTCCCAATCACATCCTGGAAGCGATGTTGGCAAGGTTAAACTCCCAAGTAGATGTGATCTTTGCACAACAGTTTCGCCATCAAGCGGACTACTACTTTACGGTGGTGCAGGAAAAACCTGTTATTTATTTGGGCAAACCCAACGATCCTGCTGCGATTACCCAAACTACAACATTACCCCAGTTATTCAACACTGCTGCGGATTCCAATAACATCTCCAGCACCGCAGGCATCTTTACCCTTACAGAAAATGCCGATCAAAGCTGCACCCTGACCATCACTCCTCCGGAAAACAGTGACAATTGGCTAGATCAACTTAAGACCGATTACGACAACTTTATTGCTCAACTAGATACCAACAGTAATCTGATTCCTGGTACCCTCACCCTGGTCAAAACCCGCATTGCTGAACGGATGCCATTGTTGGTTGAGGAAATTCTCTACTACTACTACGGCTTGGATGCCGTTAATGGCTCAGTGGATTTACAAGCTGGAATGCGGTTACGGGTAGATTACCAAAACTATCAGTTCGTTCATCCAGCCCAATCTACGGCTAATTCAGGGTTTGTGGGCAGTGGCACGTCCTACTATAGCCTCAACAGTTATCGGGATGGCACTAACCTAATGATTAATTTTGATGGGTTTTTGTCCCAAATTCAGCCCTATGTAACCACAGATATTGCCACGGTAGGGGCTGGAAGTAGTCTGGATACCTTTAAAGTTGGCTATCAAAAACCCTACTTGCGGCTGGTGTATCCTAGTTTGGCAGCTCCTTCTGCAGGTTCCTTGGATCCCGGACAGGCCGCAACCATTATCGGAGCCGTAACAGTAACAGACCTGGATAAAAAGACAAACGTTGCCAGCTTTTATTTCCGAGGACGAGCAACAGTGATTCCAGAAATTACCGTGGTGCTACAGGAACAACCGGTATTTGTTCCGGTGGGAACAACTTTACGACAACTGATGGAGCAACGTGTCAGTATTCCGTCAGTATCCCTAGGAGAATCCCTACTGAACTCTACCGGAAAACCGAGGTTGAGCCGTCTTTTACACGAAGGGGTCTCCAACGAACCTAGCTATCGCTTTATCTACCTGGACGTAGATAGTCCGGTGCTTGATTTGCCTCTGGTCAAAGGCGATCGCATTGTCCTGTAGGGGGTGAGCAGATGACTACCTTTACCCAATCAACAGCACAGGCGCTCTACGTTTTATCTGAATCCGTTAACCCTACCCTGCCCTATAGCATTGGGTTTTGGGTGAATGGGGGAGCGATAGCAGATTCCCAAACCCTTTCTCTGGAAGAAACTTGGACAATAAAGACGGGAGTATATCTATTTCTCAAAGCTGTGCCAGAGGGGAATGATGCTATAAACCCTTCGGTGTTGAGCGACCGCATTGGTGAATTTCTGATTACACCTTCGGTACGCAATACCCGGTTTTTGTGGATTGACAACCCAGAAGAGTTAGTCTCTCGCTGGCGATTTCATGCCCTGACCCTTTCCCCCACAGATACTGTAGAGCGACTTACCTTTTTTAATTTCCGCAACTATGAATTAGCGATCGCTAATGGTGTAACTTGTCAGTTGAACGCAACCAAAGACGGATTTCTGTTTGCCCTCGATCCGTCTTTACACAACCTCCCTAACACTGGGACTGAATCACCGGAAACTGAATTACCGAAAACTGACCCTTTTTATTTGTCCACAGGTTATGGTGTTCATCAACTGAAAGGCATTGAAGTCAATGAGGCAGGGGAAGCTCTGGCATTGCCCTTTAGCGGAGAGTTGGCCGGTTGCCTGACTTTTACCCTGACCTTGCAAAACCGATCTCCTGGCACAGCCTCTTTTGAGGAACTGGTCTATCTGGATGTTACCCTGCGGATGTTTTTCAAATCCGCAAACTCCTTACTAGACCAGAATGACCCCTTGTCTGGTTTTGCAGGATTGAATAGCGACCAGGAATTCCTGATTTCTAGCCATCGATATCCCTTTCTGGGGGAAGATAAGGATGCTGCCTCCCATTATTCTAAGCAAGGGAATGGTAGCCAAAATCTGACTTTATATAGCGCCCTAGATCCCCTCCAACCGTTGAATGGCGATCGCACTTACTTTGCCTTTGTAGAGCCAGGAAACTCTTCTATTTCGGATTTATCCTTGCCTTCTTGTTATCGCACCAATTTGGGATATTCCATCCATGTCACTCCCCATGGTCATGGGGACAGTCGGCTAATCTTTGCAGAGTGTCCAGGGCAGAATTCTAGCATCTTTGGTTCACCCTTGTATCTAGTCCCCCAAGGGAAATATACTCTCTCGGTTCCCAATTACGAGAGTACCCCTATCCCCAGTGGAAAGGACTTTTCGATACGAGATGAAGATAACTTCTTGTGTGGATTAGCGGGGATTGAATACATTCAACTGTCGAGTCAACAGGTTAATATTCTGCATCTGGAAGCTGGAAAACCGACCTTTGCGCCGGATTTCGTTCCGGAGCAAATTGTAGAGACCAATGAAGCTGGGCAGCGTCTAGAATCGGGAACAACTACAGCTTGGGGATATATTGAATATGACCAAGTCACGAATTTACCAGTCTATTTTTCCCAACCTAAGCAGTCCTTGCTTTATCGAGCATCAACGTTTCAGGATGGAAACCAAGACCCAACTGATGACCCCCTGACGTTTTTGGAGGTTCCCGTTACAGGACTGCCCAGGGGAGAGTATTTACCCTTGTTTCCCTATGGTGGCGTAAGTGGAACCCTGGCGCACTATCAGCAAATGGAGGAACAAATCCTCAATCCTCAGCGCCGCAAACAAATTAAAGTTGTTGCTGAAACAGACACTACTCAACTTACCGGTGAACCTCAAGGAATACAAGGGATAGGGATAGGGACATCAACTCCCCAAGCATTCAGTGCCTTGAGTAGATCAGCTACCCCTGACGCTCAGGCCATGACAGCTGCTGCCACTACCTCAACAACGGAAACCATCACTGGTACAACTTCCCTGGGATTGTTGGCAACCTATTCCTCTGATTATCAAACCCTCAATAGCCTATTACTGGCAAAGGATACCGACAATGATGATGTGAGTTTGCAGGACTTAGAACGGGGTTCATCCCTCCGTTCAGCTTTCCAGTCCAGTCAGATGTTCCTGGTGATCACTGATCCGACTTCCCTAAAAACCTTTGATACCAATGAACCTCCTCAAGTTATCAAAGAGCATTTTCAGAACAATCAACTGACTATTCAAGGGTGGACCTTTGATCTCAATCCAGACAATTGGCGACAGGGCACAGGGGATACTGATACGGTATTACTGTTTAAGTTCCTAGATAAGCCCCTGATTGATATTCTCAAGGATACCGCCCTGTGGGAACAACCGGAGGTATTTGTCGGGACGGCAACGGATGCCGATGAACGGGTCAAGGAAATTAAAGCAGTGCGCGATCGCTTAGTGACATTCTTTGAAAATGCGATCGCAACCGCCAACGACCCCAATGCTGCTGAAAAAGACCGGGATAATGCTGCCCCTTTAGCCAGGGTTGGCAGCAGCACCTTTTGGTCAGGGATGATCGCGTTAAATGTTAAGCTCCCAGCCGGAACCGGACTGCCTCAAGATTTGAAAGCCCTAGAATGTGGCATACAAAACCAGGATAACTTCTATGCTCAGTATGTCGGGAGTAATGGCACCCCGATTTTTCCCCAAAATGGGGAATTGGTAGCGGAACAGTCTTCTTTGTTTGGATTGCTGGACTATCAAGACAACTCTGTGCCAGAAACGGGTCCATCCGGCTATGCCTTCCAGGTGGCCAACTTACGGGTGCAGTTCCAAAATTCTCAAATTACCGCATTTTCCAGTGAGGTCAATCTTACCCTAGATAAACTCTTTGACGAAGCGACCCAATTACTCAATAGCCGCTCAGGACGGAATATCGTCATTCTTCAGGGCTTTACGGAAGAACACAATGGGGTGATTACCTATAGTTTTAGCTTTACCGGCGAGAACTATTTTGCCCTACCCGATAGTCATATTCTCAATAATGTTGACATCGTTAAGGCTACGTTTTCCACAGATCCCCCAGGCAATGATACTACACTCACCATTGGACGATTTACCCTCTGGGGCCGTCTCAATTTCCGTGACCTAGAGACCTTTGATGGATTCTCCTTTGGGTCAGATACTTCCCTGTCCGATGACGTGTTAACTGCCAGCAACCTGGTCAACCGCAGTGCCCGTGCTCTGGAAGACGATTATCAAGTAGGGATTGATACTCTCAATCAAGCATCAGCGCAGTTGCAGCAAAAACTGGATGAGCTAGCCAACAACGAACAATTCCTCCAGTTTTCAAAGCTGAGTATTGTAATGAACTGCAAGCATACCAATGGTACCCAGGATATCACCTTTAGTGTCGATCCTGGGCAAATTGCCTTTGATTTCGCTCGCAGTAAAGCCCGCCCCCATAGTCTCTACAGCAAATTTCCCCTCAAGCTGACTAACTTCGTCTATCTCGACCCTGCTCAACCCGATAGCAAGCCTCAAGGGTATCTTACGGTTAAAACTCCCTTGGGCAGTGGTTCTATGCCTGACAGTGGCTTTGGTTTTAACTTTGAGTTTAATTTGGGTAGTTTGGGGGCATTGTCGGGTTCAGCTCAGTTTGTGGTTAATCTGTTGATTATCTGGGAACCGAATCAGGATGGTTCCCAGGAAAAAGCCACAACCTTTGTAGGATTGAAGCTACCAGGAATTGGTGGGGATGTGCTGGGTTTTCCTCTCCAAAGTGTACTGAAGCTGTCCTTCAAGACGGTGGAATTACTAGTTGATTCCACTAACCCTGCTGGTGCAGCTTACTTGTTGAAAATCAAGAAGGTTGCTCTTAAGTTTTTTGTCCTCTCATTTCCCCCCAATGGACAAACCGAAATTGTTATCTTTGGCAATCCTGATGCCACGGATAGTAATGATGCTGTTGGCTGGTACGCTGCCTATGCCAAATAACTACAGCTATCTGGTGGTGCGTCCGCCACCAAAGGTGAAAACCCAAATATTAAAAGCAACGTCAGCTATCAGCTATCAGCTATCAGCTATCAGCTATCAGCTATCAGCTTATAGGTTAGGTCCGATGCGTCGTTCGCACAGCGTGGCCTTTGGCCAAAGCCTGTGCCACGCTAGTTGGCTTTTGAATAAAATAAGCTGACGGCTGACGGCTGACGGCTGACGGCTTACAAAGCCACTAACCAATAGGTTTAATTTAATTTAGTTCAACAGGAGATAAGATGGCAGAGCAGAAAATTCCTAATTATCAAGATATTAACGATATCCCAACCTTTATGGAGGAAGTAAAGACTACCTATAGCATTACTGAAGAATTGCCCATCACCTTATCTGACAATCATCCATTATCTGATATGTGGGCAAAACCAATTACTGTTACGGAAGGCACATCACCGGATCCTTGTTATACCGCTACTGGATCAATTGATGATCAGTTTCCCTTCAATTTTGCTAAGGATTTTCCCTTTGATATTAAAGATTTCAGTTTTCTAACCAACCAAGATGTTGATCCTGAATTGGCAATGAAGTTGAAGATTGATGTGTTCCAACCTATCCCGGAACCTGAAGATAGGCGGGGGATTAAAGTCACAGTATTTTCGGTACCCCAATCCGATGATTATCCCAATGGTGTAATTGTCAAAAAAGGCTTAACCTTTGTGGACGAAAATGGAAATACTGTGGCTGATGATAATCTCTCTAGCACAAAGATTCCAGAAGAATCAGTGGTTCCTCCGGAAGCAGACGTTAAGCTCGATAAATTATAAACAAATCTATATTTAATCAGTTATAATGGGCAAGTAATAGTGGTTTAACTTTACTGATTGTTTTGATTTTATTAACTTGAATAAGGAGCGAAAAGATGTCCGAAACTAAAGTATTTTTTGGTGTTTCTTTAGAACTGGCTGGAAAGACAATTTCCCTAGAACCTAAAAATGCAATTAATGAGATTAAAGAAAAGGGAATTGAAGTTGAACTTCCGGCAGGGGAGAGAGTATATCTAGGTACAGTGGGCACTTCTCTTAACAGTATTTTACAAACACTAGGAGCAGTTGAGGCAGGCACAACGGCTTCATTTCTGAATGCGGATGGGACCCTCAATTCCAACGAATTACCAGATATTACCGTCTTACAAAATGCTGCTAGTGTGCTGGTGGAAGCTGGTTTATATGTGGATGAATTTCATGTCAGAATTCCAGGTTCTAGTGCTTCAACCACAGATTCTAGTGGAAATAAAGTCGTTGATAAAACGAAGACAGCTTACACTGTTGGACTATCAGCAGAATGGCAAGAGAATTCAGGTCAATTAATAGATGGATTAGACCTTCAATTAAAGGGGGTCTATTTCAAAATCAGTAATGAAGAATAGCGATCAGTAATCAGCGATCACTGACCGCTGATTACTGATTGCTGACCACTGACCGCTGACTTTAGAGAATTCCATTTTTGCCTAGTAATATTTCTGAATCGAGTGATGACTGCAATAGTGCAAAGAACAACCAGTGTTAGCTTGGGTCTGATCTCCGAGCTAACCGTTGCGGGTGAAACTGTCAATTTGATCCTGGAGAAAATTGAAGACCGCAACGTAACGGTTTATCAGGGCGGTATGATTGCTGGACAGCGACTTTATGTCGTGGCGCTTTTGGAAGAACTGATTCCAGAACTAGATGCACCAGACTCGATTCAGAACTTAGCCATTACTAAAATGGCAGTGGAATTGCGACCCGATAAAGGGGCATTTTCTTTTGAGGCTGCTATTGGGTCTGTTACTCGGGGAGGGGCCTGGTCGATTACCCTCGATTCGGGGCCAACCTTATCCATCCAACAGCTTGCCCTGTCAGTGTCGTCGGTCAAATCTTCTGGCTCAACCAATGGCAATCAACAGAATACCGCAGAATCCCTCTCCCAGCAGCGAAAACTGTCATTTGAGGGGCTGTTTGAGTTATTTGGGGGCGAATTTGGGGTTAAGGTCGCCCATCAATTTTCGTCACAAAATGGAAACATTGCCAGTCAGTGGGGATTTTCTGCCACTGCTCAAAATATCAGCATTACCGAAGTTATCAAAGCCTTTGGGTTTTCCCAGGATAAGCTCGATGAGTATGGGTTGCGGAATTTAGTAGTTTCTTTGGCATTTGCCCTACAACAAACCCGCTATCAAGAGAATAGTACCCAAATCGTTGAATCCCGCTATACCTTCACCGGATCCATGGATTGGGATACTGGCATTGCCTTAGTGCCAGGGGAAGAAACCCTACAAATCCAAGCGGCGATTCAAATTACCAAAACCTCCAGTAATAGATCCGGGGGAACCTCTACAACCCTAAAAGGCGCGATCGCAGGAACGGTCAAAGCCTCGATTCCCTTTTTCGATACCTTACAACTTTCGGTTATCTATACCTTTAGCCGAACCAGTAGCACTTCTAGCTCTGGTCGTTCATCCCAAGCCCTGGCAAATCGTACCGGTGAGTTAATTTTCCAACTCCAAATCAGTACCCTGTTGCTGAGCGCAGTGTACACCAATATCAATAATCGTAAACTGTTGCGGTTTAGCGTTAGTTTGGTCAGTGGTAAGAATCCCACCATTGGTGACCTGATTGCCTATATTGTCAGCGTCTATGACTCCAGCATTATTGACTTTGAACTCGATCCACCCTGGGATGAATTTGCTAAACAAGAGATAGCGCTAGATAAGTTTAGTCTGGAGATAGACCTAACTAATAAATCCATCACCATTTCCTACAAGGCTACCTTGAATGTCTTGATTGCTAAGGTATCCAATGTGGGGCTGTCTTACCAGTTTGGTACTAAGTCATCTCAGGTCAGTGCCCAACAAAATAATGCTAGAACAGCATCCAATAAGAAAATAGCGATCGCACTAGACTTAAGTATTCCCGGACAACCCAAAAAGCGAGTTCAGTGGGACCCAGTCAATGAAAATCCCCCAGAAGTGCCCAGCACTAAAGCCCCGATCTTCGAGCTGAAGTTCCTGGCTTTGGGACAACGGGTTGCCTTTGCACCGGAAATTGTGCAACAAGCTCGTACTATTGAGCAATTCACCACGGTGATGCGCCAAACCTTGGTACCCCTTCCCCCCATTAAACGGCGGCAAAATCCCCTCACAGCTCTGCAACAGTCCTTACCCTCTGCCGTAAGTTCTGACCCCACTCAACCAATTCAATTTTCAGGTCAGCCAATACAGTTTAGTGCAGAGAGTGGGTGGTTAATTGGTGCCCAATTTGTGATTTTGGGTTCCATTGAGATCAGTATAATTTTCAACGATCCCTTTATCTATGGGCTGCGCATTAGCTTGTCGGGACCCCCGGTACAAAGTTTTGCTGGATTTGAATTTGAAATCCTCTATCGCCGCATTAGTGATACTGTCGGGGTCTATCGCAGTGAGCTGGTTTTACCGGACACCATGCGGTATATCGACTTTGGTGCTGTTCATATTACCCTGCCAGTGGTTGCCCTTGAAATCTATACCAATGGAGACTTTGGTATCGATGTGGGCTTCCCTTGGGGTGGTGACTTTTCGAGATCCATTGCCGTTAATGTCACCATCTTTTTAGGATTAGGGGGCTTCTATTTCAATAAACTGAGTGCAGAAACAGCCACCAGTGTTCCCGATATTGTTAGTGGCACCTTTGACCCGGTATTAGAATTTGGCATTGGCTTACAGGTCGGGTTGGGGAAAATTATCAAGAAAGGTCCTCTGCGCGCCGAATTCAGCATTACCATGCATGGGATTTTGCAAGGGGTGTTTGCTACCTATAATCCCACCGATACTAATGAGAAAAAGGCCACCTATTACCGAATTCAGGGTGGTGTAGCCATTGTTGGTCGCATCTATGGTGTCGTGGACTTTAAAGTAATTCAGGTTGATATAGAAGTCCTGGTTAAAGTTGCGGTGCTGTTTGTGGTGGAGGTATACAAAGCGATTCAGGTGGCTTTGGTTGCTACGGTTTCTGTCAAAGCATCGATCAAGATTGCCTTTGTTCGGATCAGATTTAAGTTTAAATTGACCGTGCGGGAGCAATTTGTTCTCGGTTCAGATAGCACACCACCCTGGCAACTCGCTGCTGGATCTGGAGGAGCCATGGCAGCCACTGTTCCAGTATTTACTGCCCGTGCTCAAACCCTGCATCCCTCTCAAATGCAGAAAAATGCTAGGGCTAATCGCTCCTTTGCTTATGCTAAAGCCCAAGGCACTAGTAGCACAGGAAGAGTTACAAATGTCACTACTACAAATGACACTACCCAAACATCTGGCACTACTACAAATGTCACTACCCAAACATCTGGTGGACGGTCATTGCGATGGGATAATGGCACAACGGGAATTCAGCTAGCACTGCCCGGAGACGTGCGCACGGAAACTGTAAAAGACGGCAAGCTTCGCCTCGATATTTATTTTCAACCGTCCTTTACTAAGACCGAAACAGAAGTAAGTGGTATCGGGTTATTGTTTATGGAAAACTCGATTCCTCTAGATGATAACTCTACCAATGATAATGATACGGACTTTGATGAATTAGTTAAAGCCCTATTCAAATGGGTGATTTATGCTTATTTATCAGATAGTGAGCGTAATGATTTGAATATCAACACAAGTGCTGTTAATGTTGATGCTCAAGTCTTAACCTTGGAATTGTTAGAAGATGTTTATACCCTATTTGTTAACTACTTAGAGGAAGAAGCTGCGGATGAGTTTTGGGAACCGCTAATTCGATTCTTGTCTAGGAATTTTATATTTGATATCACCGACCGCCCCATCGATAATACGGAAATTAGTGGTACCATTTTTCCGATGTTTCCTCAACTTGAGATGGAACTCAAGGATGGTGCTGATACTGTTCTCAATACCGTTGATTTTGATAGGACGAAATATTCTCCCGATCAAATCAAGGCGATTCAAACCTATTTTCAATCCCTCAACTATAACCATAACCAGAGCACAGAAGAAGTACTGGGACAATTACCGACCAACAATGCATTCGCAGGTTTAGCGATCGCTGAACTTTTATTTATTGACTACTTCACCTTAATTATTCGCTCTGCGGTGCAGCTTGGCATCGATCATGTTAGGGATAAAAAAGATGGGGTTGATGAAAATGGCACGATTACCCTAGGTACTTTATTAAATAATTTCAATGGTGGTGAGTCGTTCCAATCCTTAGCGGGAATGACCTCACGATTCTTGTTGCATGGATTGCGAATACCCACCTTTACAGGTAGCACTACAACCGTTAATGGACAACAAGCTGCTTATATTGCTACAGGACAACAATTTACTGTCACAGTTACGCGCACTGCTCCCGCAACAGACGGGGATAGTGAGACAGTAACCATTACTCCCAATGAAATCCGGTTATTTAAACCGGATATGTTGACTTGGATTCGACTAATTGATGATCCCAGTGAGAACAGCGATAGTGAAACGTTAACCCCTGAACTGAATTATCCTTTCCCCGATACTGCTCCCTACAACACCATTGAGACGATTAAGCAGTTTGATGCAGCAGCAACCAGTGGAATTTTGCCCACAACCTCTCCAAATATTCCAACAGTGGTAGGGCTTTATAATCCCACTAACCAGCAATACACTATTCGTCAGAAAACTTACTGGAATGAATCTATCAATGCCGCAACTAGTAACAATCTGCTGTGGGAACTTCCTTCCGGTTTATGTGATTATCTCAAGTCTAAGTCTGACCAGACAAGCTTAACCCTTCTCTACAATCAGCAGCCAGTTCAAGATGGGGAAACCTTAAATACTGCGGAGATTGACCCAGGATATACTTGGGCAACTAAATTAACATTGGAAATCCGCCAAGTCTCCACCTCAGATGGGAGCGGATTTTTGCCGACCGTATACGCTATTGAACGGATTGAAACCGCTAGTCGGCAATTGCTGCAAAATATTCTGACAGCAAACGTAACTCCGACAACCTTGACCTTGTTGTATTTGGATGACAGTGGTGACTCGAAAGTTCTGACCCGTAATGCTAGTGCTGAAGTCTTGATGCTGAAGACGAATTTATCCCTAGATTCTGGGGATAATCGTACGGTGACACTAGAGACAGGTAATAATGCAACTTTCCTACCATTCCTAAGACTGGTACAGGAAAGCACTGTTGTAAATAGTGAAGGCTATTACCTCAACTATAGCTATACCGAAAACGATGAGGAAAAGGGCTTACCAGATTCTCTGTTTGCTGATGGGGACACGGCTCAGGTAACTCTGTTAATGACCTTTAGCAGCACTGCCGCTAGCTATAACAACTGCCTTAATATTCCATCTGATCATTCCCAGAGTAGTACACTGAATGGTGTCAGCGAAATTTTTGCCACCAGTAGTCAAACAACTAATGTGTTGAGGATTCCGGCGGGAAATCTTGGTTTTAGACTAACCCGTACTGCCATTGAACCTCAAGACAATGATACTGCTACTGATGAGATTCAAAACCTCTATCAGCTTTTGAGTTATCAGGTGCCCAGTACAATTGCAGCTGACTTTGAAACTGGGCAAGACCGTCTACCGATTGGACCGATTGAAGAAGATGAGGATAATACAACATGGGTCTATGAAAAAGTCCTGCCGGTTTATGCTTTAACTACCGCTGCCAACACACCATCCCAAGCATTACCGGAAATTCTCAAGGATACCCTCAATCCCTATTACGGGATTGGAGATACCTTTACGTTAGATTTTCGCTGGCAAGATATCTATGGCAATCGTTTGGGAAGTGATGGCAACTTTGCCGAAGGTATTAGCCAAAAATTAGGGTATTTCGACCCGATTTTGGGAATCAATCAATGGCCTTCGGTGGGTGAAAGCTATCAGATCACCAGCAAGGATGATAAGACGGCTAATTTGATTCTGGAGTTGGTGTTAGACCAATCTAAATATATTCCCACTCCTGGAAATCTTTTCACTGAGGTACTGGATCAGATTAAAACTGATCGTGCCACCTATCAAAAAATTTACTATCAGGTTCATGACTCGAACTTAAGGTTTACCGTGAGTACATCGGTGATTCCCAGCGGTGACCAGGAGTTGACTGATGCCCAGCGTGCCGCCTTCACGGGCTTTGTGGATAATGTCTATAAGTATTTGGTCACGTTAGAATATCTGCAGCAATTTTCCTATACAGTCTCTGGTAACAGTGAAAGCCTGGAATCGGTTGCTAATCAGTATGGCTGTGATATTGGAGATTTAGGGGATAGTAATGGTGCAGTTAGTAGTATTTTCACCAGTGGTCAAAGTATTCAGATTCCTGTAGGTATTCGGGTTGAGCCAACCAACAGCTTGGTTGCGATCGCAACCAAGCTCAACAAAGATTACGGCATTCAAAGTGACAAAGTTGAGGAAATTGTCACCAAATACGCAAAAACGGCGGATTTATTAGCGGTTGGTGGGATTATTTCTTACACCGATACCGCTAATCATTTCGTAAGCTATACCGTTCAAGATGGGGATACCTTCGAGTCAATTGCGATCGCACAACTCGCCCTAGAGGAAGACCACCTGATCGAAATCATCCTACAAACCATTGCTCAAGGGTTAGATACGACCCAAACTTTAACCAATGGTGTCCTGATCAAGGGTCTAGAAGCACCCCACGTCAACAATTACGTTACCCTAAACGCCACCCTAGAGGAAATTGCCTATGGGGTATTGCAGCTGGAAAATGCTGACCTGGATCTGGAGTTTGACCAGATCCTCACTGACCGGATCAATGAGATTATTGCAGAGAATGAATCGACGGTATTGCTGGCAGGGGTTACGGTTTCAGCCTTGGATAGCACAACCCAGGATGGCGAAACGTTGGGCAATCTTCGAGACCGTCTGTTAGCAGCATCCCAGGATGTGGTTGAGGCCATTCGTGATCTGGAAATTTTCCCCACGGACACAACATTAACGGTCACGGTGACCAAGAATGATGAAGCAACACCAACTCCGTTTAATGTAGAGATCAAGATTATTACTGACAAGACCTGGAGTGCGATCGCTACGGCATTCCCCAATACCTCTAGGATAGAAACTGTTGAAACGGTTATTCTTGCCAATGCCCAACGCCAGGATTTACTGGTGGCAGGTTCGACAATAACCATAACAATGCCTGATAGTAGCCTTGATTACACCATCCAGGCTCAGGATAGTCTATATCACATTGCCCTTAACCAGTTTATCGCCACTACTGATGTTCGCTCTATCGATGTGCTGAAATCCAGCATGGTTGCTGAAGTGGGTGCCCTAGACTATACCATTGCTGAGGCAATTCTGCCGGAACAGAACACCATTGCTTACCTAACTCAGCAGCTTCATCTACAAACCAACCTTCATCGCACGGTGTTGGAAACGGTACAAGCGGTGGGCAATATCAGTGATATTCTGACTGAGTCTGCGATCGCTAGTCAATTAGCTGTGGTTGCTGCTGGTGTCAGCGATATGACTGGGTTATTTGGTACGGAGGATGTAATCCTGGCTGACGTGCTGTTTAACTACACTGTCACCAGTGGGGATAGCTTCGACCAAATGATTGCTATTGCTGCTGCCCATGATAGTCAAATTATTACCGATCAAACCACAGCAGGGGATATTGCTCTTCAAACTCCCAGTTTAGCCTTAGAGTCCGGGGCAACCCTCTACATTCCGGATCGCTTTACCCTGGATACCTCTTCTGCACAGAACGCTGACTCTCTAGCAGTGGTACAATCCACAGCTCAAACCACATCCCTGAGTACGTTAACCAGTACCATGGGAACGGAAATTACCCCAGCAGCAGTAGCGATCGCTAACCAAACCCTGGCAGGACTGTTGAGTGGCAATACTGCTATCGATGTCCGTCCGGTTTTGGCATCCCTGACTAAGATTAGTTACAACAGCGACGATACGGTAAATAGCGACTTAGAACGGTTAGCGCTCTTCATCGATAGTCAAACTATCGAGACCGGAACCGATGAAACCTTATACACCCTAACCTCTCGATGGGCGCAAACCCTGGTTAACTTCAAAAATAGTATTGATGCCGAAGCCAGTCAAGCCCAGCAAAGCATTGGGGCTGTGAATGCCATTTATGAGCAACTGGACAACTTAGCAGGGGCAAATCGCATTGCATTACGTGCCTTACTTGATCCCAATGATAGTGAATCTTCCTTGAGTATCTTGAAAGCAACACTGCTGGATGCTCAAGGTAATCTCAAATCCCAATTCGAGCCATCAACGGTTCATAGTCAACCTGAAACCTTGGATGTGCCGGATGCGATTGCTAATATCGAAACTGCCCATGGTCAACCCGATGATCAGGTATTGATCGACACCTTACAGACATCATTGGACATTATTCATCGCATGTATGACCTCAGTTGTCTGAAAACAGCGGTGGATCTGTTAGAAAAGCGTTCCCAACGCCCCCTGACTGTGGCAGAAGTAGGACAAGCGCTCCAAAATGAATCGGGTCTAATTGAGCCCAATCAGAATTGGATTGTTCCCCCAGCAGTAGCTAGCACAACGGTTGATCTCACTATCCGAGATAACAATAATAGTCTTCTGTATCCCACGGATTTACTATTCTCGGTCACCGTACAGCTGGAAATGCGACGCAACAAGGATTTGATGGATCCAGGCTATGTGCCTGAAGCTGAGGTAGTATCAGCCTATTTTGCCCCCAAAACCGTTGTGCTGACCAGCTCCTCAGATGATCAAAATGCTGAGTTTAGTGAACGCCTGGCCTCCCTTGACCCCTTTGCCAAGGCATTTGAGCAAGCACTACCTAACTTAAAGCTAGCAGTGGGGCGGAATGCTGGGAATATTGATAATGCTAATCCTCAAAACAGCGATACCCTGTGGGCAGTTCATCTGGGGGATACCGGGATTAGTTACGATATCAAAGAGGATTTCCCCTACTTCTTTTCCGCTGCGCCTTTGAGCAATACCTTAATCTCAGGGGAAGTAAACCTTTACAGCTACACCCAACAGAATGGACTTGACCAAACCTCAACAGAAACTGTGCGAGTGGATGCGGTAGACCTGAATGGTTTAGCCCGTAAGTATTTACGTGCTATTGAAGATATCCTGAAACCGGAAACAGCTATCCCTGCAGTGAATGATACCACCTTAAAGGGTGAGCTTGGGCGCATTCTAAATGTCAAAGCAAGTTTGGCAGATTCGATTAGTAAAAATGTCACCCATGTATTGGATACTTCTTTGGATACCAATTCCTCAGAGTATACTACTCGCCAAAGCTTAGCAGTGGCAGCACTCCAAAAGGAATTGCTGACAAATTTAGCAGATGCTTACGACATTGAAACCATTGTTCAATATAACGTAGATGTAGCGATCGCTGATGGCTATCAATGGTCTGGTCAAGATATTCCTCGTTTATCTGGGCAACCAGTGATGAGCGGGGCTTATTACACCAATCCTGAAAGTACACCCAACTCCACTAGTTCTGACGCAGAAAAGCAAGCTCTGCTTCAATCGATAGATTTCACCTTATCTCCAGCTAAAATTTCCCTGAGCGATGCCAACAATGGTAAGTCTACGCTAACCTTCTTCTTCAATACCCAAACGCCTCAGCGTTACGAAGATATTGCAGTTAATCTGAACTATCAGGTTAATGAGTTGGAATACAATATTAATACTACTAATTCCACCTCCTCTTGGCTCAATTTTATTCAACCTCTCAACGATGAGCCTAATCAAATTGGAGATGTTCAAATTCCCATTCCTTTGCGAGATTTTCCCCTTCCTCCTTCTCTGATTTCCCATACAGCAATTCCTGACCCCGACAGTTTTGCTGGTGAGATTCTCAGTGCTGAGGATATTCGAGACTGGAATTATGTTTTCCTCTATGAACATCCCGATGTGGCTCAAGATACCATTGAATGCCGGATTGAATACAATGGTTCCTCTAAATTAACCATTAATGATGTCTCTTTGGAGGAAGGACAAACAGCAGTTTTCACTATTACCTTATCTCCTCCTTCTGAACAGACTGTTACTGTTAATTATCAAACCCAGGATGGCACTGCGAAAGCACCAGGAGATTACACGGCAACTAGCGGAAATCTGCAATTTGATCCAGGTGAAACCAGCAAAGAAATTCGGGTGGAAGTCAAGAACGATAATGTGGTTGAAAATAATGAAACCTTTACCCTTGTGCTGAGTAATGCAGTTAATGCAGACATTGCGGACCCAGTGGGTGTTGGAACAATTATCGATACGACCAATACTATTGATCCACTGTTGGATACCCTGGTGCGGTTTAACAATCTATATCCAACCCTAGCCAGTGATCTCAAAGCTTTGGAAACAGGGTTAACCGATGACAACCAGACTACGGTTACCTCTGCCCTCAGTGCCTTTGCGACTCTAGCAGAAGACGTGGCTAGGTCATGGCAAATTTGGCAACCGATTGCGATCGCACAGGCATCTCGCCAGACAGTTCACTACAACATTGATGAAAACCTATCCGCTGACCAAGAAACCAAAACAGTTATCATCACTCCCACTAACAATCTTCCCGTTGCTGATCAACAAGTCTTAGACATTGAGTTACCAGGGTATGAGTTAAATGATACCAGGCAAAACGATGTAACCACTAACTCCCCCACAGTACCTTATACAACAATTGAGTATGATTTCACCAAATTGCTTGATGCAACTGGGGTAGAAACCTTTGGAGAGTCGGCATTACCGGATCGTAAGGTGACTGTAACTAATTTGGATGTGTTGGACTATCAAAATGCCTGGGGTGCTATCCGTCTCGCCCGCAATAAGAATTTGATTGATGGCAGGGAAACTAATGCAGCTTTCATCTTCCAGACTCCTGAAGTCCGGTTTAAGAATCGGATTACTCCTCTAATAGTTAATGATAAGCGTTGGGATATTGCAGACCTGGGCGATTCCAGAAGTAAAACCTTGACACAGCATCTGGAAGAGTTATTCAAAGTCTTGCTGCCAGCTATCATTAACCGTCCTTATGATATTCGGATTAGTTGTCAGTATGCCTTTGCTTTAGCTAGCAACACTAATGACGAAGAATTGTTAGCTTCCTTACCTGTTCTACTAACCCCTCGATTTACGGTTCAAAAGTCTGGGAATTCCACTATGTTACAAGTGACTCAACAGCTGCGAACAAATATTGTCCGGGAAATAGAGAATTGGCAGACTCAGAAAAACCCCAATCAAACCAGGGGACGATATCTGTTTAGTTTTAGTCTGTTTTCCAATCCAGAAAATGTGAGTAGTACGGAGAATCCTAATTTGCCTTTGTTAACGGTGGAAAACTTGAATCTTTTGCTGACAGATATTATTGAGGGATAGTAAGCTATCAGCGGTCAGCGGTCAGCGGTCAGCAATCAGCCGTGAGCTGTCCAAAACAGTCTGCCGGTTAATAAACACTATATTGCTGTGTTTATTAAGAAGTATTTCCAGTTTATTGAAGTTTATTGACAAGAAGGGTTTATCATAATAAATTACATTAAGTAAACTTCCCTGTTCCCTTTATTATATATCCTAAGCCCCTGGGAAGATTTTGTTTTTGCTGAAAGGCGGGCAATAGAGCAAAGGCGCGGGTGCTACTACAGGAATTGGCCTCTTTTTTCCTGAGCTTATTAGACATGACTACTATAAAGCAAAAATCTTTTTTTACACATGCGCTTGGCATAGTTTTATCTACAGTCTATCCAATTGGTGTTCAAGCTCGACTATTAACAGAAACACCATTTAACCTATCTCCTCAAATAGGCAATTATCAAGCATTGACACAAATAGGAGTAGAGACCAATAAGACGGCATTTTTGGGACAATACCTCAATAGTCGCGGAGGACGAGGCAAGATCGAGTTTCACTTTAAGATGAATGGAGCCAATGGGACAGCTAGTGTAATAACCAAACGGGGCGATCAGACAATAGGCCAAGCTAATTTGAGAGTCACTTCCATTGGCACTAATGCCTACAAAATGTCGGGAATTTTGAACGATAAGGCAAATGGAGGTACTTGGAATGCAGAAGCAGTTTGTAATTTCAAACAGAACTTAGAAAAAAACTATAAATATCTCGATTGTAACTATAGTACCTCTCCAAGAACAGTCAATTATAATGGCACAGTAACTGGAGAAATAACCGCTATCAGGCATATTCATAAGTGCAGAACCGTACCCATCATCATTCCTGGCTCTCCTAGATTCGGCTCTTCAATGGGAATGCTATGCGGATATTATCCTTATTAGGGGCTGAGTTTAACAGTTTTGCCCAAACTACCAACTATCAAAACATCCTAATTTATCCCACGGGCTGGGAATAATGAACTAGGTGCCGAACCTCTCCACCGGCACCACAACAGAATATTGCAAAATAGTATTATATGCATTACATTTTTAATAAAAGAATGTGGATCTTGAAACTAAAAACTTCCAAGTCTCAGGGCTGAATAGTACTTTTGTTCTTACAAAACTGACCTGCTCCCAAGCAGTTTGACCAGTACTTGCTCAAAATCATAAAGCCCAAACCATTAGCTAAGTTATTTTGGGCTTTATCGTATTCAACTATTGCTTGTAGAGTAGACCTATTTATTTTGCGAATTGACCTCCTTAACTAACTTAATAATTGCTTCGATTGCTGTTTTTGTGAAAAAGGCTGAAGCCATAAGTAGAGCAACCGTAGGTCTACCTTGTACAAGGTAACTGGAAAACCAGAACTTGAAGATATATCAGGAGTTACAATATCTGTAGATGTACCTAAAAGTTAATCTGTATATCTACTTAGTTCAAAATTTTATAGGATTTAGACTATAAGTACAAAAAAAATATAGTTTAAAACTTTAAAAAGATACATATAACATCCTTAAAAAAAACTCAAAAACTAAATTTTTTACCGGATACTGTAAAGGTAGGAGTTAGGGCATTGCTGGAGCGACGATAGCTTTAACCATAATCGAATCTTCGTTCATCAGTATAAACGCTGAAACTATCAGTAAAACTGTTACTACATTACCTCCATCATGGTAGTGTTACTGTTCCTGGTTAAATCATACCGCACAGATGCAACGCCTTTTTATTCCTATATTTTTTTGGAGTTCTCATATAATAGATAAGCCAAAGTAAAAACAGATGATTAACCTATTTGCTAAAAAAAAATCCTGTACTGTGCGTGGTAGCAACGAGGGTGTCAATGTAAATCTAACCACAGCAATCGTTGGAGTTGGAATCACAGCAACAATGTTTTTAAGCCCAAAACAAGCAGTAGGGCAAAGTTATGAAGCCAGTGTAATTCTTTCTAGAAAAGACAATCTGATAGCTCGGAAATTTCAAGTAAAGCCTAAGGGTATTTTCACTAACAACCAATGGAGCGTAGTTGTGGGGGAAGCCGATGGTACTTTCTATCAATTGCTAAAAAGTAAAAGTTCTGGTGACATCTACGAATTCTTAAATCCTTTCGTCGATTTATCCAATATCGCTCGCCATCGTTACGTTTGGCAAGATGAAGAATACAGCTACGAAATGGCATGGCAACCGGCAGATCCCAATTACATTCGTATCCTTCTCCGCGATAATTATGGAAATATAATTGTAAATAGTTTGCTGGAAAAATATGAGCGTCCTTAGCAGGCTGGTGGTTTTTACTATAGAACTTGATAAAATCTAAATCCCATGGGCCTAAGCAATTTTCGGCGAGGTCAAGATGTCAATTACATTTCCAAGGGAGATCGTGATAGCGATCGCATTGCCTGCGAGTTTTAGTTGACACTCCCCGGTCCTAATACCAATATCATTTTTGCGCTAACTGTCCTTTTTGCACCTTTGCAGAGGGACTGTTGCTGATCCCATCAAATTTCCCAAGTCCACACCTTGGGGACTCGTATTATGTACAGAATCGGAAGTCTTTGCCAGGTCTGATGTTAACCCTGGGGAGAAAGTTAACTTTTCCGCACATCTGTTAAATTTTAAATAATTTTTTACAAAAATTTAACAAATGTGCTATAATATTATTTTTTTATGTTACAATGAAACCGTGGACAATAAAATCCACGGGAAGAGCCAGCCTAAGAGTTTTCCTAGGCCACAGGCTGGCTCTGGGTACCCCTTAACGTAAAGGAGATAACTTAATATTATGTCGCATCATCTAAGCCTATACCCATGGGTACTGATTCGGCTATTACCACCGATGCCACCAGTCGTTTTCGCTCGGTTCAGCAACTGTTGTGATGCCAAAGGTTATTCCCAGACCCTGAAACAGCTGCTGCCTGATGCGAAGTTTGTAATAGTTTTCGATATACCCCTCTTCTGTCAAACTGGGGTCAAACCCTGATTTTTTCTAGGCTGAAATGACGCCAATTGGTTCGATTGTCCCAAAATGACAGAAGAGGGATAATATAGCACTACGCATTAAGGTGTTTGACATTGTCTTGATGCAAAGCGCGAGTGGGGGAAACCCCCAAGACCGTAATGGTGCGTTTGACCCATTAAGAATTAAATTCGCTTGATTGTCGCACCTCTGCATCGCTCCTAAACTCCGAAACCCACTCCTAGCTTACTTTTGACTTCTGAGTTTTAACTTCTGACTTGCCCGTAGCGCTATAAATCGACAAACCGGCTTATATCAATGTCCTAACTTTAATGCGTAGTGCTATAATTTTGTGTGTTATTGTTTGCATTTTGGTTCTGGTCTTAGAAGTACAAATAATATTTGTTTGTTTTAAATTGAAACTGTGTGTATAACTCCTAGAATATAGCTTAAGGGAAGTAGACCAGTTTTTTGTTTTTAATTATGTTTATTTGTTTAATTATAAGTTAAATCTGTAGTTAATGTGTTTTTAGCTATGTATTTATGTGATAAAAACTAAGTTGCCGTGGTTATAAAAAATTTTGTGTGTTATTAACAATAGCAAATAGTAACACTGATAGATAGTGGGGCAATGGAAAGTCAGGTTGGTTTTCAATGCGACTTTGATGGCGATGATTTTTCATTGACGGCAGTCAAAGACTACAGTACAATGACGATATGCAAAGCGACCGCACCTTTTTAGACAGGGAAGTGCGATCGCTGAAGTAAATGATTTGCAGTAAATCAGTTATATCTTAACCATGAAAGAATACGTTACGCACGCAATAATCCAGATCGGGACTTTTAAAAAATTTGATGGCTTCAAGACTAAGGAAGGCATGTACGTAATGTCTCAAACCCAGACAGCGGAAACCGTTGGAGAGAACAAGCAAAACGTGTCAGATTTTTTGCGCTCAAAAGCCTTCAAAACCATATGGGGAGAGGGGTTTACGAGTCAGACTTTTGAAGTAGAAGATTCAACTCAATTAATTGGACAACCCAGGATTAATGGATTGCCACTGAAAATAGTAATCATTTATTGGAATTACCGTTCTTACAGGGGTAACAAGGAAGCATACAAGATCCTTAGTGTACTAGCCTTGGATTCTCTAGAGGATCATTTTCGTCATGCTTTTGGTGAAACGGCGACAATGGAAGAACGACGTCAACGAATAGATGCTTACGTGCAGGAACTAGAAGAAAGGTTGAATGCAGCCAACGAAACCATCGCACAGCAGGAACTGGATTTGCGGCAGTCCTGGGAAGAGTATGATGTCCAGCAATCTTACCAGGATGAGTATGATCGCCAGCTCCGGGAACATGGCATCAACCCTTGGGCAGTTCCAAACACCGAAGACGAGCATTTATGATTTTTGAACTAGCAAATTTTACCAAATTAACAGCGATCGTAATTAATTACTTGTCTTTGATGCGTTCGCGTAGCGTGGCCTACGGCCAATCGCTTTTTTTGATGCTTTCATGCCAACTAGGGTAAACGCATAGTACATCATGGGAAATATTTTAGACTAATTTTTAAAAATCACATTAAACAAAACACCAATTCTAGTAAAAAAGAAGTACATTAATACTGGAATTAATGATTGAGTCAGGTTTGAACGAAATCTCTTGTTATTCAGCTGGTAATTATCAAGGATATGTTCAAGCCTTTCTCCTAATCGTGTATCTTTATTATATATTTCTAGTAGTTTTATATGATTTCTGGCAGTTAATTCATCATAAATACAAAACAATACATATTGTATTCCACTTAAAGCAAATATTATAACATAGGGATATACATATTTATCAACAATATTATAATTTTGATGGAAAAAATTACGAGTTTGTTTATATAGAAGGTGCAAAGGAAGCGCAAGAAAAATTTGGGTTTGAGCCTCTAATGTCTTTCCCAGAGTGGAATAAGACCTATCGTTCGACGGAGTTGTTTGCGTTTTTTGCCAACCGACTTATGTCACCCTCGCGTCCAGATTACCGAAAGCATCTAGACCGGCTCAACTTATCAGAGCAGAGTTTTGATTTGATGGAATTTTTAGGAAGGAGCGAAGGATATCGACAAACAGATAATTTTCAAGTTTTTCCTTATCCACACCTCGACAGTGACGGGAAATACCACCTTTGTTTTCTAGTACATGGTTTGCGTCACTTACCAAAGTGTTCTATGGATCCCATAGCTCAGCTACAAGTTGGTGACACTTTGTGGCTATGTCACGAGCTTCAGAATCGTTATGACAATAAGGCTTTAGCGTTAACCACAGAAGATCATTATCACCTAGGGTATTGTCCTCGCTATCTGTTACACGATGTATTTGACCTTTTAAGGCGTGATCCAGGTTTAGTAGAAGTGAAAGTAGCAAAGGTAAATTTACCTCCTTCTCCGCTTAAGTCTCGGTTATTGTGTGAGATGACTTATTCAGGTTTTGAGGGATATGTGCCGTATGATTACAACACCTATCAGCCGTTAACTAAGGAAAAAGAAAAGTCGAAAAATTTGGTTTGCCCGATGTAAGTAATACTCCTTTAATCATAACCTGCTCGGAGGTGAGCCTGAATGGGATCCCATTCAGGTACTATATAGCTACGGCGGTTTCCATAACTATCAGCTACACAGGATTGTTTTCCCGATTCCCGATTCCCGATTCCCGATTCCCGATTCCCGATTCCCGATTCCCGATTCCCTGCTCAAGGAAAGTGGTTAAGAGCCAATTTATCAGGGAATCTGTAAGTCTAAAGCCCCGTCTTTTCAAACCGGGGATGAAGACTCATAGCGGCTTGACGCGCTGTGAGAAAAATATTTCTAGAGAATCGGGAATCTTTCTCTAGGCGTTGTAGTAAAAGGTATAGGACAGTTGAGATCTAAACTGATGATTATCTTAGAGTTCAAGGTAAAAGGAAAGAAACATCAATACTCTGGGAGCAGGGACTGAGGCCGTAGGCCACGCGGGGCGCGTTCGGAGCAGGGATTAGGCAAGAGTGAAACAATCCTGTATACCTCATGAGTCCTATAAACGCTGTATATCGAACTCAGGTAAGTTGAGTTTGTGGCACAATTATTGCTCAATTTTTTTCTAAAACTAAAACAATGTCTCATACCACTATGTCCAACAAAAATATAAAGAGAATTTTTACTTTTGGTATAGCTGTTGCGTCTTCTGTGATTGCTTTTGCCAGTACTACTAACGTTGCCCAAGGACAAACAAATTATCGCCTCAAAACCATGTTTACGGGCAGTGATAAATGTTTGGATATCATTAATGATGCCCAAGACAATAAACCGATTATGGCTAACTGTGGTAATTATTCAGGACAATATTGGCAAATACAAAAAACAAATAAGTCTGGATATTATCGCCTCAAAACCCTATTTACGGGCAGTAATAAATGTTTGGATATCATTAATGATTCTAAAGACAATAAACCGATTATGGCTGACTGTGGTAATTATTCAGGACAATTTTGGAAAATAGAAAAAACAAACAGGTCTGGATATTATCGCCTCAAAACGATGTTTACGGGCAGTGATAAATGTTTAGATATAATTAATGATTCCCAAGACAATAAACCGATTATGGCTGCCTGTGGTAATTATTCAGGACAGTTTTGGCAAGTCCCTAATTTTTAACTAACTGCTTGAACTGGAAATTATCCTTTTGGGCAGGGCTGTTTCATTGTCAGGTAGAGCCGTTGACAAAAATGGTGACCGCTGTGATGTCAAATGCCAGCGGTCACTTTATTACGTCGATAAATCGGGTTTGCCGGATGTAACTAATACCCCTTGAAAGAGGCGTGATTACATCACCCCTTACCCTCCAGATATTAGGCATTTTTAATTTCCTACGAAAACCTTACCCCCTGAACCCCTCTTTTTCCAGAAAGGCTTGAAGGCTCTATCCCTTATACAATCTATCTTATAGCTTTCTTGTCACCCCTAAAGGTCAGCGCTAAAAAAAAAAATTATCTGGGAACTTTTGGGGTTTGTATTCGTCAAAGCCGGTGGTGGAGAGCAATAGTATCGCTAATTAATCGTATCACTTTAAAAAAAGTAGAGGGTTGTATCGAATCATGAAAGAAAGTGTTGGTTCACTCAAAGCATTTTTTATCTTCATTGGAACACTAGGATTTTTTGGCAACTACATTGCTATTACTCAACCGCAGGGAAATCTGAATGCTATCAATCTCATTTCTATAATTTTGGTAACAGGATTTTCAATTGCTTATCTGTATATAGGTGTTTCATTACGAAAGTTGCTGGTTGAGTCTCCCCAAATCGTAACAACAGTAATATTGGCTAACATCACTGTTGCAGTTCTCAACTTTTTGCTCAGTTTATTTCAGGGATTTCAATCGAGTGTATTTCTGGGCTTTGTTTTTGGTCTGCTCATAAATTGGTATCTCTATAGTAGTGTTATGCGTTTGTCTAGAGAGGAAAAGAGCAAACGTGAAAATTCGTAAGTTTTGTTTCTAACCCACATTCCACCTCAATCTTTCCGGATGGTATGGCTGTCTACATAAGAATGAAGTAAGTAGGGCGGGCTGATTAACTCTCATGCGCATTGCCAGATAAAGGTTTTAGTCTTTTTGGAACGAAAAAAGTGCCAGTTTTTCGGTCGAAAAAGCTCAATAACTTAGACTTTTGGGCAGACAAGATCCGAAAAATCAAGGGACAATTCTTCCGACTACCTCCTATATAATTCCCATTTATCCAAACTCGCTGACTCCACACTCGCTGACTCAATCCCATACCTATTGAGTTTTTCAGCAAACCCTACTTACGATGGGAATGCCGCAGAGCTTACCCTGCTTTCCGAACTAGGTAAATATTTATTACGAAACTAATAATTTCTGCGTAAAGTCAATAGATTCTCTTGGGGGAATAAATAGGGAGCATCCCAGTTTTAAAAAACTATACCCCAGCTGTGTGAGCGGGATTATCCCGCCCACATATAGCAGAAGTCAGAAGTCAGAAGTCAGAAGTCAGAAGTCAGAAGTCAGAAGT
>WTKN01000192.1 GCA_011524395.1 Moorena sp. SS36440bin_2
GATATCCTGTATCGATTTACCACAGCCATTGAGCGGCAGTCCAACCGCCATCAATGTATTATACCAAAACCAAGAGACCCCGTCAGGTAATTCCCCTCCCGGGCTTCATGCGCGGGTATAACGGGAGACCCCTGACCTGTTTAGTTGGCAAAAGCCTTTACATGAGAGAAGGCATCAATAGGAGTGGGGTGGGCATGCTGCCTGCCATGAATATTGATAACCGGCAAGATGCAGATGCCAAGGGAGGAAACAGGCAAGATGCCTGTTCCACGACAAGGTTCCGGTTCCACCCACTGGGTCAAATAGCAATAATTAGATGCACCCTGAAGTACAGCGCGATCGCGTGACTCGCATCTGAAGCATGGTTTACAGATAGGGTAAAAAATAGAGTAAAAAAATACTTCCGCCTCTGGTGGGCAGTGGCTGATCAGCTCTTCACCAACCTTGCCGATTTCGCGATTCTTGCCACTGCACACCCTACGATTCTTGAGTGGAAGCGATCGCATAAGCGCGGAAGCTGAGGCCTTTGGCCACAACGCGTGACTCGCATCTACCAATGCTTTACAGAAGAAATAGATAAAATAAGTTCCTGTTTGGTGGGCAGTGGCTAGCTGTCGGAATTGGCCAACAGCCGTAAAGCTATGATCAGCCACTGCCCACCAGCAGCCCACCAGTGATGGGGTGATGGGGTGATGGGGTGATGGGGTGATTGGTATTGATCGTAATTCTCCTAACATTATATTAGTAAGTAGGGTGCGTTACCCGGTAGGGGTAACGCACCGCACTTTCCAAGTGAACTATGAATGGTGTGTTAGCTGATACGCGACACGCTGATACGCGACACGCTGATAGCTTACGTAATGCACCGGACTTTGCCGGTGAAGTATGATGGTACAACTGACCCATAAATTTAAAAGCTTTGAGGAGTATTTATTATACAATGATAACTCTGAAAAATTCTATGAGTTATTTAATGGTCAGTTAATTGAAATGCCTCCAGAGTCGGGATTTAATGTTGAAATTGCTACGTTTTTATTGATTCAGTTTGCTTTACTGGTAGGTCATCGTAGAGTCCGGGGTCAAGGATTAGAATTAGAAGTTAAAGGTGAACCCAAAAACCGTTATCCTGATTTGACGATAATCCGAGAAGAGCATATTCAACAATTATCAAAGCGTAATACCATTCGCCTCTCCATGTCACCGCCTTTATTAGTGGTTGAAGTGGTTAGTCCAGGAGAATTACAACGAGAGCGAGACTATATTGCTAAGAGAATCCAATATCAAGATTGTGGCATTCCTGAATACTGGATTGTAGACCCGGAAAGTAAAAGTATCTTGGTATTAGAATTGACGGAAAATACTTATACAGAAGTGGGTAGCTTTTCGGGTGATGATTTAGTCTTATCTCCTGGATTTAAGGATATTACTTTAAAAGTATCGGAAGTTTTTGATATAGAAAAGTAAGTTAGATGTTTATGGAGAGTTGATTATGAGTAATTTAAAGTTAAAAAATCTCTACGACATTGATGATGCCCAATGGCTAGAAGAAACCATTAAGCTCCTAAAAAATAAAGAATTTAATCAACTAGATTGGGATAACTTAATTGAGGAGTTAGAGGATTTGGGGAGAGAGAAGAAAAATGCTGTAGCTAGTCTTTTAGAACAAGTTATCCGTCATTTACTATTACTGCACTATTGGAAAACTGAATCTGACTATAATGCAGTTCACTGGCAAGGGGAAATCTATAATTTCCGAATTCAGCTCAAACGAAAGCTGACGACTAATCTCCGTAATTATCTAGATGATGAACTAAGTTCTATTTATAACGATGCCTTAGGATTTGTTAAGATAAAAACTCATAATTCCATAACTTTTCCTTCAGAATGTCCCTACTGTCTTGACCAATTACTGGATATCGAATGGTTGCCGAAGGAATAAATCAGGTTTGAATAGTCGGGAATCGGGAATCGGTAATCGGGAATCGTAATTCTACTTCAGCTACAAGTAAAACGCTATAATTATTAAATTTATCAGCAATAAAATTCTCCCCATCACCCCATCTGCCCATCTCCCCATCTCCCTATCTCCCTATCTCCCCACCTCCCAACTCTTTTCCTGTTCCCTATTTCCTGTTAAATAACAAATAAAGTAGAGCCAAAAATGATCACATCAACTGCCACAATTACTCGGGATCCCATGATTCCTCCTTTAGAAAATGGGGATCAACTAACCCTTGCGGAATTTGAGCGTCGCTATTCCGCTATGGCTGATTTGAAGAAAGCCGAATTAATTGAAGGAATTGTTTACATGGCATCTCCCCTGAGAATTACACAACATGGCGAACCCCATGCTCAGATTATGTTGTGGTTAGGCTTCTACCAAACCTATACTCCTAACCTGCAATTAGGAGATAATTGTACTGTTAGGCTTGATCTTGATAATGAAGCTCAACCCGATGCACTGCTTAGACTGAAAGTAGGAGGACAATCTAGAATTACTCAGGATGGCTATGTAAAAGGTGCGCCGGAGTTAATTGTAGAAATTGCGGCTAGCACTGTTTCTATTGATTTACACAAAAAATTAAACGTTTATCGCCGTAATGGGGTACAAGAGTATTTGGTATGGCGAGTTGATGATGGTGAATTTGATTGGTTTCGGCTAACTGAAGGGGAATATACTCAACTGGAACCCAATCCTGAGGGCATACTTTGTTCAGAAATTTTCCCAGGATTATGGTTAGATAAAGCTGCATTATTAGCCGGAAACTTAGCGAAAGTTTTAGAAATATTGCAGCAGGGATTAAAGAGTCAAGAGTAGTGAAGTCGGGAGTCGGGAGTCGGGAATCGGGAATCGGGAGTCGGGAGTCGGGAATCGGGAATCGGGAGTCGGGAGTCGGGAGTCGGGAATCGGGATTCTACTTAAGCTACAGGCAACGCTATCATCTCCCCATCTCCCCATCTCCCCACTCTTTCCCTGTTCCCAGATCCGCTGTTCCCTAAACACTAACTATCTCTTTTTTAGTCAAACACATCGCTATTCCTTTTTCATAGTAGGCAACTTCATTAATAAATACTGGCCAAACCGTGGCTTGTTCTTCATAGTAAATTGTGGTGCCATCGAAGGTAAGAAACATGGGGTCACCAGGATTGAGTTCTTGATAATCTCTGCCCTGGAGCTGAGGATGAATCATACCTTCTAGTTCACCAGCTTCGTTTCTGGGATAGTCAACTTCTTTGAAATAGTGATAAATGGTTAGGGGATAAGTGTTTGATAACTTTTTACCGTTATTATAATCTTCAATATAATCTAACGTGGCGTGAATTAAGGCTTCAGTTTTCTGAAAAATATCGCCCTTGAGACTAGCTGGTGCAATGGGACCGACTTCAATAGAACACCCGAAATTACATAGAGAATTTACAAAGGGATTTTCTTTACCTGGTTCAATGGAACTTAAAACTCTAACTAGGGGGTCAAGGGAACTCAGATAAGCAGCGAGTTGCAAATTAAAGGGGTCATTGTTGACGAGAATTATAGTAAACCCCATATTACCACTGGTACTGTGCAAATCTAGAATAAAATCTACCTTGGAATTGCCTTTTGGTCCTAGGGTTTTAGCCATCTCTTTGGCTCTGGTTTGTTCTAGAAAAGAAAGCTCAGCATTTTCCAGGTCACTTTTAGCAAAGCAGCGGTTTAAGTCTGTATCAATATATCTCCTGGCAGCTTCAAAGGCTTGGGGATTACCTATTTTTGTCAAGGTTTCAAAACTAGGTCTAGTGATTAATTCTGGAAACTTCTCAAACTTTTTGACTAGGTATACACCAGTAAATTCATTGCCGTGGGTTCCTCCTACAATGGCGACTTTGTTAATAGTTTTACGGTTGTTTGCTTGAGAATTACTCATGGGTGGTTGGTATAGCAAAGGGAACAGTGGATCTGGGAATAGGGCATGGGGAGATGGGGAGA
>WTKN01000259.1 GCA_011524395.1 Moorena sp. SS36440bin_2
ACACTTTCAATAATATCATGATTTTGGTATTTTTGCAAAACTGAGATGCACCCATGGGGAACTGGCAGAAGCAGAATTACAGTGGTATATTGACGAGCAGGAAATGATGCTAGTCGAATCTGAAGAAAACAAAGAATACATTGAGGCGCTCCGCCAATTCGATTGGAAAAATGCTAACCTAGAGGAGCTATTGAGTAGTCTCAAGTATGACTTTCCTCTTAATTTTCGCCGAACCATGTTGTACCAAGCGATCAAGATGTGTCGAGCCGATGGTAATTACCATGACAAAGAAAAAGCATCTGTGGCTAAAGCGGCGGAAATTTTAGGCATTGAAAAAAGCATGGCGGTTAGCCTGGAGTCTCTGGCAGAAATGGAAGATTCAGCAGATCGATTGCGCCTTTCCTTATTTGAAACCGACGTTTAATTCCGCTGTAAGAATTCAGCCGTAAACTATCAGCCGTCAGCTGTCAGCTGACGGCCAAAAACATCTAATACCAAATCTGGTTATAATAGAGTAATTAAACAAATATTCAAATCCTCTCTAGGCAAGGACTTTGACTGTTTTGAATAAAGTCTCAGTAAAGCGGATTTGGTATAACAGAATGAGTAGCCATAGGGACGAAGAAACGATCATTGAAAATTTTGACTGGAATCAGCTTTCCCTGGAACAATTAAAGCTCCTTCAGTCTAAAATAAGCCAAGCAATCAATCTTAAGAAACGCAACTTAAAGTTGACCGAATCTACTGCCAATATCACCAAAGTTTATGGGTATAAAGCAACCTTAGCTAAGGTCTCTCCCGCTCACATACGTAGCTCCCTGTCTGAGTATCAAAAGTGTGTTTTTATCATCAGTCTGGGAAGCAAAAACTTCGTTGATAGTAAGCGAATCAAAGCCTCGATTAAATGGATTAGCGAAAACTTTAAGGCTTGCCTAGTATTAGTTGGCGACAGTGTATATCGACTGACAATCGAGCTTAGACAGAGAGTTAAAGGGGATCAAGCTTGGCTGGAGGCAATGCGCACTGGAGAGACCTTTATTAATGAAAACCGTTTCTTGTTCCAGCAATACTCTGGAACTTGTCAATTCCAGTTCCAGATGGCTTCCCAAATAGAGAAGCAATTAGAATTTGAGATCTATTACAAAGACGTTCAGAGTCTTTATCAAAAGGATGAATCTTTTCAAAAGATGGTCAACTCCTTTGCCCAGACCTATCTTAATCGGGGGGAACAGCCAGAAGAAGAGGAAGTAGAGCAACTTCTCCAAAGGCAAAAGCACCTGGCGATCACCTACCTGCTGGAAGAGTCAGCTTTGTTTACCTGCCTTGCTAAAGAAGGATGGCTAGTTTTTGTTTATCCTGGGTCAATTAAAACTTTTGAAGAAATTGCGGAAGGGTTACATCCAGAGGTTCCTTTACCTCTTCAGCAAATGATCTGGGTCAGCCTACGTCTTAAAAGGAAGGCTACTGCTGGATAAAGCATCTAACGGCTTTGAGGTCGGAGAATAACTTTTTTAAATGAGGGTTTGGCAACAGACATGAAATTACCTCAATTTTTCCGACTATTTTCATTTTAGCAACTGCCCCTAAGCATTTAGCCATCAGCTGTCAGTTGCGTAGGGTGTGTTAGGGACGGGCTCCTCTTGATTTTACGCCTCTTGACATCGGTTGAGACAGCCCGGCCCCTAACGCACCACCGGGTCAAACTCCCGATTCCCGATTCCCGACTCCCTACTCCCTACTTCCTTTTCTCTATAATGAGAAATAAATCAAAAAACAACTACCAATATCATGCTGGATTGGTTAGCAGTTTGGGGAATTTCTAGTGCCGGTGGCTATCTCGTTAAAGAAGTGATCGGTCCCTTGGCAAAAGACGCTCTAGAAGACTACACCAAAGACTTTTTCAAAGAGTCTATCAAAGAGTATACTGGACTATCTGATCAAACTACCCAGAAAAAACTATTCGGTAAAGCCTTAAAAGAATTTGTAGCCTTAGTTGAAAAGGAATTGGAAGATGCTGACCTATCCAAGCAAGAATTAAAACAGTATACTAAACCCCTCAAGCAGTATATTAAAAACCAATCCATTAAAGCTATCCTAGGAAGTGCGTTTAAGTATGGCTGTGAACAAATAGATACTGAGACATTAGCCAAGACTTGGATTGAGCTTAAGTTATTACCATTACCGGAAGAATTTCGTTGGAAGTATATTGCTAGACAGTATCTCAAGCAAGTACACACTATCATCCGGGAATCCGATCAGTTACGGCCTATCCGAGATTCCCAAACCTTGGATGCGATCGCGTAGCGTAGCCCTTCGGGCTAATCGCAAAAAACACTAACGCTACAGCAGGCATTATCCCAGACTTTGACTTAAGCACCTATCAAGAAGGACTTTTAGAGCGCTACGGTAATCTCGGCTTGGATAGTTTAGATACCAGTGGCTATGCCTATAATGAACTAAAACTCTGGAGGATATTTATCCCCCAAAATGTGCGAGAGGTTCATGACCTGATGCCGTCAGCTCTTCATGAACTTCCTAAAGATTATTATAAACAACTGGGAGACAGTGATCAACTAGACATAGCAATTGAGCTAGAGGAGTTGAAGCGAGCTAAAGACGCTTATCATCAACAGCCGGTTAAATCCGTATTGGATGTTATTAATGACTCTCAAAGTTATCCCTATTTGGTGGTTTTAGGAGACCCAGGCTCTGGTAAATCTACTTTGCTGCAATATTTAGCATTAAATTGGGCAAGAACAGATCTAACTACTGCCCTTTCTCTACCAATTCCGTTACTGATTGAATTACGCACCTATATCCGCAATAGCGATAGTGGACAGTGTAATAACTTCTTGGAATTCTGCCATCAAAGCAGTGGAGCGATATGTCATCTTAATCAACATGAACTGCATCACCAGTTAAAGGCTGGTAACGTATTAGTGATGTTGGATGGCTTGGATGAAGTCTTTGAGCCAGGGAAACGAGACGATGTGATTACCGATATTCATCGCTTTACCAATACCTATCCTAAGGTACGAGTAATTGTTACATCTCGCGTCATTGGTTATAAACCCCAACGGTTCCGAAATGCTGAATTTCGTCATGTGATGCTCCAAGACTTGGAGTCAGAACAAATTCAAACCTTTATCGAGCACTGGCACGAGTTAACCTTTACTAATCAAGCCGATAAAGATAGGAAACGGGAGCGCTTACAAAAAGCCATTGAGACATCCTCCCCGATTCGACAACTGGCGGTAAATCCCCTACTACTAACCATGATGGCAATCCTGAACCGCAATCAAGAATTGCCTCGTGACCGTTCTGAACTCTATAACCAAGCGTCTCGGTTACTGCTCCATCAATGGGATGTGGAACGAGCATTACTAGAAGATAATCGTGTTGATCCCAAGACTATTGATTATAAAGATAAGCAACAGATGCTCGGTAAAGTGGCATATTTCATGCAGGGAAATCAAGCAGGGTTAGCGGGAAATATGATTAGTGGAGAGGATTTAGAAACGATTATCAAAGAGGAGCTGAAATTACGAGACGTTACTAATCCCAGAGCCGTTGCTAAGGTAATGATTAATCAGTTGCGCACCCGCAATTTTATATTGTGTTTCATGGGAGCCGATTACTACGCTTTTGTGCATCGGACATTTTTGGAATATTTCTGTGCTTGGGAATTTGTCAGGAAATTTGAGAAAAAACAGGAGATTTCCCTAGAACAGTTAAAAACTGAAGTCTTTGGTCAGCACTGGCGAGATGAATCTTGGCATGAAGTGCTCAGGTTGATTGTGGGTATGATTGATTCCAACAAAGCTGGAGAGATTATTGAGTATTTGATGGCACAAGATGGAGAAGAGGATAGGTTTTGGAATTTATTTCTGGCAGGGGATTGTTTGTCTGAGGTTAGGAATCGGTATGAGATTAAATCAACGGATTATCAATTACTGAATCGCTTCAAAGACTTAATTCATTATGATCTAAATTATGATTATGACCCATATGGATATCAGGCCAATTTAGTCCGTGATCTTCATACTCAAGCTGTTGTAGCAGTAGCCACCCATTGGCAAGACCATCCAGATACCTTACCCCTACTTCAAAAATGGGCTCGCTCTGATACTGATTTGTTCGTGCGAGGTACAGCAATTGAACAGTTAGCTCAAGTTTACAAAGACTACCCAGATACCTTAGCCATACTTCAACAATCGGCTCGCTCTGATACTGATTGGGAGGTGCGAATTACAGCAATTCAACAGTTAGCTCAAGGTTACAAAGACCACCCAGATACTTTACCTCTACTTCAACAATCCGCTCGCTCTGATACTGATTGGGAGGTGCGAGCTACAGCAATTCAACAGTTAGCTCAAGGTTGGCAAGGTCAGCCTTGGTTGTTTGAATTTTTATGGGATTGCACTCTCCATGACCCCTTTGAGCGTGATCAAGACGAGGATTACGACAATGTCAATCCTCGACAAGTAGCCCTTCAGGCCATCCTGAAATATTATCCTAACCATTCCCAAACCCGATCCTTATTGCAGGATAGAGCAGAGCATGACCCCGAGCCTAAACTGCGGGTGTTTGCTCAGACGCAATTATTCAAATTACCGTAGTTCTGATAGTAATCAAGTATACAGGATTTTTTACTTGTTCCCTATTCCCTAACATTCTCAACTGATTTAGCTCACCCAATTGATAACTGCAATCTATTATCAATAAGTTCTTAAAAAGCCTTGATAATTATTATGAAATATAGTAAATTGCTTAACAGCCAGTAAAGCACTCCCAAAGTCTAAAACCTTGGGAGAGTCATTTTAGGTTACATTAAACCAATTCTAGCATCCCTGTTTGAATTGTAAAAATCCAACCATGGGAATAGATTTGAATGTAGGATGTAGAATTTAAAATGAAGAATGAAGAATGTAGAATTCTGCATTCTTCACTCTTACAGAAAACCTTGGCCAAAGGCCACGCTACGCGAACGGCCACGCTACGCGTTCAACCTTTTTTAATTAAGAATGTATAATCGGGAATTCTTTATTCTTCATTCTAAATTCTAAATTCCCAATTCTCCCTTCGATAACAATCGCTGCCTCCCCAAGACCGCGCTACCTCGCTGCATCGCTTTTTTTGCATGATAGAGTTACCTCCATTTAACTTGGGGGAAAAGCCGCCCTTGCAGGTTTGTGGCCGGAAATCGCGGTTTTCTTCAATTATTATAATATAACGATTGACTATTATTATTGTCAACAATAAAACAAAAAAAAATTAAAAAAATAATGTAATAAATAGTTACATTTTAAGGATTACAATGGTAATTTGTTTAGCTAATAACTTAAATTTATATATAAAAGGAAACAGGGAACAGCGGATCTGGGAATAGGGAACAGGGAATAGGGAATAGGGAATAGGGAGTAGGGAGTAGCGATGCAGCGCGGTCTTGGGAAGGCAGCGCGGTCTTGGGGGTCTCCCCCATGAGCGACTGCCGTGGTTTCCCCCATGAGCGACTGCATCAAGACGGGAGTAGGGAGTAGAGAAAAAAATTATCACAATTCATTGATGATTGCTGTATTAACTGTGTATCAGTTTATCAACTTATCTCATCTTAGGATAATTGTAAGCAGTTAGCTGACAGCTTAAAATAAACTTCTTTGGCCTATGGCCACGCTACGGGAACAGGAGAATTTAATATTGATAGAGAAGCATGAGAATTGAAAGTCTGAGTAAAAGCCCATTGCGCATAAGCTGAATGCTGAATGCTGAATGCTGAATGCTGAATGCTGAATGCTTACGGATAATTACCCATAATAAAAATCTCCCTATCTCCCCATCTCCCCATCTCCCCATCTCCCTATCTCCCCATCTCCCCAAACTTCCCTTATTTTTTACAACTATGAGATGCACCCAATTGATAGTATTACTTGAGGGTCTCCTTAAAGGTATCCTCAAACTGATCGTTAGTCATTTTGCCAGCTTCTAGGTCTTCACAGAGGGTTTGAATTTTTTCTGTAAGCTGCTGATATGCATCTGGGTCTCCAAGCAAGGCTTTTTGCTTTTTCTTAAGGGGACGAAACAGCCAAGGCTGGATAAAACCTGACTTCGGTTCTTGCCATAACCCTTTGCCTTGGCGTTCCGCATCTGCCTCTGCCAACAGAAGAGAGATAGCCATCTCGCGAGGGCACTTACTAAAATAATCGTAATAAATCAGTGATAATCCTTCTTTTACTAAACTATGCTGAAGAAAGGTGCCATCCAATAAGTAAACTTCGCCAATTCTACGATTGTAGCGAGTGTCGATGTCAGTAATTCTCAATTTAACTTTATCACCGTTTTCTTCTACCAAATTTTTGACCCACTCTTTCCCTTCATTGCCCCACTTAAATTGACTTTGATAGAGGGCATTGTCCTGATTTTTATCCTCAAGTTTTTTGTAACCCCACCCCTTAGGCGTTTCTGGTGCATCAATGTAAACGAAGCGCACTGTAATCTCTTCTCCGGAGCCATCAATCACATCAATGGTGTCAGCATCGGAAACTTTCTTAACAGCGTAGGTTTCTAAGGACTCAAAGTATGGCGGTACTTGAGGAGCAACTGACCCTACTTTACTTAAAATTTCAGTAATCAAGTCTGTCATGGCCTAAATCCTATCAGAACTCAGATAAAAGTAATCGATGAACAGGCAATCAGTGTCTCAAATCAACAGTTGATGCTATTCTAGATTTAAAACTAACCATAGCAAAACACTTACTAGCTGTCCATTCGCTTCAATCATCCCACAACAGAAGCAATGCCAGGGAAGTCACTTATTTCCGTCTCCGCTCCACCAGTAACCTTCAAGACAGGTGTTACCAGATTGATCTATAATCATAGATCGTGACAATTGTTGTTAAAAACAAGACCAAATCGAGAAGCGTTGGTGGTGATCAGGTATTTCTTGATCTCAAAGGCAGTTGAAACCCCTTGTGTACAAGCGCGGGGTATAAAAACAAGTTAGGGGCGTGATTCCCCTTGTCTACTAAATTTGTGATGAGGAATCATAAACGTCAAAAGCTAGTTAACTAGATCAGGATTTTCTAGCAGTGTTTGGTGGTTAAAAAAACCCTAGCTGCTTCCCCCTGAGAGACTGCATCAAGGCTTAAGTATAGTCAAAGTCAGCCCTGGGAGTTTTGCTCCGGAGCCAACGGTACTATGTTTTAAATTATATGAATACTTGATATCGTAGCTTGTTTTCTTAGTGCTTTAGCCCAGGGAGAGTTCAAGTTGGCACTAGCAAGTTTTTCATCAAGGCTGTTAACTAATTGGTGCTTCCGTTTTTTTACCATTTTATCAATGGGTGATTCTGCTGTTTATAAAACGTTTATCTATAGTTCTGTAAAGTACTCAACTGTAAGACCCACTATTCGAGGAAAAACGATGATTCGAGAGTTCATGAAGAGAAATTTTCGACACTTTAATGCAGCCGTGTGTGTTGAGGTGGCTGAAGGATGGGTGAAACACCTGGAATCTGGTAATAAAATGTTTCTGACTATGGCTGGTGCCATGAGTACAGGAGAGTTGGGTATTTCTCTGGCTGAAATGATTCGCCAAGACAAGGTACATGCAATTTGCTGTACTGGAGCGAATCTTGAAGAGGATATCTTCAATCTGGTTGCCCACTCTAAATATAAGAGATTACCGGATTATCGTTCACTGAAACCAGAAGAGGAAAAGGCTCTTTTTGAGTCCGGTATGAATCGAGTTACTGATACATGTATCCCTGAAGAAGAAGCGATGCTCAAAATTGATCGGCATATGCTGAAACTGTGGCAAGCAGCTGATCAATCTGGCCAAAGCTTTTTCCCATACGAGTTCATTTATCAACTTATTGAAAGTCAAGAGCTTAAAGACTCTTATGAAATTGATACTCGTGAATCATGGGTAATCGCAGCATGGCAGAAACAAATTCCTATTTTTGTTCCTGGATGGGAGGATTCAACTCTGGGAAATTCCTTTGTTTCTGAATTTATTAAAGGCAATATCAGTCGCTTAAATGTTGTGCGTAGCGGTCTTGAGCTGATGGTATTTCTTGTTAATTGGTATAAAGAAAATACTAGATATTTTTCCATGGGATTCTTTCAAATTGGGGGTGGAATTGCTGGAGATTTTCCCATCTGCGTTGTGCCACTGATCCACCAGGATATCAAGGAAGACTGTAAGTTGTGGAGTTACTTCGCCCAAATTAGCGATTGTACCACCTCATACGGTTCCTACAGTGGCGCACTACCTAGTGAAAAGATTAGTTGGGGCAAACTTGATACGGACACCCCTAGTTACGTGATTGAATCGGACGCATCAATTGTAGCTCCGCTGATTTTTAATTACGTCCTAGGTCACTAATATCATGTCCGGTTGAATACTTACACGCTTGCGCCGAATTGAAGGCATTTAGCAGAAGTAAAGGAATAAGGTTTTTTTTTATCACTAATTATCCGGATATGATATAAACCTAGAAGTGATTATTTACGGTAGTTGCGTCAAAGCCTTTACCCCGCCTTCTTTCCTGAAGCGATCGCCTATGGGTTGGGTAGCGCTAATCCCGTTATATAGCACTAAGGTGGTTTGCAGTATAGAAATTTCCGTCGATAGGGCTATTGACCTAACACCTGCTGGAAATTTTCCCCATGGCAATTTCCTTCCTAATAAATTGTAAGATAATAGTTTTGGGAAATCTTTAGTCAAAATAGTACACAAGATAGTACAGAGGAAGTTATATGTCCCGATATAGAGGCCCGCGTCTGCGGGTCGTTCGCCGTCTGGGTGATTTGCCCGGTTTAAGTCGTAAAACACCCCGCCGTGCCTATCCCCCTGGTCAACATGGTCAAAACCGTCGGAAACGCTCAGAATATGCGATCCGTCTCGAAGAAAAGCAGAAACTGCGCTATAACTACGGAGTGACTGAAAAGCAGTTAATTCGCTATGTCCGTAAAGCTCGTCGAGCCACCGGTTCCACTGGACAAGCTTTGCTGCAACTGCTAGAAATGCGACTGGATAACACAGTCTTCCGCATGGGTATGGGAGGTACCATCCCAGCAG
The DNA here is from genome assembly GCA_011524395.1 of Moorena sp. SS36440bin_2. GTDB lineage: Bacteria > Cyanobacteriota > Cyanobacteriia > Cyanobacteriales > Coleofasciculaceae > Moorena. Next base: position 9,079 of record WTKN01000259.1, read on the forward strand.
CTCGTCAGCTCGTGAATCACGGTCATGTTACTGTAAATGGTCAAGTAGTTAATATTGCTAGCTATCAGTGTCGCCCTGGCGATGTGATTGCGGTTAGAAACCGTGATCAATCCCGCCGTCTAGTAGAACGCAACTTGGAATTTCCTGGCTTAGCAAACCTTCCTAGCCATTTAGAGTTTGATAAGAACACCTTCACCGGGAAGGTGAATGGGGTTATTGATCGCGAATGGGTAGCATTACAAATTAACGAGCTACTGGTGGTTGAGTACTACTCCAGGAAAGTCTAACCCGGGTTGAAGGTTAACAGGTTTAAGGTTAACAGGTTTAAGGTTAACAGGTTTAAGGTTAACAAGTTGAAGGTTGACAACCGTTGAAAGTTAACAGGTTGTTCGCCTGTGGCGTTCCCATAGGGTAGGTTGAAGGTTATAATCTGGAACCTACTAACCTGTAACCTGCTAACCTGCAACCTTGGCCTTTGGCCACGCGTGGGCGAACAACCTTCAACCTAAATAACCTTGCCCTTTGGCCACGCGTGCGCGTTCAACCTGACTAACCTGTAACCTGCTAACCTGCTAACCTGTAACCTAAAAAACTATCCGCCAATTTGTGACATCGTCCTTGTATATGAACTATCAGTACCAGAGTCTCTCTCCTTGAAGTTGATTTCTGGTTTAATCATCAGCAACTGTCTGACCTGCTCTCTTAAGTCAGCGGTATCAACGCCGCTGCGTAGAGCAGTTTTTAAGTCAACTTGACCTTGTTCATTAAGTAGGCAGGGACGCAGCCAACCATCAGCAGATAGACGCATTCGATTGCAGCGATCGCAAAAACATTCTGACATCTGACTAATAAATCCCAGGGTGCCCTTGGCACCAGGAATCTGGAACACATCAGCTGGGCCATTACCCCGGACACTCGATTCTATCAAACCCCAGCTTTCGCGAATCCGCTGCCGTAATTCTTCCGAAGGTATCCACGCCCGCTCACCAAATAGCTGGGAGTTCCCGATGGGCATAAACTCGATAAATCGAACGTGCCAGGAGCGGTCAATAGTTAGAGCAGCTAAATCCAGCACTTCCTGGTCATTAGTTCCTGGAATTACCACCACATTCAGCTTTAACGGGTCAAATCCAACCTGATGGGCAGCTTTTATCCCTTCCCAAGTCTGTTCCCAGCGCGAACGTCCCCGATTGCCAATAATTTTGTCAAATGTCTCTCGATTTAGGGAGTCCAGACTAATATTAATCCGCCGTAAACCCCCCTGGTAGAGTTCCTTTGCCATACCAGCCAGTAAAAAGGCATTGGTAGTCATCGCTAAATCTTGTGTTTCCGGTAAAGATGCGATCGCTCTAACTAACTCCACTACACCTGGACGCAATAGGGGTTCACCTCCCGTGAGGCGAAACTTTCTAAACCCTACCGGGATAAACACCTCCTTGAGCAGAGTCAGCAGTTCTTGATCAGTGAGTAATTCTTGCCGTAGGATATAGTCAAGCTCTGCTCCTTGAGGCATACAGTACTGACAACGGAAATTGCAGCGGTCAATCAAGCTAATCCGGAGATAGTCTACAGTATTCATCATTGCTGGAACCATCGGGTTTCAAACAGTTTTGGTAATAGGTTATATCTATTCCGGAATAAGTCCCTCAGCCCTTGTAGCTAATGCTATGCAGCATCTCTTTCCAAGAATCCAGTGATACTGCAACGGTCAGGGTGCATTCCTTTTCTTGCAAAGCCTATTCTGTGACCCTCAAGGGATTGTCACAATTACTGACTCATGGTTTACTGCCCTACCTAAAATCAAGAAGAAACTACCAGTATCCTAGATTTAGGGGCAATGACCGATAAACCAGATTTTCTTCTATACGCACAACACGGATGGGCGGATACCTCTAAAGCGATCGCAAGCCTTGCCCAATCCATAGCCACATCCCGCACTGCCATCATTGCTCCCGATCTTGGTTGGTTCAAAACCTGGCTCTGGATAGAACCCCTAATCAACCAACTCGAACACATCGTCTTAGATACCATTGTCACATATCCCCAAACACCAATCCGAATTATTGGTCATTCCATGGGTGGCTTAATTTGGCTAGAACTCCTCAGCCGTCACCAAGACTGGTGGTCACAAGTAGAATCCTTAGTGTTGATTGGTTCTCCTATTGGTGGTGCAGATCTAGCTAGAATTATTGACCCCTTGGGCATTGGTATTGGTATCGCAAAGGATTTAGGTATCAACCGCCGACAACTAGCAGAGTCCATTGGCGCAGTGATTCCCACATTAGTAATAGCGGGTGATAGTGATCACGGTAGCGACGGTACGATTACAATACAGACAACCAAGTTTTCTCCTAGTCAATTCGTTTGTTTACCTAATCTGCGTCATGCTGCTCTCAAAAATCATCCGTTAGTCGCAGCAGAAATCCAGAAATTTTGGACGAATCCAGTTATCACACAATCTCCTCCACCAGGAGACTTTATTACTAGCTTAATTCAACAATTACACTCAGTCCCAGGTATGACTGATGGTCATGGTCGAAATTTTCACCGAGCCAAGACCTATATAACATTTAAAAATGGCATTTCCATTCGGAGTTGGCAGAATCCTTTACTAATACACCATGTATTTGTAGCTAGCCCTGAAGGAAACTGTCTCTACAGTGGTTTTGTAGGTTGGATACATACTCAAGCGTTATATCAAACCCTTGGGAATATCGCAAAGGCAACAGGGAGTAGTGAGTAGCGATGCATAGGTGAAACTGCTATAACTAAGCGATCGCAAATTTCACATGGCTTAATGACTACCTCCCTACCTAAATCTGGATATACCTTACCCGTATTCGCCTGTGCCTCAGCCATAGCCGCCCTCCATCAGTTACGCAACGATCAACCCTTGGAAACAGTTTCAGTGGACTTAATTAACCCTCCTGAAACCCCAGACATTCCCATTGAGCAAGTGGCTAGAATTCGAGAAGGGGTAGCGCTAGCTATCACTCACTCTAACCCTGGTGATAACCTTGACCTTACCCGTAATACCCCGATTTGGGCAGTCGTAGAATGGGGTTCCTCGGAGCAAACTGAATCGATACAGTTATTGGGGGGTGAAGGAATTGGACGACAAATCAATGCCGGAGGTAAACCAGCCATCTATGCTTACGCGGAGAAACTATTGCACCATAACTTGAGTTGTCTGCTAGCACCCTCAGAGAAAATTCAGGTGACGATTATCTTGCCGGAAGGGCGGAAGTTGGGACAGCGTACTTCTAATTCGGCCTTTGGTGTAGTAGAAGGACTTTCCCTACTAGGAACTACTGGCATTTCCCAGCCTCTGAGTGCTCCTGGTCAATTAGCTGCTTACCAGGAGGAATTAAAAGCAAAAGCCAGCAAATTACTAAAAGAGCAAGCCTCCTCACATTCGACAACACTAGTATTCTGTGTCGGAGAAAATGGCTTAGATTTGGCGCGAACCTTGGGGATTAATCCCGAGCGGCTGGTTAAAACAGCCAATTGGCTCGGACCGTTGTTGGTAGCAGCTGGGTACTCCCAGGTGCCAGAAATCTTGTTATTTGGCTATCATGGTAAGTTAATTAAACTGGCTGGAGGAATTTTTCACACTCACCACCACCTAGCTGATGGACGACTGGAAATTCTCACTGCTCACTGTGCGCAGTTAGGAGTACCAAACCCACTAATCAGGCAAGTATTTGGCAGTCAAACTACTGAAGCTGCTCTCAATTGTCTGCGTCAATGGGATCAGACTCAGGGCACTGATTGGGTAAATCAGGTTTATCATGCGATCGCATTGACCATTGACCAACGCTGCTTTGACTACATCCGCAAACACAGTGAGCAGCATATCCAGGTAGGCTCTGTATTGTTCGATCGCGATCGCAAGATTATAGTTACCAGTCCCACAGGTGGCACATTATTTTCAAATTTGTGATAAATTTTTATAAATCTTCATACATTGGGGGGCGGATCTTGTAGCCGAACCCAATGTATGATAAATTAACCTGATTATCAGCTGAAACTTCGGATTTCAGGACATATAAACTGAAACCCTGAAAAATCTCCTGACTAGAAGTCACGAGAGTGTCAACAGACATACCACTGCCAGGCAGGTCTATGAAGTGCGTGTGGGAGTGGAAACTGACATAACCGTAAACAGATAGAGTTCTGTATCGTCGATGAGAGTCTACGACTCAGACTAACTGGTTAATGCCAGCGCTACCATCTACATCAAAGTGTTGGGGCGTTGAAGGATTAATTTACGGAAACCATCAGCTTTCAACCTATCTGTTCATAGCAATTAATTTATGCTGCCCAGAAGCACACCTAGGCAGCGACCTGTTCGTACATTCACACAACTAAACATGACGAACACAGCAGTAACCCTAAGGACCAACAAACTATCTTACCAGAAAGAGGCATTGCCTGTAGCCTCTCTAGGAGAGCAGTTGAATCGCCAGATGATTGTGATTCTGGACTTCGGCTCTCAATACTCGGAACTGATTGCTCGTCGCATTCGCGAGACTAACGTTTACTCCGAGGTACTATCCTATCAGACCACAGCTCAACAGCTACAGCAGCTTCATCCCCAGGGCATCATTCTATCTGGAGGTCCTAATTCCGTCTATGACGATGGAGCTCCCCTATGTGACCCAGAAATTTGGAATCTCGGTATACCCGTGCTAGGGGTTTGCTATGGGATGCAGTTGATGGTGCAACAACTAGGTGGAACAGTCACCAGGGCAAAAAAAGCTGAGTATGGCAAAGCCGCCTTACTAATTGATCACCCCACTGACTTACTGAGCAATGTGCGAGACCACTCAACCATGTGGATGAGCCACGGAGATTCCTGTGTGACCTTGCCAGATGGCTTTGAAGTCCTTGCCCATACTAAGAATACCCCTTGTGCTACCATTGCTAACTATCAGAAAAAACTTTATGGCGTGCAATTCCATCCAGAGGTTGTGCATTCAACCGATGGTCTTGCCCTAATCCGTAACTTTGTTTACAACATCTGCGAGTGTGAACCCACTTGGACCACTGCTGCTTTTATCGAGGAAGCGATTCGAGAAGTGCGTGCCAAGGTAGGGGACAAACGGGTTCTGCTGGCTCTGTCTGGTGGAGTAGATTCCTCTACCCTTGCTTTCTTACTCCATCGCGCAATTGGGGATAAACTAACTTGTATGTTTATTGACCAAGGCTTCATGCGCAAAGGTGAGCCAGAGCAGTTGGTGAAGCTATTTGAGGAAGAATTTTGTATTCGAGTAGAGTATGTGAGCGCTCGCGATCGCTTTTTGGATCGCCTTGCTGGTGTCACTGACCCAGAAGAAAAGCGTCGCCGCATCGGTCACGAATTCATTCGCGTCTTTGAAGAAGAATCCCAGCGTCTTGGTCCATTTGATTATTTAGCTCAGGGTACCCTCTATCCCGATGTGATTGAATCAGCCCATACCAACGTTGATCCCAAAACCGGTGAGCGGGTAGCTGTGAAAATCAAGAGCCATCACAATGTCGGAGGCTTACCCAAAAACCTGCGCTTCAAGTTAGTAGAACCATTACGCAAGCTATTTAAAGACGAAGTGCGCCAACTCGGTCGTGACCTCCGCTTGCCAGAAGCGATTGTGCGCCGACATCCCTTCCCTGGACCAGGATTGGCGATTCGCATCATTGGTGAAGTGACCTCAGAACGCTTGAATATTCTGCGAGATGCTGATTTCATCGTTCGAGATGAAATTCGCCGACAGGGAATGTATAACGACTTTTGGCAAGCCTTTGCCGTGTTGCTCCCAATACGCAGTGTCGGAGTAATGGGGGACAAGCGCACTTACGCTCATCCGATTGTATTGCGCTTTGTTTCCAGTGAAGATGGTATGACCGCTGACTGGTCACGAGTACCTTATGACTTACTTGAAACTATTTCCAACCGCATTGTTAATGAAGTTAAGGGAGTTAATCGGGTAGTCTATGATATTACCTCTAAACCTCCTGGAACCATAGAGTGGGAATAGTTTCTTCAAAGGGTGATTAGTGATTAGTGATTAGTGATTAGTGATTAACCATTGTTAATTGGTCAAATGACTAATCACTAAACAACATAATAAAACCGAAGTTTCACTAAACTGGAAACTTCGGTTAATACACTATGGCAAAAGCAATATTAAATAATAATAATTATCAACTCTTCCTATTCCGTTTTGTTTGTGTCAACAACCCCAGTCCTACCAAACCAAGACCGATAACACTGGTAGGCTCTGGCACCGACTGATACTCGTAGGTCAATGTAACTTCCCCTGCTACGTCTGTCTGGAACCCAGAAAGCAAATTGCCCGCACCCGTTACTGTGGAAGTACCAAGGGCTGTGAATATCAACTCCTGGTCTCCAGATCCTACAAAGTAACTCAACTCAGAGTCTTCAGACATAAATGTATTAGTGGTGCGATCCTGAGCGGTACGCTCAGGCAATGTGATTCCTGAAGAGCCTGCGTAATCAAGTACACCGTCATAGCTAGAGAGATCAACCTTTTCTGAAACTAGAGGTATCACTTCAACTAGGGTAATATCAGGTTCACTCAAGATTAAGCCAATTTTAGATGCCAGATCCAAGGTTACTGTGCTCGCAGAGGCCTCCATGTTTTCCGTACGGGCATTTCCCTGGACAAATCCGACTAGGTCAATCGTGACACTTTCGAGAGTCCCCAAAGCCTCATCAAATTTGGGAAGAATGAAAAATGTATCAACACTTGTCGGTTGCCATTCAATGCTCTGAGTATGGGTGATACTAGCTGCATTAGCTGCACCAGTAGTAGTCAACATACCAGCCAAAGTAGTGGCAGTAGTTGCTAAAAATACTTTTAGACGGGAATAGGTCTTTACAGTGGATTGAGTCATGGTAGTAACGAGTGATTAGGGTCTTATGGTCATATCTCTGTAAATGTCACTCCAACTTCCGATTTAGCTGGAGAGCTAATTTGTGTCTCTTTGAGCTAAGCAACTCTAGCGATCGCATAAATTGCCTGATTTCCGACAAAAAGCTTAAAATTTAGGAATTACCACCAGTTGTAAGGGTTTGTCAGTATAGATGCGGTTAAGCGGTTAAGTAGTAGAATAAAATTAAAGTAAACTGTTAAGAAAAGGTAACTTCGGACAAGGCAACACGAAACAGAGAGGGATTCAATGCCTTGACAATTCTTGACAACGTTAACTTTATTTATTTTCAGGTACTTACCACTAGGACTCTGTTGACCTTGCAAAACCAGCTCAACAAACTTATAAAAGCTGACCATAATAGTGATGCAATTGGAAGAGCAAACTGTGATTTTATCGGATAGCCATAGGGTTGTTCATGGTAGCTCAATCAGTTAATTCCAATTTTTTTTGTCTATAAATTTATCGTAGAAACCTCATGTTTTTCATCAGGTTTAAATTAAGCTTAAAATGTATTTTTAATGTAGATTTTTTGTATAAATACTTTTTGTACAAAATCCGTATTGATAATCCCTTTATTTTTAGGGCTATAACTTTACATCTTATTTATAAAGTAAACCTTATCCCAATTTGATTTATTCGAGCTACAGATGGTGAGGAGGTTAAAGGTTACAGGTTAAAGGTTACAGGTTAAAGGTTGCCGATTATCCCTTACAGGTTGCCGGTTATAGATTAAAGGTTACAGGTTATATCAAATCTGATCGCATCGGAATTGTTTACAACTTGCATTTGCCTCAATTAACTCTCTTCCCATCCACCCATCTCTCCATCAATGTTTACAATTAATATGTAAACTGAAATGCTATTACCAGGTTACTAGGTTGCTAGGTTAAAAGTTATCTTCTGAACCTTGGCCTTAAGGCCGTAGGCCACGCTACGCGATTAGCCACGCTACGCGCACAAGCAAATAAGCTTCAACCTGGAATTTATACCTGGTGTGTTCATGTTCAAGTATGGGTCAATAGTTAACTGATTATTTTTTATTTATAAGTATTTGTATATAAGTTAATTATAAAAATGGGGTGAACAAGATAAAGTCCACTTCTTAATTGGCAAGAATAAATAAATTAGCTTAGATCCCAACTGCTCTATTCCCACTTCCGCTTTTACCCTCCTGGTAGGGGTTAGGGGTGGGTTCCTGTTCCCTAAAAACCCATAAATATGTACTTAAAAACTCGCAAACCCCTATACTTTGTAAATTTACGAATTAATACCATTAAGAAATCCCCTACCTAAAGGCAGGGGATTTAACCTAAGTGCTCATATTTATATTTTAGCTAACTAATGGTATTTTATCAATAAAAATGATAGTTTTAAACGAAATTAACTGCCATAAATAAAAAAAATTTAAAAATAAGGCAAAAAAAACAGAAAGCTTAAAATCATCACCTTAACCATTAATCTAATCCTGCCAGCAGAGGGAATTAAGCTAACTTGGTATTACTACTTTAGTCTAGGTCACGACATGGGATCAGAAATGTAGCACCTAATAAGACCAAACTAGCCATCGTTATTGGCTCAGGAGCAGACTCTAAATCATCAACACTCACTAAAGACTGATTAAAGTGAAATCCAATCGGATGCTGCCTAGGAGATTGCTGCCAGCTGAAGCTAGCTTCATCAGTGAGATTTTGACTTGCTACCGAAGAGATACGATCATTAAGACCCTCCAGCAAAATACTCAAAATAGTGCCTGGTGCAACGGTTTTACTACTAGCTAACTGAGCAAGTGCAGAAACTATACAGGCAGCAGCAGCAAACGTTTTCAGTAATACTTCGAACTGAAAGTGATTGCTTAAGATAAGTTGTTTCCGTTCTAATAGTGTATTAAGCTTGACTGGTGATATATCTAAAAATTTCAATCCTGCTTCATATTTAGCTGGTGAATCTAAACCAATTTCCCTTTGCCAGGCAATTTTAACCATAGAAGTAGCTGTGTAACTTATTCCTGGTAAGCAGAACTTATTTTTTTTATTTTCCCCAGTTTTTAAGGGTTTGTTAATGTAAATTTTTCCACCGCCTCGACTCAGATTAACTACTAAATCATTTTGTTCGGAAATCAGTCCTTCTATCTGATAATTTAGTAAGGTTATATGACGTGGAAACTTCCTACGCTCTTTGAGTAGATGAGTGTTAGTCAAATTAATCTCCTGAAAGATAGGTGTTAGGAGTTAGGGGTTAGGTGTTAGGTGTTAGGTGTTAGGTGTTAGGTGTTTGGTTAATGAGTAATGGTTTTAGTAATTAATGCCTGAGTTAATACCTAATATCCCTAATATCTAAAGTCTACAGCCTAGGGCCTAGGATTTTTGAGTAATTTATTATTGTGCTTGTCTTAATTCTTAACACCTGTTGAGTATTTTTGATGGTTGAGAGGATGAGGTTTTATTCCGATTGCCTAAGTTATAGTTTTGTTTGATTAACCGATTGTAAGTTCGATAGGGCATATATTGCAAAGGATTGTAGCCAGAAAACCGTAATATCAATACACAAGCCCAGGAATACTTGCCAGAAATGATTGCTTCTATAACTTGATTTAATTGTTCAGTACTCATAAATCTATATAAAGGTAGATGCAACTAAGCAAAGGGTTAAATTCACTGTAACAACTCCTAAGCAAGTTGTGCTAGGTGAAGTTCTGAAATGATAGCAGATGGTAAGATTACCGATCCTGCTGTGTATAAATCTATTCTTTAGAGCATAGGTTTACGTTTAGGTTTGCGTTCAGGTTTGATTTAGTATGATTTATGTATGTTTATGTATACTTTTTATTTTGGCACCTCAGCATAAAAAAAATGCTATAATTACTGATTAAAAACCAAATCAAAAGTACATACAGTAAAACTGCCATGAACCTTGACATAGTCCATGGCAGTTAACTTATTCGATATCACTGATTAAGAGCCCTTATGTAGATAGTCTGCTTAATACCCCCCCAAATCTATTATCGCCTTACTGGGCAAAGATTTGACTTTATCAACAGATTTTTTACTCTGAAAGCAATGGCCAGTAAATATTTGAGGACAAATTAACTAAATAGGACGCATAAACTTGTGAGGAAGATCCTGATTAAGTTGTAGATATTAGTTGACTTTAGTGAGCTTATCTACGTCACTTATTTTAATAACCACAAGCTGGTTTGTCTTCCTTGACATTAAGTTAATCAGTATAAATAACTAATCAGATAATTCCAATTTATTTGTAAGCTTGTTATAAATACATATTCCTAGTAATCGCTAATCGGTAATTATTTTGTCAATTCCCAATTACCTTCTTCCCAATTACCAGTCAATCATCTTTAGCCTTAATAACTAAAAATGGTCTAATAGTTAAGATTGACTGTCCTTGATGTTCACTCCTGATGAGCAAGTTTACAAAGCGATGCAGTCGCTCATAGGGGGGACTTCAATGAGCGACTGCATAAAGATATAAACTATCTTTGATTGCAACTTATACCAAGTTTACTTAAAATTAATACTTAAAATTAATCACTAGTAACTGCTTACCTTATTAATCATTAACCCCATCACCCGTCATCTGTTCAAAGGGTAATATCTTTTCTGGAAGCGCAACTTAGCCTGAGGATTAGCTATAGCAGGTGTTAGAAGTCTTAGCCGGATAATTTCTTAGTAACTTATTGAGCTGAAGTTGAGGCGTTGAAATAGGTGTTGCTGGCAAACCCAACAGACAATCTATATTTTCTGGTGAGACTGTTACAAACTGTAAACCAGCTCTATAGTTTCCTATAGAATTTCCTTTAGATCCTTTGCACCACATGACTTTAACTGTAGCAGTAACTGTGTGATTTTGCGGTAAGAAAAACTGTATTTTTATAACTTGACCGACTGGGATAGGTTTTTCACTGCAAATGCTGCAACCTCCTCTACTAATATTAACGACTGGCTGACGAGCTGAGAAGAGACCAGCCAATCGATAAGAAATAGAGGTTTGTTGACGAGGTGATCTTCTTTTTTCTCGCATGCTGCTGGCATTAATCATACGCTTGACATTACTTAAGTAAAACGTTTCCTTGTCTTGATGCAAAGCGCGAGTGGGGTTTACCCCAAGACCGCTTAGGTACCCTTGACCCGTAATTAAATTCGCCACGCGCACCTGGTGCATCGCTTTTATTTGTCTTTATTTGTCCATTGTCTCAACCCCAGGTTTACGCTATGGTTCATCTATCTGTTTGACTCTGCATGGTTTTTGTATGAGTTTAAGAAGACATGAGATAATCGTAAGCATTTAGGGATCAGCTCTGGTCTACAAAGCTTTTGAAGTAAGGAAAACTTAAGCATTTGGCTCAGGAGCGTGAGTATATGATTATTTGTGAACAACCCTCAAGAACCTGATAGCTGATACGCGACACGCGCTATAGCTGAAGTCAGGAGGGTAGACACTGCTGAGCTGCATGACGCTGTTGTAATAATGGAGGACACAATCTATGGCTTATTTCTGGTTCAAGGCGTTTCACTTCATGGGTGTAGTCGTTTGGTTTGCCGGTCTGTTTTATCTGGTGCGTCTGTTTGTCTATCATGCAGAAGCTTCACAGGAGCCAGAACCTGCCCAAACCATTCTCAAAAATCAGTATGAGATTATGGAAAAACGTCTTTATCACATAATTACTACCCCAGGTATGGTGGTAACCGTAGCGATGGCAATTGGTTTACTGCTAACAGAACCAGAAGTGCTCAAGCAAGGTTGGTTACATATCAAGCTGGCTTTTGTAGCCCTGTTACTGGTCTATCATTTCTATTGCGGTAGGATTATGCGACGGCTGGCTGCCAATGAATGCAGTTGGACTGGTCAGCAGTTCCGTGCTCTCAATGAGGCACCTACTGTCTTGCTGATGGTAATTGTTTTACTGGCAGTGTTTAAGAACAGTTTGCCTACAGATATTACGTCTTGGTTAATTCTTGCGATGGTTATAGTAATGGCTGCCTCAATTCAGCTGTATGCCAAAAAGCGGAAGCGGGACAAAGAGAAAAGGTTGGCTACCACGTCCCAACCAGAGCCTCAGCTTTGATTATCAACTTTGATTAATAGTCATTGGGGACCGATGTTAGTCCCCACAGGCAAGTATAATAAGGGCTTAATGTTTTTGCCGTTGAAGTTAACCGTTTATCCTTGACTTGAACTGCATCGGCTGCGCAGAATGTTTCGTTTATTTTTCCCGACTTAACTTATCAACCACGATTAACAAACAATCCATAAAATCTCACATTTGCCTTATGTCCGCTATACCACTTAAATTAAATCTTAATGACGGTTCGGTGTCTTTTCCATTCACCGCCGATGCTGCCAAAAAATTACAACGTGAGCTTTACCAACTGATGCAGAGTTTGAAAGCTGCTGCTCAAGTATCTAGTGGTGGTAGACCTAAGCCTCAAAAACCGATGGAGTACCAATTTACTGGGGATGTCTTTCTTGAGATTTTCTGCAATCCCAATATCTATCCTTCTCCATTTGCTGCTAAGGTCTTAATTACTCTCAGAGATGATCGCATCCGCTTGAGTACGGAAGCTGAACTGACTCGTGTGGTAGAAGATGTTAACCTATATTTGGAACAAGTCAGCTGAAGGCTTGGGTGTCATTTCCAGCAACTGTTGTCCGGTGACATCCTGCCTAATGTCTCTTAAGAAACTAAGGTCAGAGGCAACAGGCGGGTCAGAGGCAACAGGGGGAGATGGTTAAGATGGGGAATTTGTTAACCGTTTCGGCTCTTCCATAGCAGATGAACTGCACGTCCTTGGGACGTTCTTAAGAAAAAATTTATGGGAAATCGTTAGTATAAATGAACTCCGACAATCTCCTGGAATTACTGCAAACTGGGTTTCGCGCCTCCTTGGGGGCAACAGCCTCTTTCGTTGAAACCCTGCAAGACCCTCAAAAGCGTGAAGAAAGTCTGGCTCAGCTTCAGTCAGATTTAAATGAACAGGTGACTGAGTGGGCGGAAAAAGGAGAGACTACTGAACTTGAAGCCCGACGTTTTATTGAGCAGATGTGGAATCAATCAGGTAATCCTGTGGGTACACCGACAACAAATACTTCCAGTGATCCTGCTGCACCGTCATCTAGCAATCCTGTTCAGTCCAATGCACAGGATGATATTGAAGAACTGACAACACAACTTGCTGATCTTCGCAATCAGTTAGAGGAGTTGCGTAAATCAGACAGTAATAGTTAGATTGACGCGGAGCGTGAAAAAACTCAGCCTGAGTGGGAGACTAAAGTGGGAGACTAATAGGCTATAAATCAACCACGGGAAACAGAAACTTTGCTCAATCTCTGACATTTCTGTTCCCATCTAATCTAATCGATTTACCCACTCAGCGCTGAGATATCATCAATTCAAGGCTTTTAAAAAATGGCAGTTTAAAACTCCCCAACACCATTCCCTGAAGTTTGCTGATATTTAGTCAACCGCTTACGGTTGCCCAACCAATCCGGTAAGTCACTATAGCCTTTATCGGTGGCATTGATGGGGTTTTGTTAGTTACGGACTCGATCGCACTTTTTATTCTAAAGATCAGCTTCTATGCCGTTTGATTGAGATCCTTTAGTCATTTTCCCATTGTTGAGAACCGATCAGGTCAGCAATGCGGTCTCTTAGCAGGAATTCGCACTGCTCTAGCTCACACTCCACACACAGCCATTCTCGAGCTGGAATATATTGGCAAAGAACGTAAATAGGCTGTTGACGACTGACAAATCCTTTATCCACCAACCGACGTGCTTCGTCTTGGATCACATCGATTGAGTAACGGATAGAAGGGGTAGATGGCACTGTGTTAACACTCATGGAATCTTATCAGCTTGATCTAAAAAACGGGGATACGATTATCTTAATCGAAATTTACTTACTGTGAAATAAAATTATTTCAGTATAAGAAGTTACCATTAACCAAGATTTGTTGATAAGGATCTTCAAATACCTTGGCCAAGTTGTCAAAGTCTAACCCATGCTCAGCTAAAATGCCTACTGGGTTATAACTGAGCCATTGATCATTGGCTGTAGGAGCTACCGTCCTCTGAAATACCCTATCTCTGTATGGATCACCTGAGTGCCAAATCTGTATGACCAACCCAATCACATAACATTGGTTGAGTAATCAGAATATGGCATATATTTTAGAGACTGTTTGTTAAATAAAGCTTAAATCCTTGCTTAGGGTTGGATAGGGGCCTAGTACTTTAGCAGTGCGACATTGGTCGGGTTTCCCGACAATGGTGAACGCGCACCAAGAGAAAAGCTCATCTTCTAACAGAGCTGTCCGCCGTAACCCACCCATATTCATTACTATAGCTCTCTTAAGATTTACTTTATAAATAGTCATTTATAAAGAGTCTCTCAATAATCAGGGGATAGGGGATAGGAGTAAAGGTGGAATTCTCGGTGTTTTTTTAGATTTGATTGAATATTTTGTCAACTCCTATTAATTAACCAGAGCTATATGGTTCTGTTATAACCTAGTTTTTTTTAAAAGATCTATCTACTTTAAGAGATCTATCTACTATAGATATTGCAGTAGTTCATCTTCATCTTGTCCTCTGATCAAGCTGTAGAGGGGCAAATTGCCAAAAATTATCTTAAAACTCAATAAAACTTAAATAAATCTCACAAAAGTATCTATTGTTGAGCTTTCGGGTAACAATGTTTCAAGAGCGATCGCTTGAGCTGCTGGCATCTGCCCGTAAGAAAATACATATGGTGTTTCCGGTGGCAACTCTGGCAGGAACTGCTCTAACACATAAGGACTACCGTAAATCACCAGAGCTTGTAAATCCCCAGTTTTCAACAACATCTTCAGCCATGCCCTAGCTACTGCTGTTAATCCAGCACTACCCCGAAACGGGTTACCTCGGATAAATAGCTGTAGCAGAGTAGTTTTAGCACCAACAGGATTATCGACTACTTCCGAAGGTAGGGTCGTGTGACTATCAACCAGTTGGAGTTTGTAACCCAGCCTTCTTGGTAAAGCGACTGCTGGTGTATGCTGCCCCAAAAAGTCACAAGCTAAGAGATCATCGACCAAAATTAGATTACGTAACGGTTGATTACTGCTGCTGGATATTGATGATAAAGCTAGAAAACCTCTAGTTATCTGGGAAGCTTGGAGAATATCGGCTACAGTCGTTAGGGTAGTTGGTTGAGCTAGTTGCGAGAGCCAATTGCGGTTGGGTTGAAATGTTATCGGTTGTTGAGCTGGATCATCGTCTAAGCCCGACTCCAGGACAGGTTGTGAGGGCGGGTTTTGTAGAGATGGTATTTGTTGTGCAGCGGAGTGTTCGTCTAAACCCTCTGTTTGAGAGTGATACCCCACTTTACGTTTTGCACGACTGATGCGCTCTATTGATGCCTGAATCCGCTGCCGTGAGATCCGTCCTTGTTCGACTGCTTGACAGACTGCCTCAATTGCTGTTTCGGGATTAACGGGCATCAAGAGAATATCAGCACCGGCTTCTACAGCCATGACTGTGGCTTCATCGGCACCATAGCGATTAGCAATTGCCCCCATTACTAGAGCATCGGTCACAATCAGTCCTTCAAATCCCAAGTCTGTGCGCAACAGTTGAGTCAAAATCGCTGATGACAGGGTGGCTGGGTGTTGGTCATCCCAAGCTGTAATTAGGAGGTGAGCGGTCATGATGGCATCTACCCCAGCAGCGATCGCATTGGTAAAGGGAGGCAATTCAACCGTAGCTAGTCGGGGTGGTGAGTGGGGCAATACTGGTAAATCCAGATGGGAATCTGTAGCGGTATCGCCATGACCGGGAAAATGCTTGGCAGTGGTTAAGACTGGATAGGGTCGGGTTCCTTGGATAAAGGCAGAAGCCAATTGGCTAACGATTTGAGGGTTATCACCAAAGGACCGGACATTGATAACAGGATTTTGGGAATTGTTGTTGACATCAACCACTGGTGCCAGGATCCAGTTAATCCCAATTGCCAACGCTTCAGTAGCCGTGATTTCTCCCATGGTACGGACATACTGCAAAGCTGGCTCAGGATCGTTTTGGGCAATGGCTCCCAGTGCCATCGGTGGGGGAAACCAGGTGGCACCGGCAAACCTTTGACCCACACCTTCTTCAATATCAGCAGCGATCAGTAAGGGAATTTTGGCCCATTCTTGGAGTTGTTTCGACCTGAGGGCGAGTTCCACAGCACTCCCGCCTAGTAAAATAACACCCCCAATACCTAACTCTTGCAACAAATGCTGCAATTGTTCGGCTGGGGGTTCCCAAATCGGATACTGAATTTGGTGATCAAATAGGTAGCCGGATGCTCGAACCACTACCATTTGCGCCACCTGTTCTGCTAGGGAAAGGTTATTTAGATCAGGCAGTGACTTTGGGAGAGAATTCAAGCTTGTGCTCCAGAAATATCGTCTTCGAGTTGCTTGCTCTGGCGTTCTTGAGAAAGCTGATTCAGTAAGTTCAGCATCTGATCGCCTCCTTCGAGACCACGGTCTTCAATAAACATCACCTCTGGTGTGCGGCGCAGGCGAATCCGCCGACCTAGTTCTCGGCGGACATAACCTGTAGCTGATTTTAATCCAGCCATTGTTTTAGATCTTGCCTCATCAGTGCCATAGATGCTGACATAGATCTTAGCGTGCTGGAGGTCACCAGAGACATCAACGTTGGTAATGCTAACCATCCCACTACCGACCCGGTCATCTTTGATATCGTTAAGCAACATTTGACTAACCTCCTGCTGAATTAGGGAGGAAACCCGAAAAACACGGCGATTTGTAGTCATGACGTTCCCTTTGTTAAAGTATGGGCATCATCGAAAGCTGCGCGCACCTAATCTAAACCTAGTCTAAACCTAGTCTAAACCGGACTGAAGCCGAGCATGCCACGTAGGGTGAAAAGCAAGAATAGAGAAACTCCCACGGCTATGCCAATTAATGCGATCGCAGTTAGGGGGCGGTTCAGTAGTGGTTTTACCAGCAAAAACACGGAATAGAATATTCCTAGAGTAATACTGATTAGATAGCGTGGGTAACGAGATACATTTTTAAAAAAGTCTTCCATTATCCTATAAACTCTTATAGTGCCATTTTTAATACTGGTAGCACTTTTTTAGCTTCTTCCGTACTTATTCTGTTGACACTCCCCGGTCTAAAGACGCGGGGATTCTTTGTTCGCAGACTCGACTTGCTTAACCAGGTCGGAACCAGGAAAAGTAGAGGCCAAATCTCCCAAAACGTTCGGATCTAGGATCCAGGTTCCGGTGTGCCCCACCGTACCCAAGGCTCTCTTGAGGATATTGATGGCAGCGTTGTGGTCGCGGTCTAATTGACAACCGCATTTGCAGGTGTGAGTCCTAGTTGATAGAGACTTTTTTACAACCTCACCACACTCAGAGCAGTTCTGGCTAGTGTAGGCCGGGTTGACTGCAACAGTGACCCTGCCAAACTTAGTTCCAAAATGCTCCAACCATTTCCTAAACTGATACCAACCCGCATCATTAATAGACTTGGCCAGACAATGATTTTTCACCAAATTCCTAACCCTTAGATCTTCGTAGGCAACCAAATCGTTAGATTGGATTACGCAACGTGCCGGAGATGAAACCTTAGAAGAGTGCAGCCTTACAACAAAATCTGTCACCTTTGATGCATAACCTACCAACTATAAAGGCTGCACTCTTCTTGCGGTAACTTCGTTCCCAGTCTCTTGGCGTGTTCTTCACGTTGCCGACTTATTCTAAGGTGTGTCCTACCTAGTTTATTAACAGCTTTCTTGCGGTTGGATGTTCGCGAAGCGTGGCCTACGGCCTTGCCTTTCTTTTTTCGAGATACCCGACGCTGATAAAACTTTAAGCGCTTTTCACCAATCCGATAAAACCGGGGGTTAGGTTCAGTTTTTCCAACGGAATCCGTGTAGAAATCCTTCAGCCCGACATCTAACCCGATGGCTGTTCCAGTTGGCTCCAGTGCTTCCGTTATGTCAACTGAAACACAGAACTGGACATAGTAGCCATCAGCTCGTCGAACTATCCGAACCCGCTTAATTTGCTTCTTGTCAAAGCACCACAAGTCCCAATTCCCCTTGAGTTTGAGCTTCCCAATTCCCTTCTTGTCCCTGAACACGATCGACTTTTTATCTGGGGACAATTTCCAGCCAGACTGTTTGTATTCAACCGATCTGCCACGCTTTTGGAACTTTGGGAAACCTTTTTTTTCAGGTACCTTTTTTTTGCAATTGTCAAAGAATCGAGAAATTGATGACCATGCCCGTTCAGAACTGGCCTGACGAGCGGTAGAGTTCAATTCATTAGCAAACGGGAACTGATGGGCTAAAACTTTGCTGTATTTCGACAGATCGTATTTATTGACGCCCTTGTTGTCCATCCAATATCTGAGACAACTGTTTCGGATAAAACGGGCTGTCCTAATAGCCTCATCAATAGCAAAATATTGAGGTTTTTTGCCGTATGCCTTGAACTCCAGAATGATCATCAGTATCGACCTTTAACTGCTTTATTTTATTCTACAAGATTCCGGTCTCTGAATATTTTTCACGGCGGCTAAAGCCACCATCTCGCTTTCATCCCCGGTCTAAAGACACGGGGCTTTCAGCATCGTTGATTCTTTGTAATTTCTCATAAACAATGCCAAAAATTTCCCCCCTCTTAGTAAGGGGGGATTAAGGGGAGTTAGCACAGGATAATTAGGGGCTTTACCCTAAAATCACTTACTCAACTCCTTGAGGTAAAAGCTCTCGGTTTTCCTTACGACTGACTTGCACCTTACCCTCTTCATTGACATCAACATAGGCAATATCTCCTTCCTTAATGCGACTGGAGAGAATTTCTTCTGCCAGCACATCCTCCAACAACCGCATGATGGCTCGGCGTAATGGTCTGGCACCGTAGCTGGGGTTGTAACCCTCTTCAATCAAACGGTCTTTGAATTTCTCGCTGACTTCTAGAGTAATGCCTTGTTCGTACAGACGACCAAACACTTCTTTTAACAGAATCTTGGCAATGTCCTTGACTTCTTCTTTGGT
This sequence comes from Moorena sp. SS36440bin_2, assembly GCA_011524395.1. Classification (GTDB taxonomy): domain Bacteria; phylum Cyanobacteriota; class Cyanobacteriia; order Cyanobacteriales; family Coleofasciculaceae; genus Moorena. The sequence continues at coordinate 28,090 of WTKN01000259.1, forward strand.
CAACTGACGGAAGACGATAATCTCATCTAAACGATTCAGAAACTCTGGGCGGAAGTACTGTTTAAGTTCTTCGTTCACTAGATTCCGAATTCGATTATATTGGGATTCCGCTTGATTATCGCTGAACTCGAAGCCCAGTTGTCCGCCACCCTTTTCAATAACCTTGGAACCGATATTGGAGGTCATGATCAGCAGGGTGTTCTTAAAGTCTACCGTCCGACCCTTGGAGTCAGTCAACCTGCCATCCTCTAGGATTTGCAGCAGCATATTGAACACATCTGGGTGTGCCTTTTCAATTTCATCGAACAACACTACTGTGTAAGGACGACGACGCACTGCCTCAGTTAGTTGACCACCTTCGTTGTAGCCCACATATCCAGGAGGAGAACCTACCAACTTACTAACGGTATGGCGCTCCATGTATTCGGACATATCTAGGCGCACCATGGCTTCTTCAGACCCGAAGAAGTAAGCTGCCAAAGATTTAGCTAATTCTGTCTTACCGACCCCTGTAGGTCCAGAGAAGACAAAACTGGCAATAGGACGGTTGGGATTCTTTAAGCCTACCCTGGCTCGACGAATTGCTCGGGAAACGGCTTTAACCGCATCTTCCTGACCAATCAGGCGCTGATGCAGGGTATCTTCCATGTGCAGTAGTTTCTCTGACTCTGATTCAGTCAGTTTTTGTACCGGCACACCAGTCCAAGAGGCAACAATGTGAGCAATGTCCTCTTCATCGACAACGGGGCTGTCATCAGTACCCCGAGATTCGCTCTTCTTGCTTTGGGCAATTGAGCGAATTTCCGCCTTTATTTCCATTTCGCGATCGCGTAGTTCCCCAGCTCGATCAAAGTCCTGGGAGCGTACCGCATCATCTTTTTCTTTGAGGACCTGACGCAGTTCTTTATCTAGCTCTTTTGCTGCTGGGGGCAACTGGGAGTTAATCAAACGCACTCGGCTTCCTGCTTCATCGATCAGGTCAATGGCCTTATCTGGCAGGTAACGGTCGGAAATATAACGGTCTGAGAGGTTTGCTGCTGCTTCGAGAGCCTCATCGGAAATTTTCAATTTATGGTGTTGCTCGTAGCGCTCCCGCAAGCCGTATAGAATCTCAATAGTTTCTTCTACTGACGGTTCACCGACCATTACTGGTTGGAAACGACGTTCTAAGGCTGCATCCCGCTCAATGTGTTTGCGGTACTCATCCAAAGTTGTCGCTCCAATGCACTGCAATTCTCCCCTTGCTAAGGCTGGTTTGAGGATATTTGCCGCATCAATTGCGCCTTCAGCTGCACCTGCACCAATCAGGGTATGAACCTCGTCAATCACCAGGATTACGTTAGATGCCTGACGAATTTCATCCATAATTTTTTTCAGGCGTTCTTCAAACTCACCCCGGTATTTGGTTCCAGCGACCAGTAAGCCAATATCGAGGGTAACGACTCGCTTTTCTTCCAAAATGTCTGGAACATCATTGTTAGCGATTCGTTGGGCTAAGCCTTCTGCGATCGCCGTTTTCCCTACCCCTGGTTCTCCGATCAATACTGGGTTATTCTTGGTACGGCGTCCCAATATCTGGATTACCCGTTCTATTTCCTTTTCCCGTCCTACTACTGGATCTAGCTTGCCTTCACTAGCCATCTGGGTTAGGTTTGAGCCAAACTCATCGAGAGTAGGAGTTTTTGTACGACCTTGAGATGCTCCTGCTGTAACTTCCGCCGTTTCACCCAACATTCGGATAACTTGGGTTCTGACTTTAGACAGGTCTACTCCTAGGTTTTCCAAAACCCTAGCCGCTACGCCTTCTCCCTCCCGTATTAGCCCAAGTAGCAGATGCTCTGTACCAATGTAGTTATGGCCTAGCTGGCGAGCCTCTTCTAGGGATAGCTCCAGAACCCTTTTTGCTCTGGGGGTAAAGGGGATTTCGACAGCAACGAAGCCGGAACCCCTGCCAATAATTTTCTCAACTTCAATCCGAGCGTCTTTGAGATTTACGCCCATAGATTTGAGGACCTTGGCAGCTACGCCAGTTCCTTCTCCAATCAAACCCAGGAGGATTTGCTCTGTGCCTACGAAATTATGACCTAGGCGACGTGCTTCTTCCTGAGCCAGCATGATCACCTTAATGGCTTTTTCTGTAAAGCGTTCAAACATGGCGTATTCCCATCACCTGTTGCATGCCCGTGTAAGCTGATTCTAGCACAGGTAAATCAGCCCACCGTTGATTTTTACACAACTCGCAGCAATTGAAACAGTTATTTACTTACTTCCCAGCCATTTCTGGCGATTAGCCACTAACCAATTTCCAGGTCAATCGCAGCCAAGCGCTGTTTAATTTCCTGGTAACAATCGGCCATTGTTTTCTCAAATTCAGAGGTTTTCAGACCCCCTCGCCATAAAATCAGAGCATCCTCCCCAGTGTCTTTGTAATAGTTTTTTCGTCGTCCAGCTTCAGTGAAGCCGAACTTTTGGTAAAGAGCCAGTGCTGCTTGATTAGATGGTTTCACCTCTAAGGTTGCCCACTTTAAATTACGCTGTTTAGCTTCCTTTAGCAAGGAATAAAGCAATAATTGACCCAAACCTTGACGTTGGTAGTCAGGATGGACTGCCAGAATAATAATATGGGCTTCCTCCAAAATTGACCAAAAACAACCTAAGCCTACCAGGCAATTGGGTAATGAGGTGATGGGAACACCTGTGCCTTCAAGCAAAGTTTCTTTTTTGCCCCCTTTTGGAGGAGCTTCCAAAACCAACAACTGACTGTTGGGGCTATCCAACTCTCGCTCGTAACCCGACCGAGTCCAAAGTCCACCAAAACACAGCTGATCTAGTGCCACTGCGGCACTTAGATGCTCTGCTTTGAGGGGTTTAAGTTTTAAGACAGTCACAGCCTTCAATTGTACACTGATTAACGAGACGTAAGTTCCAACTCTAAAGCAAAATCAGGAAAATAATTACATAATGCTATCGACTCAACCCACTCAGGTTAAGAATTCAGGGCTTCAGTATCTCGATTCATCTATCACTCCAGACCCAGACAATGGTGGGTCAAACCCCTCACCAAATCAGAAACTGCTACCTCTAACCGCCAAAGTTAACAGCCGTGACTGTTTGGAAATTGGTGGTTGCGATGTGACGACTCTAGTCGAGCAATTTGGATCCCCCCTTTACATTTTGGACGAAGTAACCTTTAGAACTGCTTGTCATCAGTATCGGGAAGCCTTTGCTAACTACTACCCCGGAGAATCTCTAGTCCTCTACGCCTCTAAAGCATGGAATTGTTTGGCAATTTGTGCGATCGCAAACTCTGAAAGCCTTGGAATCGATGTGGTTTCTGGTGGTGAGCTCTACACTGCTCTACAAGCTGGTGTTAGTGCTGACAAACTCTATTTCCATGGCAATAATAAATCTACTAGTGAACTTGAACTAGCTACCGATAGTGGCTGCACCATCGTAGTGGATAACTGGCTGGAGTTAAAAACCCTGGCTTCGTTACCACAAGAGAGTATCCCGATCATGATTCGCTTGACCCCAGGGATCGAGTGTCACACCCACGATTACATTCGCACTGGTCACCTAGACAGTAAGTTTGGCTTTGATCCCGATACCTGGGATGAAGTTTTTACCTTTATCAGCCAACACCAAACCCTTAACTTTGTTGGTTTACACGCTCACATTGGCTCTCAGATTTTTGAGAGGCAACCTCATCAAGATCTGGCCAAAGTGCTAGTGGAGTGTATTGTTAAAGCGGCTGACTACGATTTGCGAGTAGAACAGATCAATGTAGGAGGAGGCTTAGGGATTTGTTATCTAGAATCCGATGACCCTCCTACTATTGATGATTGGGTCAAGGGAATCTGTGACTCCGTTGTTGCTGCTTGCACTTCTCGACAACTCGTCCTACCAAAACTGCTATCGGAACCCGGACGTTCCATTGTTGGTCCAGCCTGTGTAACCGCTTACACTTTAGGGAGTTCTAAAGTCATCCCCGAAATCCGGACTTACTTGACAGTTGATGGAGGTATGTCAGATAATCCGCGTCCGATTACCTACCAATCCGTTTATCGCTCTGTGGTTGCCAACCGGATGTCAGATCCCCTAACCGAAAAAATCACAATTGCTGGTAAACATTGTGAATCAGGGGACATTTTGATTAAAGATGCCACCTTACCTCAAACTCAACCAGGAGATATTTTAGTTGTAATGGCTACTGGTGCCTACAATTACAGCATGGCATCTAATTACAATCGGTTACCCAGACCAGCAGCAGTTTTAGTCAAGGACGGAGAAGCCCAGGTGATTGTACAGCGGGAAACTTACCAAGATTTAATTCGCCTAGATCGAATCCCAGAACGACTCACCCAGAGCATAAATTAGCTAAAAGCTAAAAGCTAAAAGCTAAAAGCTAAAAGCTAAAAGCTAAAAGCTATTGGTTGTTGATGGTTGACTTTGGGCTAACCGCCAATAATTAACCATTAACCATTAACCATTAACTTTTTAATAAATAATCACTTGGCTGACGCTAAAATCAAGCCAGTTCGACTCCATCTCCATCCTTAATTCTTTCCTGAACGTTCAATGCCTCCGTTGCCGAGTCCTGGTACTGACCATAGCTGGGCTCAGTCATTGTTGCTTCACAGCATCGATGTTGGGTTGGTTCTAGCCCTTACTTATCTTGTGCTCCTCATCATTGGGGAGCGACGCACCTTATGGATGGTTCGAGGGCTCATTGTCCTGATGTTAGCCGCAGCAGTAAGTAATAGGTTAGGGTTGACGCTATTGAGTTTTGTGCTAGAAAAGTTGGTGGTTGGCTCAGCTGTGGCAATGGCTGTCATCTTCCAATCAGAGTTTCGTCGATTTCTTGAACAGTTAGGTCGAGGAGAGATTGTGCAGTTGTTTCAAGGACAACGACGTCCCACTCCTAAGCCTGACAGTGTAATCAATGAAATCGTAGACGCCGTCAAAGAGTTGTCTCAAAATCGAGTGGGCGCTTTGATAACTTTAGAAACTAATGGTCCAATTGATGAGCGGGATGTTTCTGTACCAGGTGTTCAGCTAAATGCTGAAATTTCTAAAGAACTACTGCAAACAATTTTCCAAACAACTACGTTGTTACACGATGGAGCTGTATTAATTCGTGGCTCTCGGGTTGTGGCTGCGGGGGTAATTTTGCCTCTTTCTGAGCGCACAGCCTCTCGGAAGCTTGGTACCCGCCATCGGGCTGCCATGGGAATTACAGAACGTGTCGAAAATTGCCTTTGTATTGTTGTATCTGAAGAGACGGGTTCAATTTCTTTGGCGGAAAAAGGAGGATTGTACCGACCACTAACTAGCACGAAACTCAAACAATTGCTAGAGGAACGATTTTCTCCAGTCGTGGATCGTGAGGTAGTTGCTCCAGGTCTACGCAACCTAGGTCGCCAATTCAAGTCCCAGGGACGGGTGCTAGTTTCACGTTTCCTCCGTCTTCCATCATCAACGTCTCAAGAGAAAAAATAACTGCTATGCAAACTATCCTAAACAAATTACCAAGCGACCTTTCACCAGACCGTTTGCCTAGACATGTGGCAGTGATTATGGATGGTAATGGTCGTTGGGCAAAACGCCGGGGACTACCTCGGATTATAGGACATCGGCAAGGGGTGGAGGCTCTGAAAAAACTACTGCGTTGTTGTGATGATTGGGGAATCAAAGCCCTTACCGCCTATGCATTTTCTACAGAAAACTGGGGACGTCCCTTAGAAGAGGTGGAGTTTCTGATGACCTTGTTCGAGCGAGTTTTGGCTAGAGAACTTCAAGAAATGATGGAGGAGAATGTTCGGATTCAGTTTGTGGGAAATTTGACGGCCTTACCACCATCGTTGCAAGCACAAATTGAGCATTCTATGAATGAAACTCTCAATAATACTGGCATTCAGTTTACTGTGGCTACTAACTACGGAGCACGCCAGGAAATTATACAAGCCTGTAGAGCCATTGCTACTCAGGTCCAACTTGGTCACATCCAACCAGATGACATTGACGAAGCCCTATTTTCACGCCATCTCTACACTGCCAATATCTGTGACCCAGACTTGCTAATTCGCACAAGTGGGGAAATGCGCTTGAGCAATTTCCTACTTTGGCAAATGGCTTATGGGGAACTTTACATCACAGATACCCTATGGCCGGATTTTGACCGTGGAGAGTTTCACCGTGCTTTGTCTACTTATCAGCAGCGTGAACGTCGGTTTGGCAAAGTCTAATATTTTAGTTGTTCGCGTAGCATGGCCGTTCGCGCAGCGTGGCCTACGGCCTTAAGGCCAAGGTTGCATGTTCAAGGTTGCAGGTTCAAGGTTATAGCTAAGAATTGCAATAGTATTTCTCTGAGTTATGAGGTACATCCAATTTTCATCGATGCCACTTCCTCAAACACTAAGGGCGGGGTACTTCACCCAATTGAGAACTGCTACCGTTGGAACATTCAACCTACCCTACACCGAACGCCAAAGCCGAACAACCTTCTAACCTTCCACTTTCAACCTTCTAACCTTCCACTCAAGCAGACCCTTCACCCACTAAGGACCACAGAAAACTGCATCTTCTATATCTTTGCGGCTGAGGGAATACTTGAAAGATCGTTGAATATCTTGTCCATCTTCCCCAGACTTGAGGTAGCGCACGATTAACTCCTCTACCTCAAGGCAAATTTCTGCTTTCCAGGTAGGTCGATCAATACGCCAGCAATGTAGATCATTACTGTCTTGTTCACATCCTAGTATTTTCAGCCAGCTTTCTATTTCAGGTAGAGGGTGGTTATACAAGGGGGTATCACCTGGCGGAAGTGTCATATCGAGTCCGGTTAACTATTTATAATTATTGGTAGTACATCAGTATAAAATTGAAAATTGTAACGTGACCATTAACAATTTTCAATTAACAATTCAGACAATTAAAATCCATGGTATCAAACCTATTATAAGGGATTAACCAGACTTAACATTATAAGTTATTCTTGATCAGTTATTCTTAGGGATGCGTCATCTGGTGATTTTGGGCTGATTGGTTATTAACCGGTATTTGACTATCCAAATTATCAGGTTTCGCCTGTTCAATAAAATTAATCTCGGGTAAAGTAAGCAAATCATTACCACTGGGTTTAGAAATTAGCAGAGCAGCTTCACCTTGGGTTAATCCAATAGCTATGGCTAGTAGTAAGCAGCATAAAAAGGTTAGTCCTAAAATGAATAGGACAAAAATCTCCCCAGCTGAAAGGGGGCGGTCAGTGGGATCAAGGTAAGCTGAGGACCAGGAGCTTGGTGGCTTTTGATTAACGGGATTGTTTAAACTAGGGGGTGGCTGAATCACATTTAGGCGGGAATAACCAATTTTTTGGTCATAGATTGCTCGTCGCTCTGGATTACTTAGGGTAGCATAGGCTTGGTTCAGCTTTTGGAATTTAATCGTGGCAGTTTCAGTGGGTAAGTCGGTTGTATCAGGATGATAGCACTTACTGAGTTGCCGATAGGCACGTCGGATAGCTATGGGTGATGCACTAGGGTGCAATCCCAGTATTTCGTAATAACTCGTGGAGTTTGGGCTTTCGCGATTCCTAATGTTTTGTCTGACCCGATCTTGTGCCACTGCAGTTTTATCCTAACTGGTTAGACAACGCTTTCGATTATTGTGACATTTGGAGTGCGGCTTGTTCCGAGTAGGAGCTACTCATAATAGAGTAGGGTATGAC
>WTKN01000326.1 GCA_011524395.1 Moorena sp. SS36440bin_2
GCCTCTTGCCTCTTGCCTCTTGCCTCTTGCCTCTTGCCTCTTGCCTCTTGCCTTACACGTAGCGCTATAGCTGAACGCGCACGCCCATATGCTTACCCCATTGCGGTTTTGGAACCATGTTCCATGGGGAACTCGATCAGGCGTACTATAAATCTAAGTAGGATTAATCTTATCGGATACTGAAACTGGGGTAAAGATTATGTCAAAAGCTATGTTGCAATATACAACCAAGGATTTAGAAGAACTCGGCTTCATCGTTGAAGTCCCCGGCAGAACCGACAATGCCAGAAACAGAGCCAAAGCCCTCGATGAGATTCAACGGCGTATGGAAGACTCAGAAGACACTACGGTCAATGAGGATAGCTTTGCCGATGGCTTGAGTGCTGACGATTTGATTTTAGTTGAGCCACTAGGTACCAGTGATACAGATGGTGAAGAAGCAGAGATTATTCAGTCAGTAAAAGCGATCGCATCTTTAGCAAGTTTAAGGGTAAATTTGGAACAAGCTTACCAACAAGCGGTGGAATTACGGCCAGTAATCGAAGCCTTATTTTCCCCAGACCCCCTGACACCGGAACAGATGAAACTGGCAACGGATAGAAATTTTGCCAAAACCTTAACAAAATTTGCTGAAGCTAAAGCTGCTCACGATCAGTATTTGCCCATTGCCAAAGAAGCTTGGGAAATATTACAACCCGCTTTGCCACCATCTCAGCATCAAGCTAATCCTCTAGGCTCGGAGGTAGTAGAGCATACTGAGAGTAATGGCAAAAATGGTGTGGCTGTGAATGAGTCATGAAACCTATGCCTAGAGGCAGGGGCTTCTAAAATTGTTTTCTAAAATTGTTTAGATGGGGAGGGTTGAATTAGTCCCAATGCTAGATGTGATAGTATTTTTTTAATTTCCCCTCTTCCCTGTCTTTACCTACTTCCCACGTCCAGGATTTTTCCCAAACCTGGCCTCTTGGACACTACTACCAATGCCCTGAATTACACCACGAACTACTAGACCAATACTTTTACCAAAGACTTGGGTCAACAGATACACCACACCATTACCAATCCAAGTAACAGCCGCTTGCACACGGGGAGAAAGAGCATCCCGTAGCTCATAGGCTAACGTCACAGCTAGCTGAAAACCTCGTAGCCGTTCTAATTCCCGACGCCGGGGAGCATAGATACTGGTTTGTTTAATGCCAGTGTCAGTTAGGATAAATAAATCATATCGACTCTCGAAAATTGCTTGTGGCTCACCAAATAATTTATCCTGGCGATATCGCCAAGATAAATTATTGCGAAATCGGGCAATTTCCCGAGATGACATTAAATTTTGATGATAAAAATTTACCTTAATACTTTCTACATCTGCCAATTGATTTAATAACGGTTGAATCACCCCATTAGCAATTTGGATAATTAAATTGTCCAGGATAAGTTCTGACCGTTGAATTGCTTCGGGGGTGTGGGCAGGATAGGAGACATTATCAATTATTAATGAGCTGTCAAATAGCCGATGATATAATAAATCAATAACTAGAGGAATTTTATCAATAATTTCCTTTTTTACAATGGGATAGTTACCCACCAAAATAGTGACAACTTCTAGTTGAGTATTTTCCGTGTACAAGGTATAATACTTACCGAAGAAATCTGTTACTGATGCTTCCCACAGATCTTTAAGAATCAGCTGTTGCTTGTGAGGTAACTGTTCCGGTGTTACTTGAGACAAGCGCAAATCTTCAATCAGCGCTTCAAAGGTTTGGAAGACTAAACCAAGTAACTCTGCTCTTTTCTCTACTTGGAGAATGTCAAGTTCTAGGGGAACACCAGAGAGGTTGGATAAACCAGATTGAAGTTTTACCATTGTCCGCTCAACTCTGCGCTCAAGGAGTGGTGCCTTAGGGCTAAGCTGGGATTGAGCCCTTGGCGCAACAGTCAGTGACGTTTCCGGTTTAGGCATTGGCACTAAGGAACTCTCCCGTGACGGTTCCACCAGAATGATGCTAGCCGGTAATAGCTGATCTGCCAGCCAACGGGCTACCAACAGTTCTCGACGGCGTCCAGTCCAAAACAGCCAATCCCAATTGGAAAGACCAGGATTTTGCAGCTGACTATTGACCTGGACTAAAGCGGCTTCAAATTGTTGGAATCCTGAGTTACGCCACTGTTGATACCAGGGAGCAAAACCTGCAGCTTTATACGATACAGTAGGTAAGCTAGACAGTGTCTGCCAATAGGATTGACCCTTAGTAATTTGACCAATGGCTTCAACAATGGTAGCGATCGCTACTCCTTTGGGGCAATACCCATTGACACCCAATGCTTGAGCTGCGGCTAGCACAGTGGGTTTAGATTCCCTGGTCAGTAGTAAAATTGGCAAGTTAGGGTACTCGCGCCGTAATCCCTGACACAGTGGTAATCCTGATAAGGTTATCTGTTCACGTGAATTAGGCTCACCCAAAGCTAGTTCCAAAATTGCCACATCCACGGACTTAGTCCCCTCTAGTGCCCCTAATCTTGATCGGGCTTCTGTGCCAGTATCAGCCTCAGCTACCACTAGCAGATCCTGGAAAGCTTGCAAAGCAGTCCTTAGACCCAATCGGAATACTGGGTCATCATCAATCAGAAGGATATGAGTTATGCGATCGCTCATATGGAGATAGCCTATAGGAAATGGCTCATGGCTAAAGCCTGTAAACCAATGAACACTATGAACAATTAACCATTTAGGCTAGCATAACATTAGCTTTTGTGGCTTGGGGGCTGAGGAACGGATCCGCTGGAGCAGGAATCCAGGAAAATGGTTAATTCTTCATTTTTAATTGTTAATCGTTAATCGTTAATTTAAAATTATTAATTCTCAATTAACGATTAACGAAATTTGATAATAACTGTTTAGATTAAATCAGTTTAATACCCATTCTTGGTCTTTGCTTAGGCTTGTGCTTGTAGCTGCTGCTGTGATTGGGCTAGCTGCTCCTGTAGCTGTTCCTGTGATTGAGCTAGTTGCTCCTGTGATTGGTCTAGCTGCTGCTGTGATTGGTCTAGCTGCTCCTGTAGCTGTTCGTGAGATTGAGCTTGTAGCTGTTCCTGTGATTGGGCTAGCTCTTCGTGTGATTGAGCTTGTGGTTGTGGTTGTAGTTGTTCCTGTGATTGGGCTTGTACCTGTGTTTTATCTGGTTTCGGTGCCTTGGGTTTTTTCTCAAATACTTGAATACCTGGTTGCTCTACCCGAAACCCTTTGTTAATTTTTGCTCCCAGTTTGCCAGTAATCACAGCGACCCACATGGAATACATCTCATTAGCAGTCGTGATTTTTTTCCAAACTTTGGGTTTGACCTTAATCGTAAAAATCGTGCCATCACAATCAACATTAAATTCCTGCCAGCCGTTTTTAACAGTTTTTGCTGTAGGCAACTCATTGATTTTTATATTGAGTTCCATTTTTCCATTAATTATTCCACTTTTTGGTTTTTTTATTTGACTGATTTCATCAGCTTTGTGAATACTCATTATTTCAAGCATCGGCAACTCCTTTGGCAATAAAAATGATTTGTTTTATTCATATTGTTAATACAATAAATAGAGCAAATAAATCAGCTATAAAAATTCTGATTTAGCTAACCCTTTTCCCTAACCAAAACCCTTTGGATCAAAGTCTTAGACGGGTCAGGGGTAAATCAGCACAAGTCAGTTTGCTAGGCATAAGGAAACAGAGGTTGATTTTTTATCTAGAAACCACCAATCCAGAGACCTTTTCGAGCCATCGAATGTCAACTGACTTACTTATTTACTCTGTGATTTTGCATTTTCTCATATTTTTCTGATTTCAAAAGCGACTCAATCAAGAATGTTAGGTAAGTTTGAGAAAGTGACAGCTCCTACACTGACCTTTCAGGTTCAGTGTAGGCTTCCCAGCCAATCC
>WTKN01000302.1 GCA_011524395.1 Moorena sp. SS36440bin_2
CTGGTGGCAGGATGCCAAGGCTTAACAGTAACTATTTAGCCGGATTTCATATGACTTTACAAATATAGGTGTCTCTGCGAAGGTCAACTTTACAAGCGAATCCATCCCAGAACCCCCAGCAACACTTTCTGTTTTAGTGATAGCTGGGCTAATGGTTAGTGGCTCTTTTGCTCGTAAATACCGCTAATTGAGCTAGTTCGATATTGACCGACATGGGAGCATGTCACAAATGCAGAACATTTGTACTAAATCTATAGCCCCCTCATGGGTTTTAGCTTGCTATGCTACATAGTTCATCTGTTGTGCAATGCAAGACCTGCTCCCACCGAGATCCATTACCAAGCTACCTAAAAAACTGATGTGACCTGAGTCATCGGGTCATTTGTCTGTTCGATATTGGGTTCGATATTGGGAGTTAGTTCATTCTCAAACTGTTGTGTAGTTGTTGGTGATTATGTTATTGGTGATCCTGGTAACAACTGGGAAGCAGGTGTCACATGCTCCATCACGCCCACAGAGATGGGGGGAAGTAACTCTACTGCTATGGATAATTCCTGGGCGGTTGTTGACCTTGGTTGAGATTCATTGGCTAGACCATTGGGAGTTAGTAGAAACGCTGCAGCGATCGCAGCTGGAGTTACATGGGGTAAGGTCCAAGTCAGTTTGGGCATTGGGAACGATAGTTGACTACTCACACCGAAAACATTGATATGATCGCGCAAATCTTAGCAATTTGCCCAGTAGGGTGATGGAGTAATGAGGTGATGGGGTGAGGGTGCATCTCAACGTTGCAAATCAATGTTGCCAATCAATCACTTAGGTGGCCTTGGTGAATATAAGAATGTTTAACCAGAAAGGGCACTTCAATTATATTATCTCTAATCAATAAGAAGCTTATTCGATAACTGCAAGATATTTTCAGATCTAGAGTAGCACAGAGTTGTTCAATTTAGTCTAGCTAAATAATCTCTATATTTAATAGTTTTGTGCTTTAATAATTAATGATATTTTTTTACTTATTTATTAGTTTATACTATCTTAATCATTCATTTTTCGATAGTATTTCATCAAGTTTTTTGTCAATTTCTACGAGCCACTGGCAAAGTCTAGATTTTTCGATTTTTCCTTGAATTTGGGACAAATAAGCTAGATTATCTAATATTTTTGCTAAACGCTCGCAAAGTCTAGATTTTTCGATTTTTCCTTGAATTTGATACAAATAAGCTAGATTATCTAATATTATTTTTAATTCATGAGGTCGATTACCTAAGAACTCTTTAGTTAACTTTAAAGCTTCCAAGTATTGAGATTCAGCTTGTTCGATTTTTCCTTGATTGTAGTACAAATATCCAATTTTTTTGAGGCTAATAGCTACATGGCGGTGTTGTTCTCCCAGAAGACTTTTTCTCAACTTTAAGGCTTGCAGATGAAGCTCTTCAGATTCTTTGTATTTCTTCTGTATACAGTACATATTGGCTAGATTACAAAGAGTGGTAGCTACATGGGGGTGTTCACTTCCTAGACTAGGTTTATACCCTTCTAAGGCTTGTTGGTAATGCTTTTCAGCTTCTTTATATTTCATCTGATAACAGTATATATTAGCCAGATTGTTATGAATAATTGCTACATCTAGGTGTTGATATCCCAGAAGTTTTTTTCTCAAAAATAAAACTTTATTGTAAAGATTTTCGGCTTTTTTATCTTGCCCATAGTTTTCGTATATTTCTGCTATATTATTTTGAATAATTCCCACTTGTAGTAGAGATTTTTTAGCTTGCTGGTAAAGATTTTCGGCTTCTTTATCTTGCTCAATAATTTCGTATAGTCCTACTGGATTATTTTGAATAATATCCACCTTTGCCTTGAGAATATTGTCTTGTTTAATAAAATATTCAGTCTGTCTTAAGGCTTGCTTATAAAGGTCTTCGGCTTTTTGGTATTTTCCATTAACTTCGTATAATTCTCCCAGATTAATTAGACAATTGGTCAGATCTTGTTGTTTGTTTGAATAAATAGATTCAATACATTTTTTATACCAATATTCTGCTGTATTAAAATAGGTTTTTCCTTGATAAAATTTACCGATACCAGTAAATAGCGAAATTAACTCTTGAATTTCTAGGTAATTTTCTAGAAATTCATTTTTTCTGGTATTTCTGGCAAGTTCTTCAAGATGTGGTATTAATGGTTCTATTTGTTCTAATTGCTTTTTAGTTAATGTATCAAAAATTCGCTCTTGGTCGATTGTATCTGAGATATACTTTGATTGTTCTACCATTATTTTACAGAAATTATTTTTGATAATTTCTGCGTCAGGCATCTGTTTGAGTTTATATCGAAAATATTCTCGTACTAGTTGGTGAAGTTGGTAGCTATCTGATTCAGTTTCTTTAATTAGACTAAGACTAACTAACTTTTCATCTTTTGCGTCATCCCATTCCTCTTTCTCCTTTTCATCCTCTAGAGATTCAATCACTAGCTCCCAATTAATTGGTGCCAAGGCGAATAAACTAAGAAAAACTCCGATTTGCTGTCCTAAATTATCTAACTCATCCCAAATTATTTCAAAAGCATCTAACAAGCCTTGATCGGATTCAGAAGAACGTTTTTTTAATGCTTTATGTTCTAAGCGCTGCTCCTGCAATTTATCCATTAATTGAGATAGCTTCAACTTGGACTTAACTTTTAGAAAACGTCCTACTAACTCTAAGCCCAAAGGCAAGTATCCTAACCAATCGCAGATACTTTTAGCAACTTCTTCTTCATCTTTTGATAGAGATTTTCCTCTAAATGACGTTAATAGTTCAACAGCAGGTTCTTCATCTAGTACCTCTAAGCTTAATGGGTCTAAGGATTCTGCTAAGTTTTGGTTACGAGTAGTAATCAGTACTTTGAAGCGCTGTTCTTGAGGTGGTAGACATTTATTAATTTCCTCATAGTTTTTTACATTATCAAAAATAATCAGAACATCTCCTAGTGGTGGCCAGTAAGACCAAAAGTGGTCTAGGCGCTTTGTCAAATCCCAATCATCTGGAAACTTGAACTTTAACTGAGACTCCGCAAAATCCAGCAACTGTTGATCTACATCACGTTCTCCTACTTCTATCCAACAAATACCACCAGTATATGTACATTTATTTTTATGATATAGGGCATATTGTAAAGCTAATTCAGTTTTACCTACACCAGCCATTCCTGTTACACAAGCAATAGCAATTTGCTTCTTTTTATGAAGTATTTTATGTAGTTTTTTAAGCTTTTTATTCCTACCTACAATTTTTTTAACGCCACTACGTATTTTACTTAAATTATCAGGATTTTCTTTTACCCAATCATTATTGGGCGACTGTAGTCAAGAGCTAGATTTGTAGATATTTTTGTATTCAATAGATACATTTTTTGCGTCAATATTATTCTGAATTCCTGTACTTTTATCGTAGTTTATTTGCCTAAAATTACTGTTTTTTTGCAGCTTTTCTGCCTTAATTGATTTTGCTAAATTCTGTACTTCAGCAGCAAAGCTATCATTATTATCCATTGCATCTTTCAAATACTCAGCCAATCGGTATAACTGTGATTCATCTCCCTGCTCAATAGCATTAATAGCTTCCTTTGCTTTCAGATTTGCTTGTAGCTTATTACAAATTTTATGGCGCAACTCATCTATTATAGTAAGTCCTTTTTCTGTAAATTTTTCTACAGTTTTTTCTAAAAATTTAGTGAAAGCCAATTTTGCAATTTCATTTGCTGTCAGCAGTTTCATAAGTAACTATCCTCGCAATAATAGTGTTTTTATAGCGTTTTTTAATTAAGTTAAGTACAGTTTGTTTGGGAGTAGGGCTCACAGGGGTAGGCTTTTTACATTGGGTGCATCTCATCTTTGTAAAAACATCATTAATAAAGCATCCCATTTAGG
>WTKN01000300.1:0-6240 GCA_011524395.1 Moorena sp. SS36440bin_2
AGATCAAAAAAGTCATTAGTGATTAGTGATTAGTGATTAGTGATTAGTGATTAGTCTTGATTAGTCTTTACTAGTGTTTGTCTATTAAATGGGATTAAAACAAAATTCCACTGACTGACCAATGACTAATGAGTAATCACTAATCAGTGATGATTACATAACCTATATAGCATTTATAAATAGATAATAAACCCAAATTCTGATTTAGAAATAACACAAAAAAATACGGCGGTATCTTTATTACTGTTCCCTGTTCCCAGATCCGCTGTTCCCAGATCCGCTGTTCCCAGATCCGCTGTTCCCTTTGTTGATCAATATTAGTTTCACATCTCAAATCAAAATGCTATAAATTGCTATGTCTTTTTCCTTATTTAAAAAATCGAGAAATAGGCAAAATCGCCCTCGTCGATCCCCTGTAGTTAGATTACTCGTTGATCGCCTGCCTCGGTTTTTTGACCGAGTTTTAGCACGGCTAGGGTCGAATCACTTGTGGTGGCTGGTTTTGCTGCTGGTGTTGCTATCGATACCCCTGATTACTACACCCCTCACAGTCAGGCAGCAGGGAATTGTAGCGATCGCACTCATCTTGGTTGGTCAAGTGGTAGTGCGCACTGAAGCCAAACAATCTGACAAAACAGTCAATGAGTATTTTCATCTGTTTTTAGTATGGCTGAGCCTGGTGACAACCATGCGCTACCTATACTATCGCTTTGCCTACACCCTGAATTTTGATACTTGGGTCAACGGGTTTTTCTGTGTGCTGTTGTTGGGGGCGGAATTGTATGCAGTTCTAACCCTAGTGCTAGCTTATTTTCAAACCCTAAAAATCAAAGACAGAGAAACTGTTGATCTGGCTAACTATCCTCAAGAGCAATGGTTTAGTGTTGATGTTTACATTCCTACCTACAACGAACCTGTAGACATTGTCCGCAAAACAGCAGTAGCGGCTCTGGCTATGGATTATCCGGAGGATAAAAAACAAGTCTATGTCTTAGATGATGGCAGAAAGTATCCAGAGCGTCGCAAAAAGTTAAAGCAGATGTGCGAAGAAATCGGCTGTAAAATGCTGATTCGACCTAACAACGATCATGCCAAGGCTGGTAATATCAACACAGCGTTTAATACTACCAAGGGCGATCTGGTCTTGATTCTGGACTGCGATCACATCCCAGCGCGAGAATTTCTGATGCGTACGGTGGGTTTTTTCTACAACCCAAAGGTATCCTTTGTGCAAACCCCCCACTGGTTCTATAACCCCGACCCCTTTGAGCGAAATCTGCAGACTAAGGGTGAGATTCCAGTGATGAATGAACTCTTTTACAAAGTACTGCAAAAGGGCAATGACTTCTGGAATGCTTCCTTTTTCTGTGGCTCAGCAGCCGTAATTCGCAAAACCCATGCGCTGGAGATTGGGGGAATTGCGGTTGAAACCGTTACAGAAGATTGTCACACTGCCTTCCGACTTCATTCACTAGGTTATGAGTCAGTGTACTATGACCAGATTATGATTGCTGGCTTAGCCCCTGAAACATTTGCGTCTTATGTGGGTCAGCAAGTGCGTTGGGCTAGGGGAATGGCTCAGATTCTACGGCTGGAATTCCCCTTGTTGAACTGGAAGGCAAAACATCTGACCTTAGGCCAACGGATTTGTTACTTTTCAGCCACCTCCCACTTCTTCTATGGCTTTCCTCGCCTGATTTACGCTATCACTCCCACTCTGTTCCTATTGTTTGGCATAAATCCGATTCAGGGTTTGGGGATAGAAACTTTATTTTATGCCTTTCCCCATCTATTGATTAGTCTCAATGCTAACTATGTCACCTACAAACAGGTTCGGTTTTCCTTCTGGAACGAGGTGTTTGAATTTGTGATGTCATTCCAGACAGGGTATGTCACTCTGATGGCGGTGATTAACCCCAAGCTAGGTTCGTTTAATGTAACTGACAAGGGGGTATCGGTTAGTAAACGGAGTTTTGATTGGCAGTCAGTACAGGGCCTTTTGGTAGTGACAGCTCTAGTGATTGCTGCCTTGCTAGCTGTTCCCTTTTGGCTGCTGCTCCGCCCAGAAGATGCAGAGGCGGTCTTGGTTAACGCCATGTGGTGCGTCTTTAACTCGGTTCTGCTGATAGCAGGTTTATTGGTTGCCTTTGAACAACCCCAACAACGACCCAAACACCGCCTGCCACGTCGCCTTCCGGTGACAGTTCACACCCCTGACCAGAGTTGGCCAGCGGAAACGGTTAATATATCAGAAAGCGGAGTTTTAATTGCTTTAGATAGCTGGCCGAACCTACCTGATCAAGTAGACCTAGAAATTGTTGGAGATTACGGCAGACGAGCCTTTGTGCCTGGACAAATTATCCGCAAGACACCGATTAGTGACCATCAAGTTCACCTTGCAATTAATTTTATCAACCCCACTCAAGCTCAGCTAGATGATTTAGTCTTAGTAATTTATTCCGATGTCAGGGAGTGGTATTCTCAGAAGCGTGAGATCAAAGACCGACCCATGGGCTCCTTAGGTTTCCTCGCCACTGGTATGTTCCGTTCCTTCCGAGAGTTGAACACCCAAACTAGTAATAAGGTGCGTAAACAGATTAGGGCTACTGCTCAGCTTTATTGGGAAGGTAAGTTTTACAGTGGCAGGGCAACTGAAATGGGAGTGATGAGTTTACGGGTTGAATTAGAGCGCAGCACTGAATTTTCTGACACCACGGAGCAAACTAGTCCATTGCTAACACCAGAAGATTTACGAAGAATGCAGCAAGATGAACCCTTTGTTGGCTTGCTCTTGAGTCAGGAATCCACTAACCAGTTACCACAGCGATTGTTGGCTCAAATTGTGGATGTCGAAGATTTATCCGATCAAGTTGCCATTGAGTTGAAGTTCCCAGATCAGTTAAAGCAGAAACAGGAGACCAAAATTAAACAGCTTTTGAAAGTACTCTAGAAGGTTGTTGAGTACTTAATCCTTCACACTTATAGCGTTTATCATAGCTATGAGGTACACATGATTTTTTCCCTGTTCCCTTACTTACCCTCCTGGTAGGGGTTAGGGGTGGGTTCCTCTTCCCTTCTCCGTTCGCGTAGCGTGGCCTACGGCCTCAGTCCCTGCTCCCTAAAACCTAAAACCTAAAACCTAAAACCTAAAAATGTGTACCTCATGGGTATAAGACTTGCTATCATCCTTCACTGGCCTGATGCCAACATTTGCTTGGGTTTGTAGTCAGACCCAAGCTTGTTGGCACAGAATCCCAAATGACGGCTTTGACCAGGTTCGATCAATCGTCCCCAATCCAGCGGGGTGACCACATAGTCTTTAGAGGATTGAGAGTTTTCCCTGTTACGGGGTTGGAAATTACCATTCCAACTATTGTTAATCGCAGCTTGATTCATTTGGAATGTTAATTCCCAGTCTTCAACCTTACTACTGCCCTCATTGATAACCTGTATGCCGATGCAAAATCCTTCTTGCCAATCTGAATGCAGGTTAGGTACCACTTTTAAAGACACACGGTTTCGAGTTTGTGACCTTGTAGAAAGATTAGGGTTAGGGAGATTAGGGCTAGTTTCAGGTGTTGGTCTTGGCTCCCTTAAAGCTTGGTTGGTATCAGATGGTGGTGAAGGTAAAGGTGCCCTGTCCCTAGGTTTGGCACTGGGGGATGGTAAAGGTAGTGGCTCCTTTAAACCTGGATTAGTATCGGGTGACGGTAGGGGAAGGGGTGTCACTTGAGTTGGTGTGACACGCAGGTTAGGTGCAGGGAACGGTGGAATTACACCTGGGTTATTACTCGGTAAAGGCGGGGGTAGTGGTGCCACGCTCCTGGGTGTGGGATTGGATAGGGGTGGAGGTAGTGGTGCCACTGTTCTAGATTGCTGCCCACTTGGTTTTGGTGTAGGTATTTGCCCGATTGAGCTGGGTTGGGAATTTGGCAATGGCGTAGGCATTGGTTTAGTTATGCCTGGTGGGAAACTTGGTCGCGGTATCGAAATTGAGGGGATAATCGGAGCAACTCCCACATTCGGGGCGAAATTGTTGGCAATTAGCAGTCCCTGAAGCAGTTGTTGCTTAGGAGCCTGCACACTCTGCCAATCATCTTGCAGGATTCCGCCAGTATCCCCACTATTGGGATTCCAACTCCAGTAAGCAAAACTTAGATTGTTTCGATTAATGTAATCTACCAGCCGCCGCTTCCACACTCCCTCTGTTGAGTTAGGGTCTACTTCCTTACCACCGAATTCTCCGATCAAAATCGGCGCAATGCCTTGTCTAGCGATATAGTTCCAAGCAATTTCCCACCGGTATTCCAAATTGTTAGGGAAACTCGGTTCTGAAAACCAAGAGTGATTGAAAACTCCAGGACCATATTCATGGGGGGAATAGACCAGCTTATTCGGATTAGACAAACGTACTGGATATTCCCTAACTCCTTCGAGATTACCCCCATGCCAATGGGTTGCTAGTCGTTGACCTGGAACATTCTTTTCTACACCTTCAACAACTATCAGCCATTTGGGGTTGACCGCAAGAATGGCATTACCAGCCCTCTGTGCTGCCAGTCGCCAGTCAGTGGCTAGATCGTTTGTCCCCCAGCTGGCTTGACCATGGGGTTCATTTTTAAGGTCTGCGCCAATCACATTGGGCTGATTACGGTAACGATTTGCTAGCATTTTCCAGGTTTCTATCCAATCAGTTTCCGTAAACCCATCCCCGTACCATAATGGAGGAATAACTTGGTCATTGAGTTGGTGACAGTCCAACAAAATTAATATCCCTTGCTGCTGGGCTTCCTTGATAATGGCATCCATCACCTCCAAGGGCGATTTACCATAAAGTTCCCGATTGCTACCGATGTTGAAATCAATGCCACTGACCTCTGAAGCCCTTAGTGATTCGATAGAAAACGGCAGCCGAATCATGTTGTAGCCCAAGCTTTTGATCTGCGCCAACATATCCTTGTAGTCTCGTTTCCACAACCCATGAGGAGCATGCAAGTCTGTCTCAATCCCAAACCAGTTCACCCCTCTGAGTAATATCGGGCGACCTAAGGAATCAAGTAGTTGTGATCCTTGAGTATTAAGAGGTAGCTGCATGGTTCTTGCGGTATTGGCTGCATCAACAGGATGCTGAGAAGGCAAGGTTAATTCCATCAGGGATAAAAAGACTAACCCTAAGCCAAGACCAATGATTCGCCAAGGGAGTCTAAATTTGGTTCGCCGGTACTTAGGAAGCCTACTATGCCCAGGCTTGCGCCGTCGAAACTGCCCGACATGGCTGATGATTGTCAGTAGGATAGTTGATAGGATGCGGGCAACTCGGGATATGTGCCGGAAAAATCTAGACATTGGTTTCTACAAGAGAAGAGGTAGAGTTGGTTACAACTAGAGGTGCGCTCCTGGCAAATTAAATTCGCCAAGGTCAAGGGCACCTAAGAACTTGAGATTGAGCTTCTGTCATATGCCCTCACCCTAACTAACTCGAAAAACTAAATTAAGCAACTATATATAGGACAATGGGTAGGTGACCATAGACAATCCCTTAATATCAATACCCAAAACTAGCCCTAATGTCAGTGTATCTCCTGAAAACCGAAACCCGACAATTCCCCTGGTTAAAAATCCTGTAATGCTTGATGGGTAAAGGCTAGAGTCGTACCTATAGTAATTTCTGGGGACGGTTAAACAACCTTCACAAAGTATCTTGAGGTGCGACCCAAGGGCGAGTAAATCTCCCTTGGGTCTCACCTTTTGGGGGGCATACAGTCAAACCCTTATTGAACATGGGTTTTAGCTCCATAACTCTTTTTATTTTTCCCCACATCCACCTTCAAAACCCTAGGTTTTTCAGAGAGTTATGACCTAGATAACCTTTGAATTGTAAAGTTCTAATGAATTGTAAAGTTTTCAGGTGATCATTAGGAACTGCAAGTTTCAATCTAGAAGGGGTTTATATACCTTCACTACTTATTCCTAAAAATATACCTTTACTACTTATTCCTGCAAATCTAGCGTTTATCGCACTTATGAGGTACTTTTTTTTACTTTAATTCCCTATCTTGATGCACCGCATCCCTATTAAATATTGTCTATTACCTGTTCCCTGTTCCCAGATCCGCTGTTCCCTAAAATCCGAAGATGTGTACATCATAACTATGATAATTGCTATATACCTTCACTACTTATTTCTAAAAATATACCTTCACTACTTATTCCTAAAATATACCTTCACTACTTATTCAT
>WTKN01000300.1:6340-35475 GCA_011524395.1 Moorena sp. SS36440bin_2
CTAAAAATATACCTTCACTACTTATTCCTAAAATATACCTTCACTACTTATTCATGTAAAATTCATAAACGTAGTGAAGGGTTTCATGAAACTTTTATGAAACATGGGATAACTACGGATTAATTTAAAGAAAAGCCAAAGTATTAAGGGGTGCAACAAAAAAAACTTCTGCCGCTGACCACCGATAAGGAGTGAGCGCAAGACTCAACACACCACAACTTGATCAAAACTTGGGCTTTGTCTTACGTGACTCAGGTTAAATGGCTGATGCGGCAACTATCCAAGGAAACTACTGATTATGACATCTCCGATTAAACAATTTGTCCTGAAACCGATCGTATTTTCAGCTGCACTGTTTGCAGTCCTAACCATACCACTAGCTTGGTTTGGCTCTAGACCTTTAAATATCCAAGTGCAAGAGGAGCCAGTGTTTGATGGTAAACTAATGGACATAGCTCCACCTTACTTGGGCTTAGCAGCGCTACTAAGTCTGACTCTAGGAACTGCTACAGTGGCCATGACCGGATGGCGCTCCGCTGACCGCAACCGGTCTGATATAGAGGCACAGTTATCGGGTCTTGAGGAAAATCTCAAGAAAAAGGAGGAATTGTTAGAGACACTTCAGCTCTCAGACTCTAGATTAGATGCTTCTGGACTCAGGGAGTTTGCCTCAGAGAAAGACACTTCACTATCTTTGAACGACAACTACCAGCCCATTACCAATCTTGAGCAAGTCACTTCTGAATCCTTGCCCAAAACCTACCATCCGATTGCCGAAACTGGGTCGGTAAGTGAACCGGTAATAATTACCAATCAACCAGTGGATCATGAACCATCCACTCAATCCCCCACTAAACCGGAGTTGGACGTGCGAGCAGCTACGGCTAGGTTTCCATCGGTGCAATCATTTCTAGCCTATGCTCCACCCAATGCTGCTCAGGAGCCACAGATGAAACCAACTCCCCTTAATGGTGATGAGTTTGACCAACTCTACACTAAAGTTCAGCATCTTATGTCTCAGATGGTTGCTGTAAAAAAGGCTATGGAAAGACGGTCACCGAAAACCTCACTCGAGTAGTCTGTCTGCAGATAGCTACCAAAAAAACTTGGTAATGGCTAATTCCTAGATATTGATCGTTAAGTCATATCAAGGGTTGGTCATTATCTTTTCTTACCAGTCAAACCGGAATATTATCATGTAATGTTGTAATAAAAGCCCTAATCACCTCAGCTGGATTCTGTCTAGTCTGTTCATAATGTTGATGTGGATTGCTTCAATAATTCTATTGCTTCAATAATTCAAGGTCTGACTCCTAAAGAATCCTCGTCACAAACCATGCAAGCACTGTCAATATCAGTGATAAATGCCTTGAATGCACCCTTACTATGCACTGACATCATATGCACTGACATCAATTCAGTTCAGAATCCGTAGAAAGCATCGCTACAATGCGGTCGAACCTTTTCCTATTTTGCCAACCTAGCCACAGGGGGAGAACTTGGGCATCTGCTAATTCTAGTACCAAGGATTGAATTTCTTGGTCAGATGCCTGTCCATAAAGCAGTAGTACTAAGAACCCATCTAGTTGCCGTGCCATTGTTTTAGCTTGAGGTAAGGCATCTATAGCTTCAGTCCAATGAACAGGGAACATCAAATGAAGTGGCTTATCGTCTCCCATGTGGATTAGAGTCGGTTTGAGGAGATTGCAAGTGCCATGAGGTCCCTCGTACCAAGGGCGATGATTTTCTAGGTAGGCAGCTTCTGACTTTACCCAAGTATTCATTTTGTACCTCTAAGTTTATTATAGCTCTTATTTTCTTTATGGTAATTGATGAAAAATGGATTCGCTAAAATTATTTTTAGTCTACAACGAATAAATGCTCTGAGGGTTTGCTTTTAAGAATTTATCCAATAGTTGATTCGTTAAAAAAACATAGATTGGTAGTATTTACTCATTTATGCAATTCTTAAATTAATTTAAAAAAAGTCCATAGTTTGCAATTTTTTTTTGAGTTATCTATAAGTTATACTTAAATTAACAACTAATTATAATTGATGACCAATTTATATTAATTTATAATCCTAAACCTGTGAGCCTGGAATAACTTACTAGGAAGCATGTTTTTTCAGTTATTGATCTGACCAAGTAAGCATTCAGCTATCAGCTATCAGCTAGTGTAATGGCAGTTGCTCATGGCCCATGGGTCTGTGTGCCGAACCTGCGTCCGCACCGCTGTTTTCCCGGTGGAACGGCAGTGGATCATAGGGGAAACCCCCGCAGGTCGGCGCTGCCTCCCCAAGACCACTTAGGTGCGCTTGACCCGTAATTAAATTAGCCACGGGTCGCACCTGCGGCATCGCTTTTACAATTAGGAAAAAATTCGCGCAAAAATTGCCACATTTCCCGCGCCCGGTCTCGACACTTCCCACACTTCCCTTGTTTATTTACACATATGAGATGCACCTGATCAGCAAAGGAAAAGGGCTCATCGAAAAACTTGATCTCAAAAACCCTGGGTTAGGTGGTAACTTCGTATGAGTTTTTATGGTTCCTTGAGGAGGAATAGTAGTTTGGCCTAATAAGTATAGCATTTTCACGTGAAATGAAAACGCTATATACCTTGAGAGCTGCTAATTTATATATAGCGCTAGATTTAGTCAGTGATTTAGTCAGTAATGGGATGCTCTTAATGCCAAAGGCCACGCTACGCGAACAGAGCCGCTACGCTCCGGAAGCGCTTATGCGATCGCATAAGCGCTTGGCCTTTGGCGAAACGCTTCCGCGCTTATGGGATTGAGATGCAGGTCACGCTACGCGAACGGCAAAGCCGTTCGCATTCAACGGTTGAAGAAGCCCAGTCTAGCTATTAGGTGGCATTAAATCGTAGTAAAGTGGGGTAAAACGTAGTAAATCCCCCCGAAATGTATTTGACCCCAAATCAAGCTTACAAAAAATATGGTTATCATCCAAAATCACTAGCCAAATGGGCGGACGATGGCTTGATTGTGTATACACGCTCACCAGGTGGGAATCGAAGATACAAGTAGTATAATTGAGAAGACAATTCTAACTGTATTTTTGTGCTGAAAAGAAAAAAAGGATTTAACATTGTTACCAAATCCAAGCGTTGCAAGTTATTGCGCAACGGATTTGACTTGCTTGAAACCAAGAAAGTTTACAACGATGTCGTTCTTTGGTTCTTTTTAGTTATCAACGAAGATCCTCAAGGTGTTGTCATTCCAGTATCAAAAGATGGGGGATGGAGATATTACGAACGTAAAATTTTAGGTGACGAACCAGAATACGAATTCCCCTGGGATAGGTTTCCGTCTCCATTAAGACGTTCTGCTATTCGTAAAGCTATCGGAGCTTGGACTTCTTGGCACTCTAGCTTTGTGAAATGGAAGAATAGACCGAAAAGACAAAAACACCATCGACCACCCAAGCACCCATCATCATTTAACTTTTCACCTAGCTTTGATGTAGGCGCAAGTAAGAATGATGATGGGTATTCTATTTGTTTGAAGATACTGGTTAAAGGGCAGTGGAAATGGATTAAATTCTCCTATCAAGCTCCACCAGTATCTGATGAATGGGTAAAAGGATCGCCATCGGTTATATGCAAAAGAAAGGGCGCTTACATCACTTTCCCCTTAGAAAAATACATACCAGCAACAGGAGGAGCAAAAAAATTAATGGCTGCGGATTATTATAGAGTCTGCGGCGTAGATATGGATTTGAACCGTCATATCGCTATACTTTCAATCTTAGAAATCGACGCTAAAGGTCAAGTTTGTGAAATAGCAAGACACTTCATCAATCAAACAGACCATATAAAGCGTAGGAAGAGAGATCTAGGATTGATAGCAACCCGGATGAGATCTACCGGAATTGTTCACAAAGGATTTTGCTCTACTAGATGGCAAAAAATTAGTAGAAGAGAGGTATCAGTAGCAAGATATTTTGCTCGTCGATTGGTTAATTTTGCCCATCATTATGGCGCGTGTTTAATCGCTTTTGAGCATTTGGGCAACTTAAAACCAATCAAGGGTAAATATTCTCGCCTCTCCAACCAAAAAAGAGCTTACTGGCTTAAATCTAAGTTGTTCGAGCAAGTTAGAAATATTGCTTACAACGACTATGGGCTCTTGACTTTAAGAGTCAATCCCAAAGATACTTCTAGGCAAGACCCATGGGGGAACCTTCTATGGAGGGGGAATGATTTCCCCACTTCATTGTTGGAATATCTAGATTATCAGCAAGGTGCTAATTATGTGGCGACCACTGGTGGATACAAAGCTCATTCTGGTTTAAATGCTGCTAGAAACATAGGCTTAAAAGCGATACGACGACACAGAACTAACCCTACGTTATTAAGACGCAGGGGAAAGCCATAAGCAGTAATGCTTGTGGTGTGTAATCGGTCTAGAAATCAGTTGCTATTCCTGACATCGATTATACCGGGCTTAGGTAGACTGCCCAAAGGTTCCTACTCCATTACGCCAACGGTGGTGAAGACAACGTCTTCTGTGCTGCCAAAAGCGCCTACAGAGGAGCCGAATAAGTGAACGTTTTGCGGGGTTTTACTACGATTTACTCCAATTTAACGGCTACTCTCTAGTTCGTTGGCATTATCACTCGATTGTACTACACGGGTTTCTGCCCCTGATCGTGGGTCAAGAAGCCATTAAGACCGTCCTCAAGGAGGGTGCTATAAAATTATACTAATTCACTAAAACCTTGCTATCTATTATTGCATAAGGTAAAAAATTAAGGGGAAAAGGTAAAGGTAAACTCTGTTACGTTTTCCCCTTAATTTTGAGTATAGTAATTTGTAATCTTCATAAGTATTAATCAAGTTAAATGGTACCCACAATTCTGGCTCTCGACTTTGACGGTGTTCTGTGTAACGGACTATTAGAATATTTTCAGACGGCGTGGCGTACATACTGTCAAATTTGGAAACCCGCTAGTGAAACACCACCCGAGAATTTAGCTGCTAGCTTCTACCGCTTACGACCTGTGATCGAAACTGGCTGGGAAATGCCAATATTGATTCACGCGCTGATTCTCGGTATTTCAGAAGACGAGATTTTGCAGAATTGGTCTTCGGTTGCCCAGTCTATCGTTAATGCCGAGAGCTTAGATAAAACCGATACAGCCAAGCAGTTAGACACTATTCGGGATAAATGGATTACTACCGATTTAGATGGTTGGTTGAGTTTACACCAATTTTATCCCGGTGTGATTGAGCGATTGGAGCAAATACTTTCCAGAAATTCCACACAGGTATATATTGTTTCTACTAAAGAAGGACGCTTCATCAAACAACTATTGCTGCAACAAGGTATTAAATTACCACAAGAGAGAATTATTGGCAAGGAGTCCAAACTACCCAAACATCAAACCCTACGACAATTAATTGAAACTTTTCCAGGGGAAGAAGTAACACTATGGTTTCTGGAAGATCGGCTCAAGACCCTTCAATCTGTGCAACAACAGCCAGACCTCAAACCCGTGAAACTCTATCTAGCTGATTGGGGCTACAACACAAAAACTGAGCAAGAATCTGCTTGTAATGATCCGAGAATTCAGTTGTTGTCTGTTGAGCAATTTTCCCAGGATTTTTCAAATTGGCTCGAGTGAACTATTAGGTATTAGTCCTAATGGCAAGGGAAATTTAGGTTTTGCCAGCATTTCAGGGAACTCTATAACTATCACCTCTGAGATTGTCTTCTCAACCAGGGGTGAAAGGAATTTTGAATAACACCCTTTTCGGTTGGGGTTTCTATGGGATGCGACACCTAATTTTTAAATTCTGGAACTGGTTACTCAACCTAATTTTTCAGAGAATAATCCTGATTCTAACTATGATGTTTTGCCTGGGAGTGGGAATTGCCCTCTCAAGCATGTCTCGTCTCTCTATGGATCTAATTAAATCCCACGCACTAGAGTATTCAACCTTATCCGCTCAAGTTATTAATGAGGCACGTAACCTCTACAGTACTGACGTGGTTAGTAGTGCTAAAACTGTTCATGGGATTACTGTTACCCATGACTACACTACCAAAAAAGGGGCAATTCCTAATCCAGCTACCTATGTGATAGAACTGGGTTCGCGCATCAGTGCCAATGATAGGGGAGCTTTAATCAGGCTTTACAGTGATTATCCATTTCCCCATCGACGAGCCGAAGGGGGTCCGAAAGATGATTTTGAATGGGATGCACTCAAATTCTTGAGGAAATATCCCACTCAGTCATTTTTTCGCAAAGAGCAGATCCAAGGTCGTTCTTCATTTCGATATGCAGAAGCCATCATGATGGAGCCTAGCTGCATTGCTTGTCATAACAGCCATCCGGATAGTCCCAAGATGGACTGGAAAGTAGGAGAGGTCAGAGGTGTTTTGGAAATCATTCAGCCTCTAGATAAATTTGTGGTGTATACACAAATGACTTTGAGGAGTACATTTATCACCTTAGGAGGACTATCCGTGTTGGCACTCTCAGGGCTAATGTTGGTTATCGGTAGATTGCGTCAAACAGCAAAGGAATTAACAAGGCGAGTTAGGGAACGCACGGCTGCTTTGGCTGAAGCTAACCAAGATTTAGAAAAAAAGAATCAAATCATTAGTCAGATTTTTGGGCGTTACCTGAGTAAAGAAGTAGTAGATAACTTACTAGAAAAACCCGAAGAATTGAAACTGGGAGGCCAGCGCAAAACTCTCACCATACTAACCTCTGATTTAAGAGGATTTACAGCCCTATCAGAACTATTGCTTCCCGAACAAGTGGTTCAAATACTCAACCTCTATCTAAAACATATGTCAGAGGTAATTACTAAATACCAAGGAACCATTGATAAGTTCATGGGTGATGGAATTTTGGTTTTATTTGGTGCTCCCACGGCCAGAGAAGACGATACAAAACGGGCAGTTGCTTGTGCTGTGGCGATGCAATTGGCAATGGTTCCTGTCAACGAAACCATTAATGCCTGGGGCTATCCACCTCTAGAAATGGGTATTGGTATCAACACAGGTGATGTTGTGGTGGGCAATATTGGCTCGGAAAAACGCACCGATTACAGTGTAGTTGGTAGCCAAGTAAACTTAACCTATCGCATTGAATCCTATACCATAGGTGGTCAAATTCTGATTTCCCAATCTACCTTTGAAGAGGTTAAATCAATCGTAATTACTCACGGGCACAAACAGGTACAACCAAAAGGGGTTAAACAGCCAATTACTATCTATCAAATTGTGGGTATTGGTGATGAATATAATCTATTTTTACCTAAAGAACATGAAGAGTTTTTTGCCCTTCCTAAATCCATTCCGATCACCTACAAAATTTTGGAAGGAAAGCATATCGGTAAAAATATTTTTCTGGGAAGTTTAATTCAGCTTTCAGCTAAGGGAGCCAAAGTGCGTTCCTACGAGAGACGAAGAGAGGATTTACCAGTAGAGCTAAGTAATATAACCCTAAATATATTAAATCAATCCCAAGCAGAATATAGTGATGATATCTATGCTAAAGTGACGTCGCTTGAAACAGAACATCTAGGGTTTTATATCCGTTTTACATCCCAACCTCCAGAGGTAAAGAAAAGGCTTGATGATCTCTACAAGTCGATCAATGATAGAAGTGAATATAGGGCGTCAGGTATCAACGGTTAGCCGTCAGCTAGGGAAAGGCAAGAGGCAAGAGGCAAGAGGCAAGAGGAAGCCAAGCCCACTCCAGATAGCGCTACGGGCAAGTCAGAAGTAACCTAGGACTAGGTTTCCGAGTTTAGAAAAAAAATCTTAATGGGTAGTGCTATATTTGATATTCGTTACAAAACTTTACATAAAATTGTATAAAAATTGAATTTTTGGAGAGTACCCAAAAGCTACCTGTAGTGTGGGCAATGTTTTGCCCACACTACCCATGGAGTTTGTGCGTAAGTCCTGAAATTTTAATGCATATTCTGCATATTGCCTTAACACAGAAAGTGCAATAAAACAGTACCCAAAAGGGTACTGTCAGCATTAGCTATAATTAAGGAATAATATGCAAAGAAGCCGTGACTACCAACTCAAGATTGCTTTAGATGTAGCAGCTTGTAGCCATGGTAATGGTTCGCGGAGCAAGACCCCTAGCTCATGGGGCAAATGGTGAGCTATGACACTCACCTTTAAAGTTTTATTCAGGGAACTGCATCTTCTGAGGCTTCCACTCCAGTAAAAAAAATGATTTTAATACTGAGCTGGAATGGGCATCTTGGTGTGGAATAGGCATCTTGCCTGTTCCCAATATTTTCGGGCGGGCAGGATGCCCACTCTACTCCTATTCATTCAAAGATTCAACAACTCCAAAAACCTAGCTATAGCGTTCAGGTGTGATAAGCAGCCTTGTCAGCCTTCAGTCGTGCTCACTTCATTGGTGCTAAATTCCTAGCTAGTGGCTAATTTCAATCCCCCAATAATTACAGATTACATCCATTGTGGATAAAGGGATAAACTATGGACTTTGATCTGATCATTGTTTTGTGCTCAAAGCTTTATGCGAGCTTTATCAAAACTTTATAGAGTTAAACGTTTAGTTGATTTTTCGTGAAAGCCATACCCTTTATGTCATCACTAGTTTAGTGATAAGTACTCGGATGCACGTTTTTAATATTATCTTAATTCTTGTGAAAATTAAGTCCATCTGGTTGGCTCAAAAATGAACAATTTTTAATAATTGGTTAATGGTAAACCGTTAATTGTGCTCCGACTACTTATATAATCTTTGATGGGAGATAACTCAGCCATCAATACAAAAAATTAGTTCAACTATTCTTAGACTACTAATTACTTACATCGAAGTAAAAACTATCTGTTTGAGAACTGTAAGTTGATAGCACCTCAAGTAGCGTGGCCGTAGGCCAATCGCTTAATTTTTGGGGTCTATATTCAGCTATCAGCTATCAGCTATCAGCTATCAGCTATCAGCTATCAGCGATTAGCGCTACGCGCACGCTACTTGAGGTGCTATCAGCTATCAGCTATCAGCTATCAGCTGAGGGCTGAGGGCTGAGGGCTGAGGGCTGAGGGCTGAGGGCTTACATTCAATGAATTTTAAAAATGCCCAATTTAGGGCTGTGGTAAATAGAAAACCGATTGATATGAATAAGGCTCAAGATACAGAAGCAAAAATTACTCAAAGTCATTATTTAACAGCGTTCCAACGCAAACTGCTCCAAAAAAGCCTCGAAGAGGATTTACATGAGTCCTACCGTCAGCGGATTCAAATTATGTTATTGGCAGATCAGGGCAAATCTCAAACAGAAATTTGTCAAACCTTGGGGTGTTGTGCCGCAACAGTAAGACATTGGATGCATATCGCTCGTAGTGGGATGGCTCACCAATGGCAGGATTGTCCCATTGGTCGCCCTAAGGCAGTTAATGAGGAGTATTTAGACCGTTTGAAGGAACTGATTAACCAGAGTCCCCGGGATTATGGGTATTCCTTTCGCCGTTGGACAGTGAATTGGTTAAACAAACATCTGGCCAAAGAATTGGGGATTGAAGTCAGCAATCGTCACCTAGGACGATTGCTCAAAGACATGGGATTATCGACGATACCAACACGGAGAAAGGTTAACTCCCCTAGCAGACAGGAAAAGGATGGTCACAGCATCTTTATTTCTGACCTGAAATCCGCTAATGGCTCCGAGTCTAATAGTTTTTGGCTATTCAATCCCAGCAACATGGTATGAGATTATGGTTCGACATATATCTAAATCTAATCCTAAATCTAATCTACTGATTTCCCCTCAGCAGCTCGCTAATACTCTAGGGCATTCTCTTTCAGAATTAGAGGTATCACGCTGTCTCAAACAAATAAAATATCGCGAGCCAACGGTCGGTCAATTTTGGCAGTCAACAGATGCTGAGGCTGGCATTTATATTGTGATTTCCGGAAAGGTCAGACTGATTAATAGTGCCGGGGAGTTAATTACCAACTTAGAAGCTGGAGCGTCCTTTGGGGAGTGTACTTTCTTTCCAGAAGAGTCTTTTGAGTGTTACTCAGCTAGAGCTTCCCTCAAAACTAAGCTCTGTTATCTAACTCCGGAACTGTTATTTCCCCTGATTAGCAAACATCCCGAAATCCGCGAGCATTTTTATCGTCAGGCCCAAGGGCAAAATTCCCTGCTGATGCCCTCGGAGAGTGCTTTGGGAGAGGGGGAGAAAGGCAAAATAGCGGAAGTAGCGGGAGTGGGACACAAGAAAGACATCCCCACCTCCAAAGAGGAAAAACCCAAGCAAACCATTAGCAAAGCTTACTTTCCTAGCCCTACTCAAAAAGTTGGTCATTTGTGGCAGCGAGTGACTCGGCGCTATCCGTTTTTTGCCCAACAGAGTGGTTCTGACTGTGGTGCTGCCTGTCTAGTAATGATCGGTCGTTATTGGGGGAAACGATTCAGTGTTAATCGCTTGCGAGATATCTCCAATGCCGACCGTAATGGTGCTTCATTGCGGGGACTATCAGCAGCAGCGGAAAGTATTGGCTTTTCCACTCGACCGGTGAAAGCTAGTCTGGATCGACTGGCAAAA
Source organism: Moorena sp. SS36440bin_2 (assembly GCA_011524395.1). Lineage (GTDB taxonomy): Bacteria > Cyanobacteriota > Cyanobacteriia > Cyanobacteriales > Coleofasciculaceae > Moorena. The sequence goes on from WTKN01000300.1 coordinate 16,917, forward strand.
CAACAGCTACCTGCTATTGTTCACTGGGAAGGAAAACACTTTATTGTTGTTTATGAAATCACCAACAAGCATGTGGTAATTGGTGACCCTGCTCTTGGTCAGAAAACTCTGAGTCATCAGGAATTCAAAGCGGATTGGACTGGTTATACACTGCTACTGGAACCTACAGCAATCCTGAAGGATACCAAAGAAAGTAAGACCTCCTTCTGGCAATTTTTTGAGTTGGTAAAGCCTCACAGTGTCGTGTTGCTGGAGGTGTTTTTTGCTTCCCTGATGATCCAGATATTCGGTCTGATTACACCGATATTTACCCAGATAATTTTAGACCGAGTGGTAGTGCAACGGAGCACCCTCACCCTAACTGCTGTGGGGTTAGGATTGCTGATGTTTACTATGTTTCGGGTTGCGATTACCGGGTTGCGGCAATATTTGCTTGACCACACGGCGAATAAAGTAGACCTAGCACTGATTGTGGGGTTTATCAGCCATACCTTGCGATTACCTTTGGGTTTCTTTGAGTCTCGTTTTGTCGGTGATATTACCTCCCGGATTCAGGAAAATCGTAAAATTGAGCGGTTTCTAACCGGTGAAGCGTTATCTATCCTGCTAGATTTACTAACAGTTTTTATCTATGTGGGATTGATGTTTTGGTACAGTTGGAAATTGGCGTTGCTAATCTTAGTAATTGTACCACCCTTTTTCCTGCTAGCGTTGATTTCTACACCGTTTTTAAAACGAATTTCTCGGGAAGTCTTTAATGCGATCGCAAAAGAAAGCAGTTATCTGATTGAAGTGCTTTCTGGTGTCCGCACTGTCAAGTCCACAGCCGTTGAGCAAACGGTACGCTGGCATTGGGAAGAGTTATTAAATAAAGAAGTTAAAACTAACTTTTCTGGGCAGGTGATTAGCAATCGACTCCAGATTTTCAGCAATACCATCGAGGGGTTAGCCACTACCGCACTGCTCTGGTTTGGGGCATGGTTGGTGATTCAAAATCAGCTCACCATTGGGCAATTGGTGGCTTTTAATATGTTGCTGGGTCAGGTGATCAGGCCTTTCCAGCGGCTGACGCTACTGTGGAATGAATTTCAGGAAGTTGTGATTGCCATAGAGCGCATCAATGATGTGCTGGATTACCAACCAGAAGAAGATTTGCACTATCAAGCACGGCAATCATTACCTGAATTGCGCGGTCACATTCGGTTTGATCAGGTCACCTTCCGCTATCACCCAGAAAGTGAGAGCAATGTCCTGGAAAATCTTAGTTTTGAGGTAAAACCAGGGCAAATGGTCGCCCTAGTGGGGCGCAGTGGTTCCGGTAAAACCACCATTTCCAAGCTGATGTTGGGGCTGTATCCCCCGTCAGATGGGAAGGTGTTGATTGATGGGCAAGATATCACCAGTCTTTCCTTAGGCTCCTTGCGCCAGCAAATTGGTGTAGTGGATCAAGATACCTTTCTGTTTGGAGGGACAATTCGAGAAAACATCGGTCTGGCTTATCCCTCAGCTAGCTTAGACGAAATTATCACAGCAGCGAAACTGGCCGGTGCCGATGAATTTATCCAAAAACTGCCCATGGGCTATGAAACCGAGATTGGGGAGGGAGGAGGGATGTTGTCTGGGGGACAGCGACAGCGTTTAGCCATTGCTCGCGCCCTGTTGGGAAATCCCCGCCTATTAATTTTCGATGAAGCCACCTCCCACCTGGATGCGGAATCCGAGCGGATTATTCAGACCAATCTCAATACCATTCTCAAAAACCGCACCACCCTAGTGATTGCTCACCGTCTTTCTACCGTACGGAAAGCTGACCTGATTTTAGTCCTGGATAGAGGGGTCTTGATTGAAACCGGTACTCACGAAGACTTAATGGCAAAGCGAGGACATTATTTTTATCTGAATCAGCAGCAGTTATAGCGCTACGCGCAAGGCAAAAGGCAAAAGGCAAAAGGCAAAAGGCAAAAGTTTACTTAGTATAACAGCTTTTCAGCTTGTATCAATGTCAAACACCTTAATTCGTAGTGCTATATAGGGCAGGGAGTAGGGAGTCGGGTGTGGGGTGTGGGGAGTCGGGTGTGGGGTGTGGGGTGTGGGAAAAAATTCGTTGATTACTCTTGCCTCTTGCCTATTGCCTCTTGCCTTTTGCCTATTGCCTATTGCCTATTGCCTCTTGCCTATTGCCCATTGCCTTTTGCCTATTGCCTATTGCCTATTGCCTCTTGCCTATTGCCTATTGCCTCTTGCCCATTGCCTATTGCCCATTGCCTATTGCCTATTGCCTATTGCCTATTGCCTCTTGCCTCTTGCCTTTCCTTAAAAAATTCTATTCACAACTCAAATGGAAATACTGCTATGCCTGAAAATCATACATTGAATGGACATAGTCCTACTCAAACTATTCCAGACCAGCGTCGGTATCAGGAGTTACTCACCCAAGAAACGACTCCTCAACCTAGGAATGATCAACCACTCCAGGGTCATGACTGGTCTTGTGCTACTACGGAACTGCTTGATACATTCCCCCAGGTTTGGACAAGGGGATTACTGTATTTTTTGATGGTATTTATGGGTCTTGCTTTACCTTGGGCGATCTTCGCTCAGGTGGATGAGACGGGGAAAGCCAGAGGAAGATTGGAACCTACGGGGGAAACGATCAAACTTGATGCGCCAGTAGCAGGAACCGTAGCAGCAATTAAGGTGAAAGAAGGGGAATTGGTAACGGCTGGTCAAACCTTACTAGAACTGGAATCGGAGTTAGTTAGCACTGAACTTCAGCAGGAACAAAAAAAATTAGAAGGGCAACAGAATCGCCTCAATCAATTAGAAGTGCTGAAAAACCAATTGATACTAGCTCTGCGTACCCAGGAGCAACAAAACCAAGCTCAAGAGTTAGAAAAACAGGCGCAAGTCGAGCAAGCACGGCAGAATCTGGAAGCGTTCAAGTTCGCCTACAGTTTACAAAAAGAAGAACTATTGGCACAAATAGAGCAGGCACGAGGGGCGATAGAGTCTAGCAAGGTTGCCTATGAATTAGAAACCATTCGTTTAGAAAGTGCTCAAGAAAAAATTCCCCGTTACAAAAACGCTTATGAAGAAGGGGTTTTGTCAAAAGAACGCTTTTTAGATGTTGAACAGTCTGCCAAAGAAGCCCAGAAAAATATCATCAGAACTGAATTAGAAATAAAACAAGCTCAGTCTCGCCTGAAAGAGCAACAAGGTAGTTATGAAAAGACCATTCATCAAGCCTCCGCTGATATTAAACAAGCTCGCCTGCGCTTGCAAGAGCAAGAACGGAGTTATAAAACCTTGGTTCATTCGGGTAAGCTAGCGTTACTCAAAAGTGAGGAACAACTGAATAATATAGAAACCCAAATTACTACCCTCCAAGCGGAACTATCCCAGAGTAAAAGTCAGATTAAATCCTTGGAATTTCAGTTAAAGCAAAGGATGTTAGCCGCCCCGATCGAGGGAATTGTGTTTCAGTCACCAATCAAAAGTGCTGGGGCTGTGCTCCAACCTGGAGACACTATCGTCGAGATTGCCCCACAGGGATCCTTCCTTTCACTCCGGGCGCAGATCGCTATTTCAGAAAGTGGGTCTTTACGGGAAGGAATGGCAGTAAAAATGAAGTTTGATGCTTATCCTTTTCAAGACTATGGGGTAGTAGAGGGAACAGTAATCAATATTTCTCCAACCTCCAAGGTGACGGAAACGGAGCAGGGTAAAGTGCCTACTTATGACCTAGAAATTAAACTCAATAAAACCTGTATGCCCACACCAAAGGAATGTATTGCTCTCCGCCCAGGAGACACCGCAATAGCAGAAGTCATTGTCCGGCAGCGTCGGATTATGGATTTAGTTCTCGATCCCTTTAAGAAGTTGCAGCAGGGGGGTTTGGAATTGTAGCAATTATCAATTGGGTGAAGTACAAAGTCTTAGGTTTTATTAGGGAGCAGGGAGCAGGGAGTAGGGAGTAGTGAAAGAGAGGGAGGTGTGGAAAGTAGCCCCCTAAATCCCCCAATTCTGATACCGCTGGCGAATTTAACATTTAGAAATATCAGCCGGGAGACAGAAGTCTTTGCAGCCCCCCAACCCCCAGCGAGCAATCCCTCGCTGGGGGGAGCATGAACTTAAAGTTTCCCATCTGCAACCCTTGTGTAAACAAATATTGATTTCGCCAGCAGTATCAATTCTGGGGGACTTGTCTTGATGCAAAGCGCGAGTGGGGGAAACCCCCAAGACCGCGCTGCATCGCTTGAGAGTTTTTCCCCCCAGAATTGGGGGGCTAGGGGGGCGAAACCATACTCAGAATCAGCAACGCCAGATTTTTTCCCTCTTGCCTCTTGCCTCTTGCCTCTTGCCTCTTGCCTCTTGCCTCTTGCCTCTTGCCTACTCCCTACTCCCTACTCCCTACTCCCTACTCCCTACTCCCTACTCCCTACTCTCTACTCTCTACTCCCTACTCCCTATTCCCTGTTCCCTGTTCCCTGTTCCCTTACTGTCCAATCAACAATTAGCAATAAATAATCATGTTACCAGCTATTACGATTACCACTAATGATATTGTTCACCAAGTTAAACTAACCTGCCAAATTCCTGACATGATTGAAGGGATTGTGACGCGCAAGATTATTGCGGCTACTGCGGAAAGTGCTGGCATCGCTGTAGAGATTGAAGAGCTTCAAAAGGCAGCCGACCAATTCCGGTTAATGAACAAACTTGAAAATTCAGAAGACACTTGGGCATGGCTGCAACAACACAGTATGTCTTTGGATGATTTTGAAGAAATAGTGTATACGAATTTGATTGCTGGTAAGGTAGTTCAACATCTGTTTGGGGATAAGGTTGAACCCTATTTCTTTGAACATCAGCTCGATTATGCTGCTGCAGTTATTTACGAAGTCGTTTTAGATGATAAAGACCTAGCTATGGAACTGTTTTATGCCCTGGATGAAGGGGAGACGAGTTTCTATGATATTGCTCACGAATATATCGATGATACTCAGTTACGTCGCTCTGGAGGATATCGGGGAATTGTTAAGCGTCAGGAGTTTAAGCCGGAAATTTCTGCTGCTGTTTTTGCTGCTGAGCCGCCACAGTTGCTTAAGCCGATTGTGAGTTCTAAGGGAGTGCATCTGATTTTGGTTGAGGAGATTGTTAAATCGGAATTGGATGAGAAGTTGCGTTCTCAAATTATGTCTGATTTGTTTAGTGGGTGGTTGAAGGGAGAGATTGGGGAAGTTGAGATTATGACTCAATTGGACTCGAATTAGAATCAATTATACTTTCTAAACCCATTTATTCTTATACCAATTTACCATGAATATGAATATTATTCAGGCTTTATAGGGCTTTTTGCGAAAACCTTCTATTCAATTGAGACATAACTGTAATCATTATGTCTCAATTGAAAATCAATCAATTTTAATTACACTTTAATTAGGATAATTTAAAAATAGTCAACATTATCTGTTTCCAGAGCCACTGTCCTATAAAATCCAGATTTTTTGTAAATTATAGCTATGATAATTTATATAAATATTGATATAATTGTAACTTTTATGTCATAGTTTAATATTTCCAAATTATTTTTTATACGATAGCCTCTTAGTAGAGTTTTAGTTTTAATTTTAGTTTAAAACTCTAGTCACAATACCAAAGGACACAGAATACAATGGCTAACATTCACATCAAGCAACTTCAATCCAGTGAATCAAACCTGGTCGGTTTCCCCGAAATCGAAGATTTAATCGGTAGTGCAGTAGAAGGGGCGATCGCCCGGCGTCAAGCAGGATTTGATGAGGATACCTTAGCTAGTTTATCTGACGAGCAATCTAAACAACTAATCGGTGGCTGCGATATATCAACCTGCGGTATGGTTCAGTGTGATCCTCCCGACCCGGATAAACCTATACTTCCACCTAAATTGATCATCAAGGCTTGAGGATTGAATTCATCCCTTGATTGAGCAAGGCTCTGATACTTTTATCTAGACTTATAGCGGTTTCCACCCAAGTAGAGTACACGGGATTTTCCTATTTTAGTTGTTATTCTCAAATGGCACCTCAGTAGATCAGGAACCGCTATAGCCTGAGTAATTGATGTCAATGTCCAAGTGATATCCTTCAGAAATGTAATTTAACATACTGATTTCTGTGATCAACTCAGAAAATAAGATTGTGATTATGAATAGCTCCAGTCACACTAAACATTGTCCCAGTGCTAGACCTGAGTCAGAAAATAGTCGTGTATTTGGGATTGTAAATGGTACTAAAGAGAAGCCCCAGGTTACTTATTTAAAGCAAGCGCAACTTCTTACTGAACAACTGGTGAGTTTAGCTGCTCCAGTTACACCCACAGAGGTGTTTCGTATATCTGCTCCCTGTGCAGAGAAAAGTTGTCAGCATTTTGATGGCACAAACTGCCGTTTAGCTACGCAAATTGTGGAGAACTTACCAGCAGTGGAGGAAAACTTGCCAGCTTGTGCCATACGGAAGGATTGTAGATGGTGGAATCAGGAAGGCAAAGCAGCGTGTTTTCGCTGTCCGCAAGTTGTCACAGACAATTGTAATCCTTCTGAACTCATGCGGGAAGTATCAACGCCAAAATAACCAATTAACTAGAGGCTGTATTCTTGCTATTTTTAGAAGAGCGATCGCATTAATTTTAGGATGCGATCGCTTATTTTTTTAGATTACTTACCGTGACCCCTCTTCAAATCGAGTCTAATTATAATTTTCGGTTTTTAATTGGCTGCAAGCGATCGCACTTATTTTCCTGGGGCGATCGCTTTTTTGATGAGATTACTTGGAGTATTATTTTTTTTAAGACCTAACTGTAATTTTTATGTCTCAATTTATTTTTTTAATTTTCCTTTTTTATGGTTTATATTGGAATATTTAAATACAGTTAAGTTATGTTCAATACAATCAAACTTAAATATACTATTTTTAGTATAAATTATTTAACCATATATGTAACTTTTAATTCATGTTTTAAGGTGGTTATCTTGATTTTAATAGGATATTATTAAATTGGAGATTGAAACTTTTACTCAAGCTCTATTTACAACAAGAAAGGATAAGAAAAAAAATGGCGAATATTCAAATCAAGCAACTTCAAATAACTGAATCTGAACTTATTGATGTCAATTCATCAAAAATTTTTGGAGGATGCACAGTCACCGCTGAAAATGGCACTACAATTGAAGTACCTGATGCTCAATGCGTGGCAATCATCAGAGAACTTGTAGGACTTAAGCCAAAATAAATGATTTGATTCTTCAGGGAGAAATACTTTCTTAGGAATCACGTTCAATAGGAGGAGCCTGAGCAACATTTATGTTTCAGGCTCCTTGGGTGCATCTCACTTTTGCAATTAGACCAAAATTCTAATAAAATTCCGACAGTGCCTAGACTACCCACCCTCTCTAAAATCCCCACACTTCCGACACTTCCGGCACTTCCCTTCTTTTTTACAAAGATGAGATGCACCCGGCTCCTTTGAGCAGTAATTGATTAAAAATGACAACCTAAGCTGAGCCAGTAACCTAAAAGCTGTCAAAATTCTAATTGCATAGGGTGAGTTGTAAATAGCATGCCTGAACAGGGTGTGTTGCTGTTAAGCCACCACAGGAAAAAAAAGCCCAAGATTACTCTTGGACTAAAAAACTAAGATTTCCGCTAGGGAGCAATTTTAGGATGCGGAATGTAGATTACAAAAGTTAATCCAGTGATTAATAAAGTGCTTGAGGTGACAGAAAAATTACAAGAGTTACAATTGTTGGAGTAGCGCCACCTGTAACATCTAGTTGATCATCAGATAAATCCATCAGAAAGCTTTCAGAATCATCGAAGAGGTTGGCACCAACAGGATGTAAGTCAGAAATTGCAATATTAGCCATGGTATTTTGATCCAAAAATAAATGTTTTTATAAGAATCAATTAGTAGTTTTTGATTCCTGTTTTAATACTATTCACATTAAATTTAACCTGTCTACTATTTTGACATCTTATTGATGCTAAAGCAAAAACACTTTTGTCATTAAATTAGATGTAGTTACCTGCCGCTAAACCTATTCATAGCTCACAAATAACTTCTTATAGTTAACCTCTCGCTAATTTACCGAATCAACTAAACTAATTATGTCCACAAAACTATTGGAACTGAGAAAAACCATAAAAAAAAGCCCAAGACTACTCTTGGACTAAAAGACTAAAATGATTGAATGATTTTAGGCGTGAGGCTCAACTACTTATATCTAAACACTTATAACTATCTTCATACTTCCCATTCAATAGAAAATTGCCCCTTCAAGTAAAACAACGAGGCATGATATTATTAGGATTCCCATAGTAATCCAGAATTTCGTGAGTCCGCCGAACCATGCACTCCAGCAGAATTCCCAGATTCTTCTTAACCACTACTTGTTCTTCTGGTGACACATAAGCCACTTCTGCCAGCAGAATCGAAGTGATTTGGTCATGTGCCCCTTCTTCATTGATACCGGCATGGAGCAGGATCGGTTTATAAAATTCCGGTGGTAACTCCAAGGCTTCGGACTGCTGCTGAAACAACTCGTGGAATACCTTGTCATCTTCCTCAAACAACAACAGTGCAGCCTTGAAGCTCAGGGGATGCTGCTTGGCAAAAACGGCCAGGGTGGAACAGACTGCGAAAGTCATGGGTAGGGGCTGCATCCGTTGCAGTTGCTCAGCTTCGATGCCCACACTCTTCAAGGAATTCTCAATCAAACGGTCATGGTGCAACTCAGACACAAAGAATTCCTGGAGAAGTTTTTGAGTTCCAGGGGATTCATAATTGGCTAAGGATGGCGCTAAGAGTCTAGGACACAGATGGGTAACGTGATAAGATTCCAAAGCATAACCAATCAACTGGTTTCTGGTAATAGTTCCATCAGCCATCTTTTCTGAGAAAGGAGAAAGGGGAAATTGCCCCTTCATGCGGTTAAGAAATCGGCACAACTCTCGATAGAACTGCTGCCCACTCACCCCACGAGATTCCACTTCCTGATGGGTTTCTATCAGTAGACCCCGGCGATCCAGCTCAGCGAGGAGTTCGGGAATATCCTCTTTAATTCCTGGACAGGCCAGACCCAATTGCTCTGGGGACATACCCCCCGCTTGCAAGAGCCTTAGCAGTTGGACAGTTTCGTTCTGGTATTCCGGCTCAACTGCGATCGCGCATCCTTGACCGCCATAATGAATTTCAACTTCAGTGTCCTTGAATTCAAAAAATACCCGATCTTTGAACAGTGGTTGTTGGAATAAAACGTTTGTTAATGACATATAGTAAAGGGAACAGGGAACAGGGAACAGGGAGTAGGGAGTAGGGAGTTAAATTGCCGAAACTCGCCGCAGTAAATGACTGGCAGACGAGTAATGATTCCAGATAGCTGTGTAGAAATTATTGTAGATTTCAATAAATAGGTAAGTTTGTCCTCTAAATCGCTGCTTTGTTTGCGCATCAATGTGAGGAATGTCTTGAAAGATGCGACGGCTTAAATTTTCTGGTTCCAGCTTTAGCTTGCTGTTTGCCAATTCTCTAATCGGGTTGATAAAGCCAGAATCTAGTTCAACACGCTCACAAGCAAAACTGAAAAATTCAAAATTCTTACGGGTCTCACCTGCCAAAAATCCCAGAGTACTCAAGAAAAAGAGTGGCTCAAAGTTCGCCCAATAGGTCAAAGCATTGCACATCCCCATGGTTTCTGGGAGTGGCATGGTGTCCGCGAGTTGCTCACGGCTAATGCCAATAGCATTAAGTGCTGCCATTACCAGTTCCTGGTCTTGGCGGTATTGTTGAGTGTAGCGTTCATTGAGCAATTGTCGAACCTTTGTAGAGCTTTGGAAGCTAAGTCCAGGAGCATCAAAACAGCACTGTTGAGAAATAACGTGGTAAGTCTCTATTACAAAACCATAAACAACGTTGATTGGCAGTTGGGATGTTGGTGACTTGATGGATTTCAGGAACAGATTTTCATCAACCTGCTTATTGAGCAATTCAGTGGTCAAATCTTCCAATTCCAGCACAGTGTCGATGCCTGAATTAACCCTAACCGGAGCAACGTCATCCAGGAAGTTCTGTTCGTCCAGGTGACGCACAATAGTATTGATCAGCTCAGAATTATTAGCCGAGAACATTTGTTGGAGTTCAGTCAGACTCTTAGTCCCATCCATCAGAGAGACGAACTTTTTTAAGATTTTTCCTGATTGACTGTTAACCTGAAACGCGAAATCCCGACCATCCTGAGAAAAAATCAGCTGATCTTGATAGTAGTTAACCTTACAGGCTAATTTGGGACGAAGCACTGAAGGGTATTGTGGTTTTTTATCCTGAAATTTACCCTGGGATAACTCTGGCTCTAAAGCTGACGTTACTATAGAATCTTCCTTGAGAGGGGGAAGGGTATACTTAGACATCGACTGACTCCCTGATCAGAACGTTAGGTAATAGTTATACTCATTTGATTGCTCAAACCTTCACTCCTAAATTTAAGATTCAGCAGTGAAGGTATTTGGTCAAAAGAGTTTACAGGATGACAGCGGTATGTGGGAGGGTGCAAATGGTCGTTTTAATAGTCCCTCCAGTAGTGGTTAAGCAATTACAGCTCTTTTGTACTGAATCTACTGGCCATATAATACGTCCTCCCATAGCCTGTTCAAGCTCATCATTACTCAGTTCGTTCATAAAACTTTCAGAATCATTGAACAAGTCAGCCCCAGTGGGTTTGATGTCCTTAACTTTAATCTTGGCCATTTTAATTTTATTCCAATAAACGGTTGTGGTTGATTAGAAATCAATTAGCCATGTTTGATTTCTGCTTTTTATCCTAGTTATATCAATTGACATTTTATAGTTTTCATCCAGTTTATTGATGCTAAAACAAAAACACTTTTGTCATTAAATTAGATGTAGTTACCTAGTGCTAAACCTATTCATAGCTCACAATTTACCTCTCATAGTTAACCTCTCGCTAATTTACCGAAGCAACTAAAACACTTATGTCCACAAAACTAGTGGAACTCAGAAAAACCATAAAAAAAAGCCCAAGACTACTCTTGGACTAAGAGACTAAGATTAGGTTCTAGCACTTTTCAATTAGCTAAGGCACTTTCGTCCTAGGTTGCTCCAGTCAACATTTGCCATCTTGTAACTAAATCAACAAAAGAATTGGATTACCTCCCACCGGATCCAGTGGGCGAGGCTCCACAGGGATTACTTCAAACCCAGCATCCAGAATTCCAGAATAGTTTGCGATCGCCTCCAAGGCATTGGAGCAGGGAGCAGGTAAACAATCTTGTGTAACTGCTCCCTAGGAAAAAGGATTTATCTCTAATTTAGGAAATAAACGAAAACCGTTATGTCCACAAAACTAGTAGAGCTGATAAAAACAATAAAAAGCTGACGGATAAATGAATACTATTTTAGGGGCGAGTGCGCCCAGCCCTATGGTTAAAATTACTAGTTAAAAACAAGCGATCGCGTAGCGTATCTTTAAGATAATCGCTAATTTTATCAAAGCAATTATCTTAAAGATACACGCTCATTGCATTTCATTTTTGCCGTTTGGCTGGTGCGTTACGGGACGGATTGTCCTAACAATTACAATAAAATAAGGGCGATACCGTCCCTAACGCACCCTACTAACTATGACCCCTCTTCACATCTAGACATAATTACAATTTTCAGGTTTCAATTAGCTGCAAGCGATCGCTTATAGCGTTTATCCTAGCTATGAGGTACAGATTATTTTTTCCCTCTTCCCTATTCTATCTTTGCTCTTTCCTGCTCCCTGCTCCCTGCTCCCTGCTCCCTAAAAACCAGAGATTTATATCTCATGGCTATAAGACTTGCTATAGTTTTTTATTACCCCTAAAACTACCAAAAAAAACTTTTTTAAAAACCCTTGACAATTAAAATAATAATCATTACAATAATCATTGTAAACAAAATTCAATTCTGAGTTATGTCACAACAATTCAGCCAAAACTTCAAGAAAAAACCTGCTCATCACACTCTCAAAGGTTCTCGTGAATCAGTCATCTATAGTATGCAGATGCTTTACGCCCTGGGCTATGCAGAGATAGCGGAATGGACCCCTCTCGAAACTACTGATGTTCCAGGGGAAGTTATCACTACAATAACCAAATATTGGTTGTTGCCATAACACCTTAAATTTCAGGGGGGTTTCCCCCCTGGCTAAGGTTTTGGTCTGGTTTTGTAGCGCGGCCTTTGGCCAATCAGATCAGAGCAGGTTAGGTTTGCTAATTTTGTGACATAAAAATTTGAAATAGCCGTGGATAGTCTTTCTACGGCTATTTTTTTTGTTTTGAGACTTATGGAAAAAGGGAATCGGGAATCGGGAATCGGGAATCGGGAATCGGGAATCGGGAATCGGGAATTGGGAATCGGGAATCGGGGAAAAATATTGTGTACCTGATAGCTATGAAAAAGGCTGTATGTCTAATTTAGGTAGTCAACTGCGAACAGTTATGTTAACAAAACTTTGGCAGTTATAAAAACTATACATAAAAAAATAGCCCAAGACTACTCTTGGACTAAAAGACTAAAATTAGTTTCTACCAGTTCGACAAAGGGGAGAGGAGTTTCTATGACATGGATCACGAATATATCCAGGATAGTGAGTTGCGGCGCTCTGGAGGATATCAGGATTTAAAATCGGAAAGTTCTGCTGCTGTTTTTGCGGCTAAAGGGTGACAGTTGCTTAAGGCTATTGTGAGTTCTCAGGGAGTGCAACTGATTTTGGTTGAGGAGATTATTCAATCAGAATTTTATGGAAAGTTGCGTTCTGAGATTATGTCTGATTTGTTTACTGGGTGGTTTAAGGGGCACGTGAAAGAAGTTAAAGTTATAAATAACATTGAGTTCTATAACTCAAGGGATTCTAATTTGTCTGGCTGACCAATTCTGATATTTTTTCGTATGTACTTGCTAATCTAAACTCACCAGCGAGTAGTTCATAAGAACGTAGACGGTCATCAAGTTCATGGCAAATGTCAAGGAAGATTATTTCATCAACTCTATAGCGCTCTTGTAGTGCCTGAAGCATCTCTTTACATTGACTGGCACTACCGACTACTGTCGGAACAATAAAATTGTTAGTGTGTTGCTTGAGTAATTGTTTTGCCCGTGTTTCAGTGTCTGCACAAATGCCTGCAACTGCTATATTGCACTGGGGAGTCCGGATTTTCGCAAATTTTGCCTGGAAAGTTTCTCGATATTCTTGGAGAATACTGGGATCATCTTGATATCCTTTGTGAAAAAGGGAATGGCTGTATGCAACACCATGATGTGCTGCTAAAGGCATACTACTCCAGCCGCTACCAAGAACCCAAACTTCTGGAGTAGCAGAACCAGCAGGCGGAACATTTACTGGTGAACTTCCACCCAAGTAGTTGACCAGATTTTTAACCTTATCCTGATAAAGGTCAAAATCAAGGTCTTTAGTTCTCCCATCAAGTAAAGCTTGGCTAATCAATGGAGCTGCCTGACCACGACATATTCCTAAGTCAACTCGTTCGCGAAACAAGGTTTCAAGCAATTTAAAATTCTCGGCTATCTTTAGGGGACTGTAGAAGTAGAGAAGAATCCCAGCTGTTCCTACACGAATCCTTCTAGTTGATCCTGCAATAATAGGTATTAGCAGCTCCGGACTAGCATGGGCTGTACTTTCGTGATGTTCTGTAAGCCAATAGCGGGAATATCCAAAGGTTTCAACCTGACGAGCAAGTTCAATTGTTGAACTGATTGCATAGACACTAGTTTTACCTGGAATAGAACAGAAATCAAGAACACCAAGGCTCAGTTTTTTATTCATAACTAATTATACTGATAAGTAATAGTTTTAGCAGCTATTTTAACTATTATTCAACAATCTATAGCGTTTATAGGACTCATGAGGTACACATAATTGTTTGACTATTGGCTCTTTCCTCTTCTCTCTTACCTGCTCCCTGCTCCGTTCGCGTAGCGTGGCCTACGGCCTCAGTCCCTGCTCCCTAAAACCCAGAGATTTGTACCTCACAAGTGGTATAATTGCTATATATCTATCTTGATATAAAAATATCAGGATATAGTCAATGCTCTGTACTTTAAGATTGAATACCACATCATCAACAAATTTACAGGGCTAAAGAAGAATAGATATCTTCCGAATTTGGATTGAGATATGGACATTCAATGTCAATTCCAAAATTTGCAAAATGCTTGAGAACATATTCCATGCGTAATTCTGGAGAATTGTCACCATTATTATGAGCTTCAACCAAGGCTTGTGCGATAATTGTGCAACGATTAACTCCAAAACCTTCTTGAAAAGTAAATTCTTTTTCTGGTTTTTCTGCTAAACCTATTCCTGGTGCAATATATTTTGATAATATAGGAATTTGATGATTAAATTCGCTTCGATTTTTTGTGTAAAGAATTTCTAATAGTGAACGAACTACATTATAGTAATTTTTTCTAATTTGGAGAATTCCAGAATCATATCGTCCATAGCGATCAGGATTATACAGCACATAAAAGCAAAAAGGAATTTGCTTTAAATTTAATTTTTCGGTTAGCTCTTTCATAAATACCAGCGCACCCTGAGAGCTAAAGTTAAAATAAATAGATATAAATGGTTCATCAGCATAACGAACTATATCTCCATAGGCCATGTAAAAATCTTTGATAAGTCTACTATGTAGATTATAGACTGAAACAATATCACCTACAGTTGCTGATCTCTGTTCTGGATGAAGGTGATACTCTCTCTGGATAGTTATAGTAATATTCTTCTTTTTAACTTGGAGACTACCATCAGTTTCTTCCTTGATAATCTGATAGTTATGATTCCACCAGCCTTTTCCTTGATTATTTTTTTCTAGTCCTTCATAGAACTCCCAGTCTACCTGGAAGGAGGTATTATTAAGCTTTTTTTTGTCATTTTTGTCGAGAGACCTATTTTTGTCCAGAATAAGTGAGCCATTAAAGTAAATATCGAGGATAATATTTCTAATAGTTGTAATTAAGTACTTATCTTGAATATCCTTAGGTAATTTACGAATTTGCTCTATATTACCAAGAGTATATTTCTTAAGCTGATAAGCTGAATGACATACCGACAATTCAGATAGTTCGATCTGAATATTATCAATAATATCATGAATTAATTTTGGTAATTTGATTGTAAGTAATGGATATCCCATAAACTATATACCTAATCTTATTTATAAGATAAATTATTGAAAATTACTTAATTTGATATTACTGATGCCTAAGATAGAGTCAAATGCTTCTGTGGGTTGGCATAGTAATTTTTTAGCAACTTGAAGTATGTGTATACATCGGTAATCAAAAGATTCAAAAGATTGCATCATTGATACAATTTCGTATATCAAGGCAAGACCTGTAAACTGAATAACTCGATTAAGGAAGTCTGGGTATTCTTGTAAAATAGATGGGAAGCTACTAAGATATGATCTAAGTAATGAATTAATTGAAGGCTGAATAACATCCAAAGAAATATTAGCTAACTCTAAAGATTCGCTTAACTTAATACTAGGCTCTAAAATCAAGTTATTTAACCATATTAATAGATAACTAGATATTACTGTTCCCAAGTCAAAGGCTGGATCGCCCCAGCTACACTTATCCCAATTAATAATCTTGATAGAATCATTGGGTTCTTTAGCTATAGATAAATATTCTCTCCAATCTTCTGAAATTAGAATGTTGTCTAATTTCAAATTGTTTTGAGTTAAGCAATAGTGTTTATGAGTAAATACCAGTTCTGTAACTGCATCTCTCAAGCTTTCAGAACTTTGGTAGAGAGCTATGAACGGAAAACCTGTTGGAGGTATATCTTTCGTTAAAGTCTCCGGGGTAGGTTTGTCTAAGAGATGAACAGGGTGAGGAAACTTATACTGAGGCTCACCTCTAGCAATTCTATTCATGAAATCTTTGCAACTCAGGGAATTTAGAGTCTCATGGTGTAAGGTTGCTAGGGTATTTCCCAATAAATTTGATATGTCTGTTGAGAAAACTTGTCTGTCTTTATAAAAATCCTTCAGATTGGTATACGCTTTGGAGTATTTATAGATTAGTATAGAATTACTTTCATCAAACTGTAAATTTTCAAGTATTAATGAACAACTAAAGCTTAAATCATGACAATCATTTAAAAAAGACTGTAGACTGAATTCATTTATTGTTTTAGAGTCAAACCAATAATCATCATCTAATAAATCTTGTTTGATAATTAATTTATCTTGATTTGATAATGTAAGATCTAAATAATTTGAATTAATAATAGACTGATGATTATTATTTATTTGTGCAATTTCAGATTCTTTGTATATATCGTGTTCAAAGAGATATTGAAGTACATTATTGGAGCTAATTCTTTTAGCCATATATCCCAATTATTTTTGTAAATAAATGAATTATTATCAATAAAGCTCTTACTTCATTAAGAGCTTTATTGCTGTTTGTGTCAGTAATTATTATAAAATTACCGATTTTTATTAGTATCGCGAAGTTTATAACACTTGTAAAAAATCATTTCTTAAAAACCTATTATACAATACTTTAAGGAAGTACCTGATCCAAGTGGCGAAAGACTAAAGACACTAGCTATCTATATGCCCTACATCGCATTAAAAGCTTGTAGATTGGCTGGACATGTACATGAACCAGCACAACAACAAGAGTCTGCAGTAGTAACATTAGTCTGTCCACCAATTACGCTGCTAACGTCTTGGTCTTTTAGGTCATTTAGGAAGCTTTCAGCATCAACAAATAGGTCGATACCAGTAACTTTGATGTCGTTAATTTCGATATTAGCCATTTTAGTTTTTATCCAATAATGAATCTGTGTTTTTAACCAGGAATCAATTAGTATTTTTTTATTCCTGTTTTAATCCTATTCCAATTAATTTCGTGTGTCTAGGATTTTTAGAGCTTCTCGATGCCAAAACCCAAGCAATTTTGTCTGTAAATTAGATGTAGCTATCTGCTGCTAAACCTAGTAATAGCAAGTAATCTAGAAATTACCTTGACCACTATTCTTATAGTTAACTTCCCTGTATTTTAGTAAATAAACTAAACTAGTTATGTCTAAAGAACTATTGGCACTGAGAAAAACCATAAAAAAATAGCCCAAGACTACTCTTGGACTAAAAGACTAAAATTATTTTTTACCTAAGTTTTAGGGAGCTAAGACTGTGGGCCACGCTTTCGGGCTTTACCGGACGCTGCCCGAACGCGCACGCGTGGCCTACGGCCAAATACGAATGGATCACAGACTTCGGAACAGACACTGGTAAAAAATCCTGTGTACTTAACTCGTAATGAAAAGTGCTATATATCTAAACACTGATAAATATCTTCAGAATTAGCATTGAGATAAACACGCTGCAAGTCAATCCCCAGCCTAGAAAATTCCCCAAGGATAGCTTTCATCCTTCCTTCAGTGGAATCATCCCCTTGATTCCAAGCTTCTAACAACCCATTGGCCACAATCTGACAGCGATTCATGCCAAAGCTTTCCTGTTCGGCAAATTTTTGGTCTGGTTCTTCTGCTAATCCCAAACCTGGTGCTAGCTCCATGGTAAATAATGGAACCTCTGGCTGAAAATGGGATTGGTGCTCTGTATAAACAGTCTTTAAAACTCCCTCAACAGCCTCATAGTGACACTTATCAAAGTAGAGTACTCCCGAATCGTGCCGTTCGTAGTCTTTGGGATTGTACAAAACTTTAAAGTGGAACGGAATTTCGATTTCGTTGAGCTGTTGGGTTAAGCTACCCATTACCGCAACTGCACCGTCAGGAGTCAAATTGAAGTAAATTCGCACAGTCACTGACTGGTCTGTTTGTGGACGATTTGCTTCTAGATTGCCAACGGCCATATAAAAGCCATTTTGCACTAAATTCTTAGGCATACGGATTGCTACTGAATCCCCGACCGTGGCAGATTGCTGGGATGCTGGCAGATGCTGCTCCCGTTCAATATGCAGCCTCAATCCTCCGTTAGTCACAGCCAAAGTGCCATCACTTTCTTCTCTGAGAACAGACCAACCAGGGGCAAAGTAGCCTTTGCCACTATTGCTGTCGTGCAGTCGCTGATAAAATCCTACATCTACTCCCAGGATGGTATTGTTCTCCAGGTCTAGTGGCGCAGCTTCCGTATCTGCTTCCGGTGCCAGAGCATCTCGCATTGAGCCGTTGTAATAAATACCATAAAGAAAACTCCGCAGTTGCAGACTGATATATTTTTGCTGCATATCCTCGGGCATCCGTTGAAAACGTTCCACAGCTTCGGCTGGAATTTCCAACGGTTTGTAATCTGAATGGTGAATAGAGAAGTCTGATTGGATTTTTACTTTGTTAACAATATCGTCTAGAACGTCTAGTAATTGCTGATTGGCGACTTGGGATGGTTGAATTGCTCTAGAATCAAGTAGTTGGATCATAATTTGGTAGGGAGTAGGGAGTAGGGAGTAGGGAGTAGGGAGTAGGGAGTAGGGAGTAGGG
>WTKN01000428.1 GCA_011524395.1 Moorena sp. SS36440bin_2
CTCTACATTTATCGATTCTAAACTAGATTGATTTCTATTTGATGACACGCCCTAGCTAAGTACGAAAAAAAACTGGCCAAAAAGCAAGGTATTGCTGCCCGAAAAAAACAAGGCAGTAATGGGCGCAAAAAAGCCAAAAAGATTGTAGCTAAGGTATACGAAAAGATTGGAAATGTCCGCCAATACTACCTCCATAAGCTATCTAGGAAGATAGTGAATCAGAACCAAGTAGTGGTAGTTGAAAACCTCAATGTCAAGGGCATGGTTCGTAACCATAAATTAGCTAAGGCAATATCTGATCTAGGTTGGGGAACTTTTGTGAATTTTCTTTCTTATAAGTGCGAGAAAGAAGGGAAAGTGTTGGTCGAAATAAGTCGATGGTTCCCGAGTTCCAAAACTTGCTCTAATTGTCATTACCGCATCAAGGAATTACCACTGGATATCAGGACTTGGACTTGTCCAAGTTGTGGAATTCACCACGACAGAGATGGTAATGCGGCAAAGAATATTAGAGCAGAAGGGATCAGGATGCTATCCTCCTCTGGGACGGGGGAGGTCAACGCCAATGGAGAAAAAGTAAGACCAAGACGTGGACGCCCGTCCAAGTTAAGGCATTCTTCAGTGAAGTTGGAAGTCCCGACCTCTAGGAAGTAGAGGTCGGGGTAGTTCACACATGCTAGAAACTACGATGGCTCCACTGGTTGCCACTAACGCCAACGCTGATGGTATAAAAGGTATCCATCCCCCTTGGAGTAACAGACCATAACAGACTCCAGATAAGAGGCTGATACCAAAAAAAACAGCAATTCCCAAGTAGGATGGGGAATGTAAACGCCAAACTAATAAGCCTCCCACCACAGACCAACTACCAATCCAAAGCACTTCCCCCCACTGTGGCAACCACCAGAGCAACGGTCGTTTATCCAAAACAGCACTAATAATCTGACTACTCATCTGAGCGTGAACCATAACCCCAGGTATTTTGTCAGACCATGGCCCTTTAGTATAGGGAGTCCGGTGTACATCCTTTAAATCTTTACCAACCCCAATCAAGACAATCTTATTCTTGACTAAATCCGGCAGTTGGGAGTCGAGTTTACCCTTGAGTAAGTCTTGGAGATTAACTTGTTTGGGATTCTTGGCACGATAATTAAGGAGTATCTGATATCCCATGGCATGTTTTGGCTCTAACTGATACCCACCAGCATTGTGTGGGAATTTCCGAAACACCACATCACCGATTTCTACATCCCCTGCTGAATTTCTCTTCATCGGCGGGACTTCCTTTTGTTCGGCTAGGTAATTCAGAGCCACTTGTAAACTTAGAGAGTAAGTAGTATTACAAGTATCCGAAGAGGGCATCGCTAGAAGGTGGCGGCGGATAATATCATCTGGGTCACGAGAGAAATCACTAAAGCCGATCTGTTGTGATGCCATACCCGGTGGTGAAGCGATAGCAGAGTGATCAATACTTTTCATTTGGCACACCCCAATGAAACGAGGATTTTGTTTCAATTGAGTCCCTAAGTTAGGT
Source organism: Moorena sp. SS36440bin_2 (assembly GCA_011524395.1). GTDB lineage: Bacteria > Cyanobacteriota > Cyanobacteriia > Cyanobacteriales > Coleofasciculaceae > Moorena. The sequence continues at coordinate 1,535 of WTKN01000428.1, forward strand.
TCAAACTCAAAGTCATGATAAATATCTAAGCCAATCACTCGCGGTTGATAAGGGTTGAGTTTCCGCAACAGTTGTGCCAAGGCTGTATCGGATAATGAAGATAATGACCCTTTCGGTGACCAACCCATCTTTTTCTGATACTGAATATCTGGTTCATCCACCGCAATTACTAAAACCCGCTCATCCGGCTTTTCAGGTGGTCGCAGACCCATCAGATGGTCGAAAGCACGTAATTCTGATCCTTGTAACAGCCCTAGCGATCGCATTGTGATCACTGCGATAGTGACCATAAAACTTACCAGTAAAACCCTTGGGAGTTTGGGTTTATGCTTGAGATAGTCTCGATCATCAATAGGATTGCTAATATTTCGGATCAAGTCTTCCCAAGTTGGCGGTTCCAGAGCAGGATTCTGAAATATCACTGGTAACCAACTAGCACAGGGATAGTTATCTTCTACCTCCTCCTGCAATCTTTTCCGGGTTTCCCAAACTGAATCCGATATGGATTTTTGCTTTGTGGCAAATGCGTTGAGAAAATACGTCAAAAACGTCTGAGCTACCTCATCTGGCACCCTTTCCCGCATGACCAGGGTTGTCGAGATTGGTAAACTAACCAATTCTGCTGCTAATCCTAACCCATCACAGGAATTAAAAATAGCCAATTTTAAACCATTTTTAATCGCATTGCTTAGACCATACTTTAACTCTTCAATGGTTAGGCTTTCATCTTCATTGATGAAAAAACATCCTTGTAAATTATCTTTTTCCGTCAAACTATGACCAGCAAAAAACAATATATCCCACCTTTTATCCCATAATTCATGGCTTAATTGTTTTTTTTTGGGACTGATTAAAGGGACAATTTCTGCATCCGGTAATTCCTCCTGCAGTAATGTCAAATCCTTCTGGATATCAATCCCCGTGTCATCTCCTAGAATTGCCAATAGTCTGACTTTATTTCTATATTGGTCGATTTCTGGGGAGGGTAAGGAAAATTCTGATGTACTGAAATTAACCTCAATATCACAATCGGACAAAACATCCCAGAGATGCCAAGGTAGTTGCCAAAGTTTGATATTATTAGTTTGGATAATAAACCGAATCTGGTCATTATTCGATAAAGATTTCAAGACTTGATCCCGGAAGCGTTGAAACTTTCTATCCGTTGAATTTAGCCAATTATTGATCGCCTCTTCTAAATCATGAGCTGAGTTTATAATTGAATAGTTGGTTATCTGTTCTGAGGGAGCTGTCAGTTTCCGATGCAGTTTGATTCTTCCTTGAGCACGATAGCTTAAGAGCCAACTGTCACACAATTGGTTAATCTGTGGTGCTGGTGGTAACCAACCGTCGATTTCTCTAGGCATTAACTTATTGTCATTGGCATCAATACCAATTTTTAAGATTACCCGAAATCCCTTTTTAAAATCACCATCAACTATTTTTAATGTTACTAGTTTCGTCATTTTTAATCCCCTATTATTCAATGTAGAATTTAGAATTTATAATTATACATTCTGCCTTATGACTTCTGTCTTCTACATTCTACATTCTACATTCTGCCTTCTGCCTTCTGCCTTCTGCCTTCTGCCTTCTGCCTTCTGTCTTCTGTATTCTGTATTCTACATTCTGCCTTCTGTCTTCTACATTCTGCCTTCTGCCTTCTGCTTTCTACATTCTACATTCTACATTCTGCCTTCTGACATAAAACCTTGGCCTATTGGCCACGCTACGCTAACAACCTCACAACTCTAAAGCTTCAACCCAAGATAGCTTAAAGGATAAACTCTTTGGAGAAGCTGGCATATCCCAGTACTATTTTTACCATAAACCTATCCCCTTTTTCACCATTAAACTCTAATTGAATCCAATTATCAGCAGTTCTCGACTGAGCCGACAAGAAAATTTCTTCCTCGTGATCAAGTACTAGCAATTCGAGATTAGGTTTTAGATATTTACTCTTAGTAGGATACACCCGTAAGTGAACATTAATTTCCCCAGCTGCTTCAGGTATGAGAGTAACCATAAATGCTACTTTGGTCTCATTGAGTTGCATTTCTAAATCAATTATCTTAACTCGCCTGATCCCAGCTTGGGGATGATTTGGGTCAAGTTTTCCCAAACTGACAGCGGCTTGGCGACGTAAGTCATGATCGTGAGTAGTATTGATCATCTCAGCAAGCAATGCGATCGCCTCTAAGTTACTATGACCAATTTCACCCAATAATTCTATAGCGGGTAAGTTAGTGTCTTTACTGCTATTGGTCTTTATTAGTTTAATAATTGCGGTCACAGCTTCAGGGATATTTTCAGAAAAAGGGGAAGATGCTGAAGAATTATCCTTGAAACTATCTTTCAAACGAGTCGGTTGAGACCGGTAAGCTAAGCTTAAAGTAGGTTGACCATTACGTGCTCGAATTTCCTCAACAGTTTGCCAACCAGCCTCCAGGAAATTATCCAGCCATGAGAGTAAATTTATAGATCGCTTACGAGAGTCAACTAGGGAACGTTGTTTATATAATTCCTTGCGCCATTTAGAATTTGATACCAGTGCCTGCCACTGAGAAAAAGGAATATCTAGCCTCGGAGAATAAAGAGTTTCCTGGCTCAATTGCTTGATTAACGTTGTTGCTTCATCACAGGATAATCTTGCCATTGGCTTTACTACCAGTTTGGGACTAGGAGCAAGTTCTTCTGTTACCCACATCACATTCAAATCTTCAATTAAATCTACTGCATCCACAGCGTAGGTTTCATCGATGATGTCATACTTACCATCACGTAACTGTTGATAAGTGGTGTATCCCCACACCTGTAACCAGCATTCTTCTAAATTCAGTTGCATCCCCACATAATAATGACTAGCCCACTCAGGAATATCAACCCACTCTCGCGGTACTCGCAACGCTGTAAACTTGATTTCTTCACTAGGAATTAATACCAGTCGCATCTGGTTTAGCTCAACAGCTGTACCATTCACTACGTCCCAGAAACTTGGTAAATCCCCCAACTCTGGCCATACTAATGCTTTGTTTAGTGGTTTATTTAGTGGTGTATCTAGTGGTTTATTTCTTGCTTTATCTAGGGCTGTTTCTAGGAAATTTGATTCTGTTAAATTTGGTTTTATTAAATTTGCTTCTGTGTCCAGATAGTTTAAAAACGTATTTACACAGAGACAATTGAGATACCCTCGCCAACGAGCAGCTTGGTTAGAATAAGGTTGCTCTTGGGTTTTCTGCCATGCTTTGTCTCGTTCTTCTGGGGAGAATTCTATCAACAATTGTTCTGGATGTAGGCAAGCTACATCCTCTAAACTTAATTTCATTGACTCCTATCCTTTTTGATTAATCGTTACTTGATATTTTGGATATTTTGTGTTTTGACGTTTCACGTTTCAGGTGTCACTTTGACTAAATTGGTTTTGCCTTTATCCTGAGCCAGATTGCTCTATTAGTGCCTGATTTTCCTGGATCCACCGCTCAATAAATTTAGCGATCGCTGGTTTAGCTGATCTAAATTTAATCAATTCTATAGAAAAAAGTTCCTCAATCAATGCCTCAAAAATGGGTTGAATTATTTCCAGTAAATTATGATTTTTTATAGTTAAGTTATTTTTTTCTATATCACCAAGACTTATTTTGATTAAATGATCAACATTTTCATCATAAATTTCATAAATAATTTGAGCAAATAATTCTTGACTATCAGCACTCAAATAAGCTTTTAGATAGTTATTAATAGAGTTAGTTTTAGTGGTTTTAGCAAGGTACTGTTTGATGTCTTTTGAGGTTAGATTTGTGCTCATAGCATCCTGAAAATAAAAGGTAACGGCTGCCTTCAAAATACGTTTAAAATAACGTTTAAACTGGCGAGCCACTTGATATTGCTTTTTAAACCCGAAAAGCTCGATAAAATCTTGTTGATTGATGCCTAGACCAAGCCAAAGTCTTAGGGATGTTTGAGCTACCTGATCTAAAGCAGTAAATTCTTTTAAGATAATAGTCCTGACTTGAGTCAACTCATCCTTTTCTTCCTCTTGGATTACCACCTCTAAAGGATTAGATGCTATATCAGTAATTTCCCCATACTCATCCAAGGATACTGAATTCCGCTGTTGAGACATCCGCACCGCTTGGATACAAATGGCTAGCATTTCTTCAATGTGCTGTTCCCGTAGGGTGGGGGTCGCCCATGTGCTGTTCCCGTAGGGTGGGCGTCGCCCATGTGCTGTTCCCGTAGGGTGGGGGTCGCCCATATGCTGAGTCTCGATTGCTGTTCGCCTAGGGTGGGCGTCGCCCATATGCTGTTCGCCTAGGGTGGGGGTCGCCCATATGCTGAGTCTCGATTGCTGAGTGTTAATTGTTGAGTGTTGATTGCTGTTCCCGTAGGGTGGGCGTCGCCCATATGCTGTTCCCGTAGGGTGGGCGTCGCCCATATGCTGATTGCTGGTTGCTGAGTAACGTATTACTTGTCTTAACCAATCTGAATCACTTCTTTTAGGGTTATTCCTCTTAAAATCAGCACTTTGTAACTCAGAGATCACGATTTTAGTTAACCGATTTAACTGCTGATTGTAACGAGTAGCAATTTGGTTAAGCTGTTGCTGGCTTAGGAATTTAATTGGGGAGTTATTGCGAGTATTTCCCTTGCTGCTGGGGGGATACATCTCGTTAAAGTAGTCTTTAAACGATTGCCAAGCCAGACGATAATAGTTTAAATCTTGATTAGTGATTCCATAGTTTTTAAGTGCTTGCTCAAGTTCGCTTTTATCCAAATATCGCAACAAGCCATAATCAGAAAATTTGATAGATTTTAACCTGAGTTCCTTGGCGACTTGATTTCTAATAATTCGCTTGAGGGCATTGAAAGCATAGCCATTGATAGAAGACTTGGCATAAAAATTAAATCCTCGGAGGAGTTTAGCTGGTTTGCTGGCTGCTTCACTAGCAATGATGAAACATTCTTCTACAGGATAATGTAAGGCAAGATTATGAGATTTACTCAACTGATGGGCGATCGCTTGAGCTGCAGACCAACAAACAAACTGTAGGTAATTGAATAAAAGCTGATCAGATAACGTTAACAATAACAGATAAGCTCTAATCACCCCGATCGGAAGATTAGTAATGGATAAAATCCGGGAAATATCAGATGCTTGTCTCAACTGATATAAGAAGCAATCAGCCCACTGGGCTTCGCTCCTGTCTGGCTCATACTGGACTAGATGTGCCATGAAAGCCTCTAATCTAGAATTAGATTGAAAAACCGCTTCGAGCCCCCTATCACCTTGATGGTCTTTTAAATAAATAGATGTCGAAAACGGTTTAATACCTGAGTTGTTAGTAGGCATTGATTCTTTCCTCTAACTTGTAAGCACCATTACCAAATTAATTACCTACTCGTAATCTCTGTAATCCTTACATTGTAAGGCTTTGAGCTGTTAAAAATGTGCAATTAATTTTGTGTACCTGCTTAGTAGCGCTTTAGCTTAACTACTAACTTGAATCCATTCATAGCTCAAACAACTAAGTAGAAGGAAACCTCATTATGTACTTAGTACCCAAGCTTAGGGGTTATGCAGCTTGTCTATAAAATAACTACAGAACATTTGATAATCGAAAATTATGCTCAAGGGTAACTTAACCCATTATCCCTACCCCTCCAGACGACGGGTAGTTATGGGTAATCGATTTGCCGTAGCCACCAGCCAATCCCTAGCCACCCTAGCTGGTATGGAAATGTTTTGGGCTGGAGGCAATGCTTTAGATGCTGCTATAGCCACAGCGATCGCATTGACAGTGGTTGAACCTACCTCTAATGGTATCGGTTCTGATGCCTTCGCCTTAGTATGGGATGGATCACTCCATGGTATCAACGCCTCTGGCAAAAGCCCTCAACACCTGACCCTTGAGAATTTTGCTGGCATGAGTCAAATTCCTGCTATCGGCTGGTTATCGGTAACAGTGCCAGGAGCGGTATCAGCATGGCGTAGTTTGTGGCAACGGTGGGGAAAGCTACCCTTTGAGCAATTGTTTGCCCCAGCCATTCGATACGCCGAAGCTGGATTTCCGGTCTCCCCAGTCACAGCAAGAGCTTGGAAACAAGCGCAAGCTCTTTACCTCCCCCTGACCGGAGCAGAGTTTGAACCATTTAAACAGGTATTTTTCCCTAACCAGCGCGCACCAGTAGCTGGGGAGGTATGGGGGAGTAAGGATCATGCTAAGACTTTGAAAGCGATTGCAAACAGTGGTGGTGAAAGCTTTTATCAAGGGGAAATTGCTGATGCGATCGCTAACTTTGCGGCTAATACTGGTGGCGTGCTCACCAAAGCTGACCTAGCTAGCCACCAAGCTGAGTGGGTAAACCCGATTTCAACTAACTATCGTGACCTGACCGTATGGGAGATTCCCCCCAACACCCAAGGGATGGCGGCATTAATGGCATTGAATATAATCGAAGGTTTTGACTTAAGCCACTATCCCCGTGAATCAGCCCAAAGCTACCATCTACAAATCGAAGCCATGAAGCTAGCCTTTGCTGATGTTCACCGCCATATCACTGATCCTCGGTTTATGGAAGTCCCAATCGAAAAGCTATTAGACCATGGCTATGCAACAGAACGCCGGAAGTTAATTGGGCAAGAAGCGATCGCGTTAGCAAAACCCGGTTTACCCAAAGGTGGGACAGTTTATCTAGCAGCAGCAGATGGGGAATTAATGGTATCCTTCATCCAATCGAACTTTCAAGGCTTTGGGAGTGGGATTGTTATTCCTGGCACTGGGATTGCCTTGCAAAACCGAGCCTTCGGGTTTACCCTAGAATCCGGTCATCCTAATCAAGTTGCACCAGGTAAGCGGTCATATCATACCATTATTCCCGGTTTTCTGACTCAAAATGGTCAACCTCTTGGTCCCTTTGGAGTTATGGGAGGCCCCATGCAGCCTCAGGGACATGTACAGGTAGTGGTTAATCTGGCAGATTACGGGATGAATCCTCAAGCTGCTCTAGATGCTCCCAGATGGCGGTTTGTAGATGGGTCACAAGTCCTGTTGGAACAGAGTTTATCCCGTCATATTGCTCTGGAGCTAGCTGATATGGGTCATGATATTCAGGTTATGGCTGATAGCATAAATTTTGGTAAAGGTCAAGTAATCTTGCATCAGTCAGGGGTTTTGGTAGCGGCATCTGAACCCCGTGGTGATGGATTAGCATTAGCAGGGTGAAGGGGTGATGACAATCCAACAGATGTTAAGGAAAAAATTAATAGCGCTGTTGGCTCTATCTAGCACTACGGTTATCTTAACTATGGCTACAGGGATAGTCTATCCGCTAACCCTAGGACGCTCACATTATCAACAACCATTGCTAGCGCAGTCGTGGCAAGAGGCTCAGCTGACTCAACTTATTTCAGGTCATCGGTCAGATGTTAATTCTCTCGCCATTAGTCCAGATAGCCAAACTCTAATTAGTAGTAGTAAAGACAAAACCATCAAATTCTGGAATCTCAAGGATGGTAGGCTACACAGGACGATCAAAGGGTTTACCAGAACGCCCAGTGCTCTGGTAATCAGTGGTGATGGTAAACGTCTCGCTGCCGCAACAGAAAGACAAATAAATATCTGGAACCTAGAAACTGGAGCACCACCTCGTACCTTGAAAGGACATAGGGGTATAGTCCGATCAATAGCAATTAGTCCCGATGGCAAAATCCTAGTAAGTGGCTCTCCTGACAAAACCGTTATGGTGTGGGATGTCCTAACTGGCAAACCTTTAGGCACCATTACCGAGCATTCCGACTGGGTTACTGCTGTTGCCATTAGTCCCGATGGAAAACATTTGGTTAGTGCCAGTGGAGGGTCAGATCGTTCTATCAAGATTTGGGATTTATCTACCCTAGAATTGCGGCAAACCATCTCAAAACAACCTGGTCAAATTTCTGATATTGCCATTAGTGAAGATAGCAATATCCTAGTTGCTAGTGTTGATAAAACCGTCAAGTTGTGGGATATTAACAGTGGCGAAGAATTAGCTATCCTCGAAAGTCACTCCGCACCAATTCTTACCATTGCCATTAGTTCCGATGGCAAAACTATCGCTAGTGCTGGCAGTGATAAAACTATCAAGCTGTGGGATGTAGAGAGTAGACAATTGCTGCGCACTCTCTCTGGACATGATGGCTGGGTTTGGTCAGTTGCCATTAGTCCCGATGGAAAAACTATTGTTAGTGGTGGGGAGGATGGCACCATCAGGATTTGGTCGTTAGTCCTGAATCCCATTAGTCTTAAACAGGGAATCGGGAATCGGGAATCGGGGGCGGTGTATGGACGCTTTAGTTGATTTTTCGTTACTAGCAATAAATCGAATTTATAGTGAGTCAGTAATAGTTGAGATCATTAGCCAACTAATTACTTTATTGTTTATGAGGGATATAGCTTTTTGGGATTTGCTTAGTGCAGTAGTTTTTAATCCCTGCTAACCTGACAAAGATTTAAAATTGGCTCAATTTTCGATAAGCTAGAGCCATTGGGAAAAATTTGTGAATAATCGACCACCTTCTCAGGAAAAGACACCTTTATTAGACGCTCTGCGGGCATCAGCCCATAAGCCCCATGCAGCCTTTTATGCACCAGGACACAAACAAGGGAAGGGAATACCAGAGCCATTAGCGGATTTGTTGGGAAAATCAGTATTTAGGGCTGATTTGCCAGAATTACCGGAGTTAGATAATCTTTTTGCTCCAGAAGGGGTAATCCAAGAAGCCCAAGACCTAGCAGCAGCAGCCTTTGGTGCAAGCAAAACTTGGTTCCTGGTCAACGGTTCTACTTGTGGGGTGATGGCTGCTATAGTAGCCACTTGCTATACCGGGGAGAAAATCCTGTTACCGCGTAATATCCACCAATCCGCGATCGCAGGATTAGTCTTGTGTGGTGCTATCCCCATCTTTATTAACCCCGAGTACGACCCATCCACAGACTTGGTTTATAGCATCACCCCAACTGCAGTTAACCAAGCCCTGAATCAACATCCGGACACCAAAGCAGTGATGATGGTCTATCCAACCTATCAAGGAATCTGTGGTGACATAAAAGCGATCGCTAAAATAGTTCACCAACATAATATTCCCCTACTGGTGGATGAAGCCCATGGACCTCACTTTGCCTTTCATCCCGATTTACCCCTGGATGCCCTATCAGCCGGAGCCGATTTAACCGTACAATCAACTCATAAAGTACTCGGTGCCATGACACAGGCATCGATGTTGCATATTCAGGGCAATCGCATTGATGCTAAGCGCTTGAGTAAAGCATTACAGCTAGTTCAATCCACCAGTCCCAGTTACTTACTACTTGCTTCCCTAGATGCCGCACGACAACAAATGGCACTCCATGGAGAACGACTCATGAGTCGTACCTTGCAGCTAGCCCAGGATGCCAGAAGTAAAATCAGTCAAATTCCTGGATTATCAGTTTTAGAACCGATAAAACCCCTAAGATTCCAAGCCCTAGACCCAACTCGCTTAACCATAAGAGTGACAGAATTAGGATTAAGCGGATTTGAAGCTGATGAAGTTCTTCATCAACAGCTTAGTGTCACAGCCGAGTTACCAACACTTCACCACTTAACCTTTATCATTAGCCTAGGCAATACCGAAACAGATATTCAGCAACTTGTACAAGCTTTCACCAAACTTGCCCAAAATAACGACAATTCCTCCACCGAGCAACCTGCCTTCTGTAACCTACAACCTGCAACTGGCAACCTGCAACCCTTACTATCCCCCCGTGAAGCCTTCTTTGCTGCCACCCAAACCCTACCGGTAACTGAAACCATAAACCGGATCAGTGCCGAATTAATCTGTCCCTATCCACCAGGAATACCAGCCCTAATGCCAGGAGAACAAATCAAATCAACTACTATTGAATACCTCCAAAAAATCCTAACCTTAGGTGGTCAAATTACCGGTTGTAGCGACCCCAGCCTCCAAACCCTAAAGGTGATTATTGACTAGTATAGTAGTTTTAAATTAGGTGAGGTACCTCGTGCTGGCTTAATGGGAGTCGGGAGCGGTGCGACCCGTGGCGAATTTAATTCTTAATGGGTCAAGCGCACCGATCGCCTTTGGCGCAGCGAAGCTGATCGCGAAGCGTGGCCTACGGCCTTGGAAGTCGTTATGCCGCAAAGGCATTGGGTGCTTACCCCACCTTAATAAAGATGGAATAAAATTGAATACATCTAATAAGCATGAGCAAGGCTATAATCTTCGTAAATAGTTATGGTTATTCCGTACAAATTGATATTTTTTTTTTAAAAAGCAGCTACTATTTATGATAACAAATAAGTGAAACAAATATCAAGACTAGAGACAGTAATAGTTTGGGTTAATTTTAATTAAAATTAAAACCTAATCCTAACAGGTACCAAAAAGCCATAGTTATAATACTATTTTTGTGTTCTATACCTGAAGTGCTTAGTTTAATACACCAAAATAACTAAAGGAAAAACATACTCCGAAACCTACTTACCAAAAATGTCATCCCCAATTTGGCCATACATTACTCCTGGAATCCCAGATCACCTGTTTGAACGGCTACCCGGTATTCCCTTAAGTAAGCGAGAAGTCAGACTGCTGATCATTTCTGCTCTACGACTAGGAACCCAAGACCGGTTGTGGGACATCGGTGCTGGAACCGGTACCATTCCTGTAGAAATTGGACTACTGTGTCCCAAAAGTGAGATTATTGCCGTCGAACGGGATGAAGAAGTAGCCAACCTGATTCGAGACAATTGCGATCGCTTTAATGTAACCAACGTAGAAGTGATCGAAGGTAACGCCCCAGAATGTCTCAAAGATCTACCATTGAAACCCCACCGAGTTTGCCTTGAAGGAGGACGACCAATCAAAACTCTCCTCAAAGAAGTCTGGCCTTACCTACAATCTCCAGGGAGGATAGTAGCAACCACCAATAATCTACAAGGACTCTATGCGATCTCAGAAGGCTTAGCGGAGTTACAGGCTCGCAATATCGAAGTCGTTCAGTCAGCCGTCAATCGCCTAGAGACACGGGGGAATTATCAAACATTTGCAGCAGTTAACCCCATTTTTATTCTTAGTGGAGAGAAGTTAGAGTAAGCAATAGACCCATTTAGGGAACAAAATTAACAATAATAATATAAATAACCTGTTCTTGTGTGAGAACAGGAGTGTCAAAAAAAAACGTCATATGCCCTGGTTACGGATTTTTAGTGGAATAGTTGCGATCGCCCTGGCAATGGGGATGATCTTACTTGGGGGATGGTATTTTACCATCGGCTTCTGTGTCATTGTCTATTTAGGTCAGTTAGAACTTTTTCAACTAGTAAAAGCAAAAGGGATGGTGCCAGCAACCAAAAGCACCATGTTTGTGTCTCAGCTACTGCTAATTACAGCTACCATTTCACCAACCCTGGCTGATGCGGTGTTTCCCATTGCTGGAACATTTATTTGCTTTTACTTACTGTTCCAACCCAAGATAGCAACCATTGCGGATATTGGGGCTTCCATATTAGGTTTACTCTATGGTGGTTATCTGCCCGGGTATTGGGTCCGTCTGCGAGTGGGTTTGACTGATTTGACTGAAACGTCCTCCCTAGCTAGAGATGCTACAGTCGCCGCTACGAACCTACCCAGCAGTGGATACTGGTCTAATTTTTCGATTAATCTAAGTCAACTACCTGCTGGGTTAACTTCAACTCTCCTAGCATTTAGCTGTATTTGGGCAGCAGATATCGGAGCTTACACCTTCGGCAAATTTTTTGGTCGCACTCGCCTTTCTATGATCAGTCCTAAAAAGACTGTGGAAGGCGCTATATTTGGCTTTGTCAGTAGTATTGCTGTAGGAATCGCAGGAGCTTGGTATCTGAATTGGCCGTGCTGGCAGTTGAGTGGCATCATGCTCGGAGTAGTTATTGGTGTAACTAGCCTCTTAGGAGACTTAACGGAGTCCTTAATGAAACGGGATGCTGGTGTCAAGGATTCCGGGCAATTAATTCCTGGTCATGGTGGCATTTTAGACCGAACAGACAGCTATGTGTTCACTGCCCCTTTGGTGTATTATTTTGTCACTCTGTTACTACCATTGTTACCGAGCTCCCTGTAGTCTTGTGTCAAGGTAAAAATTTATAGCGGTTTCCAGCGAGGGTAGAATACACAGCACGCCTCTGAGAAATTCCGAGTGCAATCACCGGCTGTAATAATCGGAATAAAAACCTGAAAACCGCTATAAAAGTGCATTCTGGATTGGGTAGACGGTAGAAACCACAGATGAGAAGATGAGAGGTAATGGTGCTAAGTTGGGATAACTATCATGTCCGGATTATAATTAATATAGGCAAACACAGAACCAGAAAACGGTTTTTCGGTTCAAACCCAGCTTGGTGCTAATGACTAATCAGTAATTACGCGAAGCGCACTAATTAGGATACTAATACCGATGATTAGTGAGATAATTAGTAAGATGATTAGTTACTAGTGTGATTGTTTAGTTCGATTAGAGCCGAATGAGCTACTTCTAGGCTTAGGCGGACTTGTTGGATAGAAGACAAAGACTGCCACTGTTGGGATTCAACTGAACCACTGACATTCATGGAGCCTGAGCCACTGCGCATGGCGTAAGCCCAAGGACGAGCTAACACCAATAGATCGTCTTCTGTCCAGTTTTGTAACAATGGCTTGACACAAAGCACAAGTTGCTCTGCTAAGGACAAGTTCTTGTGAACAACCTCTTGGGCTCTAGAAGCGATCGCTTCTAGCCATTCGGTAGGCATGCAAGACGCACATCCGTTAGCTAAAGCTGTCTTCAAAGAGTCAATGTTGGATTCAATGGTTGATTCAATAGTTGATTCAAGCGGTAATTCCCAACACTGATTTAGTCGCTCAAAAAAGGCAATAGAAGCTTGAGCAATTTCCTGGTCATCTTGGATTTCGTCGAGGGAAAAACCTCCTTCTAGCTCAGCAAAATAAGCTTCTGCTTCTGGATCAGTTGGATCCCAAGGATAAAACTCCTCTTCTGGTTGTAATAGTAATTCTAGTAGTTCTTCTTGGATTTGAACCGAAGTATCCTCAAAATATGATTGTTGATGTTCTTGATATTGAATAGCTTGGCTGTTCATAATGCCCCTCCTGTTTGGGTTAGTAGATGAAACCTGACATAAAATAGCTACATCAATTTTTGAGGAAGTTCCGCAACAGCTGAAAAAATAATCTGGACTTCTCAGTTTTTTTTAATTCCCATGGCAACAGCACTTTCGTTCCTCAACTTATGTGTGATACTAGTGAGCTACTGAGATACTCCCTTCAGAATACAGCCACTAGTTGCCATTTGACTCTAACCAGTATCCTTGTCAAACTCCCATTGTTAACAGCATAGTTAACAGCATAAGCTCGACTTTATCTTCAGCACGAGGATAGTCCTACTCAAGATTCTGGGGAGTCAATAATAAACTCAAAGATCTGACCACGAGGACCACCAAACTTAAGCTGAATACCCGACCTTAGCTGAACTTCCTGATGATGAACAGTTTTCCAACCATTATCGATTAATATTCTCGTACCATTACGAGAAAAATCCCTCAAGAAGTAAGTTGGATCCGAGCCTTGGTCAGTGAAAGCATCACGGCAGATAATTTCAGCATGTTGCTTACTAACACAAACTTCAGGAATCACCAAATCGTTGTGAGATTGTAGGCGTCCCACTCGCATCAATCCACCTCGAATCGGCCAGACCTGATCGGTTTTTTCTATGGAACGCAAAGACGCAGTTGGGGGTGGACTTTCAAGCCAGCTTGAGGTGATGGTGGGCAGTTCTGTAATTCCTTCCCCCACCGGTTGGATTAACTCCCCATCAAACTGAGGATGCATATAAAGGATAGGCAAGGTCCAGGCTGGTTGGTTAAACTTGTAAAGGGTCAACATGTGCTGTCTGGCCACAGCTACAGCATGGTCAATTGGCATGCGCTCCGCCAAGGCTTGGGCGAATGCTTGAATAAAACTCACGGCTTCTTGGTCAGCAATGGAGTCCCGCATCCCCAAAACTGCTGGGACACCGTGGTGAATGAGCACCTCAGCTAAACTACTACGGGGAATGGTTTGGGAATTAACTTGGTCAGGTTGGGCACTCCAACAGGCATTGAATACAGCTAAGGCAACCTGGGTGCGGACCAAAACCTGAGCCAATTCCGTACCACTAATTTTCGCATCCGAGCGTAAAAATAGCAAACCTCCGTCTGGTGCGCTTTCACCATGACCAGCATAGAATAGGATGTTATAGGCACGCCTTTCGAGTGCTTTAATCAGTTCAGCTGGTGTGGGTTGTATTAGTTTTGAGACGTTGCAGGTAACTGGTGGAACGGATTGGTTCCTAGAAGTTTGAGCGGCTCTACCAGCTTGAAGGGCATTTACCAAGGTAGCCGCTTCTTTTTCGAGGTCCAAATTGGTAGTCGAACCATTTAATTTTTGAACCTTCTCTCCTAGAACTAACAAAATATTGAGAGCCTGGTGGGAGCGCAGGGGTTCGAGTGCGTCTACATCACTAGTTGTGCGGCTAAACAGGATTTGCTGAGAAAGGGAAATTGCCTGTTTACCCGCCATGGGTTGCATAATTTCCCAGGGGAGGGGAATGAAATCTCGAGCGCGGACTTCTAAGCGCAGGCGAAGGGGTTTATTTTGTCCCAAGGCAATGCCTTGACTTCGTTCGAGGGCATTGCAAATTGAGCCTTGAAACAGCCACTGCCAGAGGTCAATGCCCAAACCTTGCATCAAACGACCACTGTAGCTAATCTCCGGACCTGTAGCACCGTTTTGATTCTCTGAGGGCAAAGTGGTGGGATACTGGTTGTGATGACCACTAATCGGCACATGGTTTGAAAATGGGGAAAACATTTCCTGCCAAGCCAGCCAGGACTTAGTCATATATTCAGACCAAGTAGAATCATGATGAACCATACCCCCTGGGTAAGGAGCTTTCAGGACCCAGATAGCCAAGTTTTCTCTGCCAGCGGCAGATAGACGAGCGATCGCTAAACTGAGGCAAGGATTTTCGATACCAGACATTAAAGGTTCATCATTATAGGGAATATACCGATGTGAGGATCAGTCTATCGAGTCTCGGGTAGTATTGGTGCTATCAATAATGAGTAATTGGTCATTAGTAACACATCATTAGTTTCCAGTTCTTAGTTGAAGAGTTGAGTGGTTAGTCAGAAAGCTTTGGTCAGCTAAAACTTAAAAGCAATAAGCTAATGACTACTTGCTCAAGACTTAAGGAGATTGAGTAGGTCGAGGAGAACTAGACGGAGGCGTATTTTTCTTACATTGACTGACTTGGGTAGGGGTTGCTGTAAAATCACGAGCCATCATAGGTAAAATCTCCTTTTCTCTTATCCACCCTTCCTGTGCCTGTAACACCAAGGTAGCAGAGGGTTTAGTCTGCTTAGAGTTTAACGGTACTGAGGATGAGCCAACTTTGGGGGAGCTAGCCATTTGATCCGATGGAATATCAGTTGTGTTGGTTCCGGGTGAGCAAACTCTTAATTTAATCCACCAAGTCTCTTCCTGAGGATACCTTTTTCTGGCAATAACCTGCAAAACGCTACCAGCAGGAACTCTCCCAAGGATTGATTGCTTTTCAGGGTTAACCAAAAGTTGTACAGTTTGACCCACTGTTCTAATAATATCTTGGTTTTTAATTAAGGCAGCTGGCTTAGCAGTGGTCCCGGACTCAGGGGTTTGTCCTGGGATAGCTTTAGTTTCTGGACTCTGTGTAGGGGTTTTAGAACGGCTTATTTCTTGCCCCTTACCGAGACTAAAAACCCCACTCAGGAAGCGATTTATCTGTCCACTCGCCTTTAGACTCAACACTGGACTCAACAGATAAATAACTACCCCTCCTAACACCAACAACACGAATATGCCCAACAACAGTCTGCCAGTCTTCTCAGGAGAGGTTGAAGCTGAATAATTAGGATTTTGTTGACCAGAGGCTTCCCCATCTTCGATGAGGTTAAGTGTGAGCAACGCTGTTTTTTGTTCATCAATAGAAGCGGGTTGCTGATCACTCTTAACGTTTAACATTACAGTATTGTTGGTCTCGAGATTGCCAATGGATTCTAGCTGTGGGGGTGATAGTTGGATTGGCATCGAAGGCTGGCTTGGTGTGACTTGACAGTAAATCAACCCCACCGTGACATTGTCGTGTCCGTTTTTGGTATTAGCAAGTTCAATGATTCGTTCTGCTGCTTTTTTGATATCAATTTGACCGTCGAGAATGGGCAGGATTTCTGTTTCCCAGTACTGCTCGACTCGGTCATTGTCACTAAGACCATCAGAACACAGCAGAAAAACACAATCTTCATCCAACACCAAGCGCTGTACAGTCGGGTGTAGTGTGGTTGATGAACCCATCCCTAAAGCTTGCACTAGGGCACCAGATGTTGGTTGTTGTAGAGCATGTCGGTAAAGGGTATATCCAAGCCGCACTTCTCTGGTGGCTAAATCATCATCTAGAGTAACTTGGTGACAACCATGGCGACTCACCCAATAGATTCTGCTATCCCCGACATGGGTAATGTATATTTCATGGGCATGGGTTCTAGCCATGACCAAGGTTGTTCCCATACGCTGCCGATCAAATCGGTTCTCATGATCATTGCGTTGGCTAATGGAGTCATTGGCAGCACATACAGCATTTTCCAATTCCAGGCTCTTAGTGGTTGGGTTCCACACCTCCAGTTTAGCTGGCAGTTGTTTGAGCTGTTGTCGCAGAGTGTCAATTGCCAGTTGGGAGGCAATTTCACCACCTGCTTGTCCACCAATGCCATCGCAAACCATTGCGATCGCTTCTTTACCTCTCGAAGAGCTAATTAGCTTACCATTAGGAGGGTAGCAAGCGTCTTCATTGTGGCTACGACCCGGACCGGTATCGGTACGAGTGAGAGTCTTATAGGTTCTCGATTGCCATGAACGGCATTCAAACAACCCTTTCGCCAGTAATGCTAACAGCTGCTCTGATGTCTGTATCTGTCCTTTTGTAAGCTGGGAACAAAGTTGTTGGTAAAACTCACTAATAACAGGGGAAGCTCCCTCAAGCAGTTGTGACCACAGCTGACCCAGCTGTTTTAAGGTTGGTGCTGGCGTTTGATCAGGCTGCAATTCCAACAACCTTAGCAAGGCTCCTTCCACCCGCACCTGGTTTGATTTCAGTAAACTAGACCCTACTCCTTCTCGGCTCAACGGTTGCCAAAGTGAAGCCCATTGCTGCAACCAGTTGAGTTGGCGTATTGGTGAGGCATCTTTCCATACGCTGGTCAGTTCTGGTAACAGTTGTCCAAGAGTATTAATGTTCCCTGTTGCCTGAATTGGTACTCCTTCGAGTAACCAAATCTCTTTGTTATGCCTTGGCTTCGGTGTTAGCAGACCATACACTTGAGGCAGGTGTAATCCATAGGAAACCAGTCTCAAGTATGGGGTTATGGTTTGAGGAATCTCTAGTGGGGTCTCTGGCGGTACCGCTGGTTGAGTATCTAAAAGAACACGAGAGTGAATCAGGAGGTAGCGCTGAGCAATAAGTTCTCCCGGTTGATCGGCTTTTATGCCTGACCCAATAGCCCACAAGTATCGTCTGAGCAGCGGCGTGCGACATTTTTGGCAGAACTTGTTGGTCTGGGGATTGGGAGCCTGACATTGATGATTTGGGCAGTGGAGCGTTGCCGCCGGATTGTCCATGAAACTCTTTGCTGCTAAAGATAGCCTGATGGAACCGGGTTAACATTAGCACAGCTTTCTTTGAAGGAGTTATGTGCCCACAAAGGAAGTGCCAAAATCAGCCCATTGATTAAAGATTGTAGCGCTTGACTTACGGGCTGGTTAATGATCTACTTCTATCATGAATGAGTTGCGCTTAAACATTCGTTCGCAGCAATGGTTACCGAGCGGGTCTATGGGGAAGATCAGAATTAAGTTTTATGTATTAGTCATTGCGCAATATTGATGGCGTACCCTCACTCATAGCACTACTCTTGATTAGCTCAGGCCAGATCAGCAAAAAGTAGGTCCACCAAAGCAGAATTGGTATAGCAGCTAGTACTGTTATCCAGATGGTTTTGAAAACTAGCCAGATACTTAATATGATGAGCCCTCCGGTCAAGATTATTGACCAGGGTTGGCACCACCAAGGCTTATAACTCCAGGGATTGAATTTCTTTTGTGTAGACAAGATTAGTCTTTTAAGCTACCACGTCTTACTTATTTGTACTAAGCACAGGATTGATTAAAAGCATGAGTTCGTCAAGTGAACCAGCAGAGAGTGTGGCGGGGGATTAAGGCAGACAGGCGATACGGGTTATTAGCTGACGTTGTGACTTGGTTTTAAAGCAGCTTGTCAGCCTATCTGCGCTTTTCCTAATTCTGAGGTTCTACTTGGGGCAACCCCATACTGTAATTAATCACTCGGCTTTCTGTATTGTAGCTAATTTGTCCATTTTGTAAAAGCGATCGCACAAGGTGTTCTAGGTCAGAACCGATACGACGGAGGTTGTATTCGGTTAAATCAAATCCGCTGTAGGATTCAACCAACTCATCGAACTTCCGGTAAACCTGCTGTAGAGCGTCTTCATTCCAATTGAATTCGTTATCGGGGTCAATGTCTAAGGTTAAGACGTTATCGCTCCCGACTAGTTCGTTATTTTTTACCTCTGCTGTATAGATCCGGACATGACGAGTGGTTGACTTTAACAGCATCTATAAACCTCCTGCTCACAGACTTTATTTTTTCATCTTTTCAGGCATTAGTCAATGGTCACCATGTGAATTCCGGGGCAAATCCATCAAAGATTTGCCGTGGGCGCCCGTTCGCGCCTTGAGCAAATTTAATTCGACGACTGTATGCCCACCAGTGAAATTAAACTTACTGACAGTTTTTAAGGAGATAATGGTCTGACAAGCACGTGCATGAGATTTGAGAGACATTACCAAAAAGTCACTTACTTTCATAGTAGGTTTCCCAGCAAGGGTAGACAGCAGTCCGCAAGCCGCTGTTTACTTCCACCGTGTGGGTCATTGGCGCTATTTGATGTGATCGATATCTATCATTTATCATTTATCATTTTATTGAGGTACAAATTACTGGTTAATCTGGAGTCGGAAGTCGGAAGTCATGAGTGTTTGTTTGTAGTATGATTTTCCGGTAATGGTAGGGGTAATAAAAAAAATTTGCACCTCATGATTATGATAGTTGATAGGGCAACCTGGGTTTGATCAGTGGTCTCCACGGGGGAATAAAAATTAACAATACATGCACTAATGGAAGATCCTGGTACTCTAAAGGGAAAAACTATATTAAGTAAAGTCAAACACACCAATCCAATGTCATAGCTAAAAAAAATGTCTGGTACCATGGAAGATATTGCTAGACAAGCCCACCAGGGTAGCGTGGTGGCAATTATTCAAACACTGAATGAACGATTAGCCGATTTTGGGGTGAGAACTAGAGCCATTCTGGCTGATGGGGTATTGCAAGTTTTGTGTGAAGCAGCAAAACCAGAACAGCTGGAACAATCGATTCTAGTCAGTCAAATCCAGGAAATTCTGGAAGAAATTTCACCGCGTAACATTCGTCGTGTCAGGATCAACAGCCGCATCGTGCGAGAGGAACAATTACTCTGGTTAGAAGAAATTAGCCGTGACCCAGACAATCAGCTGTTATGGTACGAAGACATAACCCTTACTAGGCCAAATTTCTTCAAGCAACTGGCTCAAACCTTCAACAATCGCCAAAACCTACCGAGCCAGCAACTGGCTCTAACACCAGGATTTTCCCGTCAACTGACCCAAAAAAAACTACCGAGTCAGCAACTGGTCTTACCGCCAGCTTCTTACAGTCAACTACGTAAAAAAGGTCGATTGCGGCAAGGTGTTGTGATTGGGTTAGGTTTGGGTTTATTCCTGATCCTAGTAGGTTGGTTACTGAATGATTGGTTTGGGAGGGAAATCGAATCCCATTACCCAACTCAAGCCGACCATTGGGCAAAAGACCCAGCCAATTTTTCTTCCGAGGGATCTTCTAGTAATCCAGACCCCCCCTTTACTCAGGACCCCTTTACTGAGGCAATGCGCCTAGCTCAAGAAGCAGCCGCAGCAGGCGAAAGTGTCGAAACCTCAGCTCAATGGTTAGATGTGGCAGCTAAGTGGGAACGGGCATCAAATCTAATGGAGACGGTAAAACCTGATGACCAACGCTACCAGATAGCTCGTTATCGGGTTATACTTTATCGAAAAAACAGTGAGGAAGCTCAAAAACAAGCTAGAAAGAAGCGCTCCTAGTGGTGTTGAATTGAAGTTTTAAATCAGTTTTGTTTAAAAAACGGTATAAAAAGGTGCTCAATCGGTGTTTAATCTGGTTTTCAAAGTTAATCGATTTCAATCCCAGAGGTGGGACCCAAGGCCGCGAGCAATCCCTCGCGGCCTTGGAGATATGGAGTTTCTCAATTCTCTCCTGGGTTTCGAGGTACTAGTAGTCTACCCAACTCAGAGGCGCGCGCCTTTTGGGATTTTTACGCTATAAGCGTAAGGTCAAACTCCAAAAAGCCCTTACCCAATCTACCAAGCAAAATTAATTGGGTAAACGAATCTCAAGCAGTAACCATTTTGATATCGCGGTGCGGGCCCGTTCGCGCCCCGCGTCGGGCTTTGCCTAAAGACACTACCCAAGGCCGTCAGCAATACCTCACGGCCTTGGAGCCGTGACAATCACGGGAATTAAATTCGACGACTGTAAGCGCACCGGGGGCGAGTTTAACTCAACTGTGACGATTACATAATGGGAGTTGTACCACCGACCCACAGCTTCTCCTCGCGCCCAGAGTGATGATGGAAAGGGTGTGTCGGTCGGTTGTCGTAAAAAACTCCAATCTCTTGATCAAAAGCACTCTGATGCCGGGAACACTAATCCTAGCGAGATTACTGTTTTAACAGTAGTTGCTCTAGTCAAGACCAGTATTCACAAGTTGTGCAACAAGCATAATGGATGCAGAAAGCGCGATTTTTGCCCCAAGAGTAAATTCCATCAACTCCCGTCTCTCAGCTACATTTGAACCAACCTTTAGCCAGGAGCATCAAGGTTCACTCATGCCTTACCCGACAGAGTTAGCTCAGATCGGGCAACAAATTGCTAAGACGATACTAAATACCTCAGAAACGCAAACTCTGTTGGCGATGCTCGCCCAGGCTATAGGAGAGAGTTTTCAGGTGGATAACTGTTTAATTGGGGCGCTGGCTAACCCTAGCACTACACCCCAACTAGCCTGGTGGCGTGCTGATCAAAACCTCGACCCAGAACACCGATACTACAAAAATCCAGTGCAACTGCTGGAACTCTTAACCACAGAGGATGACTTAGGCGGTGACTCAGTACTGGCAATGTCAGATTGGCACAAATCGGATGCTTGGTCTAACTTAGATGTGGGTGAAGAAGTGCTATCTGCCAGGGCAATACTGAAGACCTCCACAAAGTTTCAGTCTGTAGTCAACGGGGTTATTTTTTTAGGAAAAGCTCAGCCTTACCAATGGACAAAGACAGAGCAAGAACAATTAATTGTTGTTTCACAATGGGTATCGGTAGCAATTTCTCAAGTTCAGCTAACCCACCAAGTGAAGGCGGCTACTCGAGACCAAACTCTGCTCAACCAATTGAGTCAAGTGATGCATAGCTCTCTCAATCTCCTGGAGATTTTCCAGATAGCTACCACAGCTGTTGCTGAAGCACTTCAGGTGTCACGGGCACTACTGCTACTGTTAGATGAAACGAATCCCCTCTGTTGCACTCTACCAGGAAAACATTCACCAAAACATGATCTGACAGTGGTTTGTGAATGGTTAAAGGAAACCTCTAGTACTGATCTATTTTCAAAAGGCGACGCACTGTTAAATAAATCCTTCGCAGTTTCTGAGTGTTCTTGGTACCAAGAGGCTATCAAACAAGCCCCTGAACCAATAGTCATCACTCATAGACCAGATCACCCGATGGGTATTGCTGAGCACCAGAGCATCTCACTCCTAGATCAGAACCTAAAGTCAGGGTTACTGATCTGTCCTCTGGTTGGGGCAGATAATCATGGCTTGCTATCCGTTAAGGTTTTGGGGTTTTTGGTCTTGCAAAATAGTCAACCTCACCCTTGGCTAGAGAATGAAATCAACTTGGTCAAGTGGGTCAGTACACAAGTTAGTAGCACTATTATCCAAAATCAGACTCTCCAGCAAGTACAATCCCTTGTTGAAGAACGCACCGCTCAGTTACAACATAGTCTGAAAGTTCAGGCAGAGTTATACGAAAGAACTCGCCAGCAAATGGGTCAGTTAAAGGAATTAAATCGGCTCAAAGACGAATTTCTCAGTAGCATGAATCATGAGTTGCGGACACCTTTGACTGCAATGAGTCTAGCGATTCGGATGTTACGTCAACCCAAACTTGATCTTGAGCGTCGTGCCAAATATCTAGAAATCCTTGAGCAACAGTGTAATCAAGAAATTGAGCTAATTAACGACCTGTTGAGTCTACAGCAGCTGGAATCTGACCAGTCCCAACTGCAGCTGCAAAGAATTGACCTGATGCCTATGATTAAGCACTTGGCTAAATCCTTTGAGTACAAATGGGCGGAGAAAGGCTTAACCTTAACAATCAATAGTTCAGTACCATCGCTGTTTATCAACACCGACGCTGAGAGCCTTAACCGTATCTTGCTGGAACTTTTAACCAATGCTGGTAAGTATTCTCTCCCAAATACTACAGTGGTGATCGAGGTAACTGAACAAATCCAGCAATCGGTGAAGCAGATTGTGATGAGTTTGAGCAATATTGGTCAGGGGATCTCTCCAGAAGACCTCAGACATATTTTTGATAAATTCCATCGCGGTCAGGGGATGACCCAAAAGGCAGTTCAGGGTACTGGTTTGGGTCTAGCGCTAGTAAAATGCTTAGTGCAGCATCTCAATGGCACAGTAGATGTCTCCACTGGCCCGTCTGACACTCCTCGCACCTCTCGGGTATCTTTCACAATTACTCTACCCCAGGTTCAATCTTTTATGTAAAACTTAGTCATTAGTAAGTAAGAAGGCAAAACTAATGACTAATGACTAATAGCTCGGAAAACTAACTGGGAACAATAGGTATTAAAGCAGATATGATCTGATTTATACTCCCGGATTGGATAGGAGTAACTATGAATAGCTGAGTATGCTCACAACTGATGCGCCGAAGCCACCACGTTGGCAAAAACCTAACTATTCCCCCCTGGCTCGCCAGATCGATATTTTTACTGCGGCAGCGCAGTTTATGGTTTATTTATGGTGGGACAAGGTATGGGCTAATAATTCCCCCAAGCAAAGAAATCGTCGAGCACAGTGGTTAGTTAGAAAGCTCTTAGACTTAGGTCCAACATTCATCAAGATCGGGCAAGCACTATCCACACGCCCTGATTTACTTAGCTTAGAATATGTGAATGCCTTGGCGCAATTACAAGATCGGATCCCAGAATTTAGTGTAACCGATGCTATAACTCTAATTGAATCAGAACTTGGTCACGACATTCATGCTTTGTATCGGGATTTTGAGCATTTTCCTCTAGCTGCTGCCAGTTTGGGACAAGTTCATAAAGCGCGATTGCACACCGGCGAAGATGTAGTCGTTAAGGTTCAGCGTCCTGGCTTAGAAAAGCTATTTAACCTAGATTTTGAGATTATCCATCGATTGATTCGTTTTGTCAATCGATTTTTTCCGGGAACCAGAAAATATGATTTGGATTCCATAACCCATGAGTTTTTTAACCTGCTATATCAAGAAATTGACTACATCCATGAAGGCAAGAATGCTGAGAGTTTTCGTCATAATTTCACCAATTATCCTCGCATTAGTGTCCCGAAAGTCTACTGGCGATATACAACTAAAAAAGTTTTGACTATGGAGTATATGCCAGGGATTAAAATTGATGACCGTCAGACCCTGGAATCCCTAGGCATAAACCCTAAAGAAATTATTCAGCTCGGAATTTGTTGCTACCTCAAGCAGTTATTACAAGATGGCTTTTTTCAGTCTGACCCCCATCCTGGAAATATGGCAGTCTCTACACAGGGCAGTCTGATTTTTTATGACTTTGGCACAATGCTGGAGGTCAAGTCTATGAATAAAGACCAAATGCTCCAGACTTTTTTTGCTGTACTTCGTAAGGACACTGACATGGTCGTTAATAGTTTAACTTACATGGGGTTAATTGAACCCATGTCAGATCTCAAGCCAGTCAAGCGATTAGTTGCTTTTCTACTGGAAAAATTTACCGAAAAGCCCATAGAATTACAAGCTTTTGAGGAAATCAGTAGCGAACTTTACTTAATGTTTGAGCAGCAACCTTTTCGCCTACCAGCACAACTGACATTTATTTTAAAGTCACTAACAACTCTTGATGGGATCGCTCGTGCCCTAGATCCCCAATATAATTTGTTAGTTGCTACTGAGCCTTTTGTTAAAAGCCTGGCTGTTTTTCAAGGGCGGGGGAATATAGTGGGGGAACTAGCTAAACAAGCTAGGGATTTTGTTAAATATAACTTAAGTAAGGCTAGCGCTACCGAATTAGCCATTCGACGCTTAGAAGAGCGGCTCGAGCTGGGAGAGTTACAATTGCGTGTGCGTTCTGTAGAAAGCGATCGCATTCTCAAGCAGATCACCCTTGCTCTAAAAAGCCTAATTTATGCTTGTTTAACTGGATTTACTCTGGTAGCTGGTACTATTTTCCTATCTGTTCCTTATAGTGGATGGGCGATAGCCGCCTTTGCCTTTTCCGGATTCTGGTTTTTGATTTTGCTGCGTTCTCTGATTAACTTAGCAATTAGAGAAAGACTGGATAGATTAGCTCAAAGGTAGGCACTCTTATCTAAAATCGCCTACCTCCACCTGTTGCATTTTTTGCTGTGTTTGTTTTGCTTTGCTATATACCCCCAAGGGAATTCGAATCCCTGTCGCCTCCGTGAAAGGGAGGTGTCCTAGGCCTCTAGACGATGGGGGCTTATTGATTTCACTTTTATAAGTGTAGTAGATATTTTGGTTTGTGTCAAGTGTTTGATCTAGAAAATTTTTTCCAGTCCCCTTACTTGATACTATTGCGCAACTGCTCTAGGCGCTGCTGAGCCTTGGCATCCAAGGAATTAACTAAAAAACGACCACTAGAGGATTTCTGTGGTCGGTATTTGCGGCGGGTTCGACGAGCTGTGAATTCAACATCGCTGAGCAATTGCTGGGAAGACACGCATTGAGCACCATAACCCACAACCGTCAATTGCTCTGCCCGATCTGACGTAGCGACGATCAGACGTTTAGTGGGTTTAACAAGCTTGTTTCTATATGAGGCACAAAATTTTTCGATGTAAGTGTCTGCTGTCTCCCCGAAATCGGTGTAGTAAACCGATAAGTGATTAGTTATCACCTCACGACTGTTAGGGGTATTGAGTGAGTGAGCATCAAAGACAATCTCAGTGTCATAACCGACAAAGGCACTGTAATTGGCTAGGGTCTCAATTAACTCTTGGCGAGAACTCAGGAGACCATCACGATCACGGGTATTTTTCAGGAAAGACCAAGAGCCAATGACGTTATAGCCATCAACTAGTAAAATAGCCAGCGGTGAAGAACAAGACATTTTCCATGGGACTATACTACTTACAGTCCCTATGGACTGCTCATATTGGCCACAATAAATTTAACATTTCTTTATATTAGTATAAATTGCACTTGAGAAAAAGGCAAAAGGATTGAGCAAAAATGACACTCAACATTTAATTATTAACATATATGATTTTATAATCACATGATTGTGTATTATAAATAACATTTACTAGTTAACATTTAGCAGATTACTAATCCTAGGACTTTCGGGAAACTTTCCGAGAATCAGTGATTATGACCTACCAGTCTTTGTTTCAGACGTTCCGGTTCACCTTGGTCAATGACTCGACCCTGGTCTAACAAAAATGCTCCATCACAATAATCCAGCTCATCCAAACGGTGGGTAACCCAAATAGCTGTCAATCCTCGACTTTTGACTAAATTTCGTACTTGTGACACTAAATCCATCTGGGTATCGGGATCGAGTAGGGCAGTGGGTTCATCTAACAATAAAATCTCGCACTGTCTTGCGATCGCACCAGCGATCGCAATTCGCTGCTTCTGACCACCACTGAGGGCATAGATCGGTCGTCGCTCTAGCTCTAGTAAATTGACTGCAGCTAGTGCTTCTTTTACCCGGGCTTGAACTTGAGCTAGGTCGAGCTTTTCTGCTACCAGTCCAAAGGCTACATCAGCACCTACGCTAGGCATCACTAGCTGATGATCAGGATTCTGGAAAACAAAACCTGCTGAACCGCCTAGGTAAATTTCACCGGATTGGGGGGACAATAAACCAGCCAGTAATCTAAGTAAAGTTGATTTACCACTGCCATTGGTTCCCAAGAGCATCCAAAATTCCCCCTTAGGGACTTCCAGGGAGCAAGATTGCAACACTGTCCCCCCTTTAGGCCAGTTGAAGCCAACCTCTGTTACTTGAATTGCTGGTTGAGTCATCAGATCTCTTGCTCCATGCATTTATTCAGCTATGGCAAAGAAGCCGGGAGTACGTCCTGAGCCTGTGGCTCCAGATTTTTGAGAAATCATTGCTGCACTAATCTGATCGCTTAGAACGCCAATTTTCTTCTCTGCCTGGTGATCGCAGCTGAGTTCTAGCAACTGAGGATGCCCAGAGCGCATGGCTGTCAAAATTTCCTGGTAGGTCGCTTGCGCCTCTTCTTCTGACTTACGTTGCACAGATAGTGGCATGGGTGTATTTCTTAGAATCAAGTCAATGGTGAACATGGAGTATCAAGCCGTAGCGCGTTCTATTAATGTACTTCTTTTTCTTATCTTAGACCCCAGCCCAAAGCACCGTGTATAGCAGTATCTTGAGCAGTATCTTGGTTGCAGTTATTACCTAATTTTTTTTTAGGGGGTAGCAAAATTAAGAATTATGACATATTATGATAGTTATATTAGACGAAGTTTACTTTTCTTTACTTAGACTACCTTTAATAAAGAAAGTAAGTCGCCTTACCGTACTTATAAATATTTGGAGATCCTTGCTATGACAGTAGCAGTAGGACGCGCCCCCAGCACCAGAGGATGGTTTGACATCCTTGATGACTGGCTCAAGCGCGATCGCTTTGTATTCGTCGGCTGGTCCGGCATTCTGTTGTTCCCCTGTGCCTACATGGCGTTGGGGGGCTGGCTAACTGGTACCACCTTTGTTACCTCTTGGTACAGCCACGGCTTAGCCTCTTCTTACCTAGAAGGCTGTAACTTCCTGACCGTAGCAGTATCCTCTCCTCCTAACAGTCTGGGACATTCCCTGCTGCTGTTGTGGGGCCCAGAAGCCCAAGGAGACTTGACCCGCTGGTTCCAACTAGGAGGGTTGTGGAGCTTTGTGGCATTCCACGGAGCATTTGGTCTAATTGGGTTCATGCTGCGGCAATTTGAAATTGCTCGTCTAGTAGGCATCAGACCCTACAACGCGATCGCATTCAGTGCGCCGATTGCAGTATTTGTCAGCGTGTTCCTGATGTACCCCTTGGGACAGTCGGGCTGGTTCTTTGGTCCTAGCTTCGGAGTAGCGGGTATCTTCCGTTTTATTCTGTTCCTGCAAGGCTTCCACAACTGGACACTGAATCCCTTCCACATGATGGGTGTGGCTGGGGTACTCGGTGGTGCTCTGCTGTGTGCCATTCATGGGGCAACGGTGGAAAATACCCTGTTCCAGGATGGAGATAAAGCTAACACCTTCCGGGCGTTCAACCCGACTCAAGCGGAAGAGACCTACTCTATGGTCACTGCTAACCGCTTCTGGTCTCAAATCTTCGGTATTGCTTTCTCTAACAAGCGCTGGTTACACTTCTTCATGTTGTTTGTGCCAGTAACAGGCTTGTGGATGAGTGCAGTAGGAATTGTAGGTTTAGCATTGAACCTGCGAGCCTATGACTTCGTTTCCCAGGAAATCCGGGCAGCAGAAGACCCAGAGTTTGAAACCTTCTACACTAAGAACATTTTGCTGAACGAGGGTTTGCGGGCTTGGATGGCTCCAGCAGACCAACCTCACCAAAACTTTGAGTTCCCTGAGGAAGTACTGCCTCGTGGTAACGCTCTGTAAGACTCCAAGGCTTATCCCGAATTAAGGTTATCGCTTGGATTTTATCAAAGCCCCGCCAGAAGGTGGGGCTTTGAGCAGTTATAGAAACAGACAACTGGAACGCTGTGAGCAATAGACAGGCGAATTGATCATTAGGTTAGTTTGCAGAGGTTAGTAAAAACCTAGAGCAAATGTCGCAGAGTCTACCAAAAACTATTATTATTTGTTAGAATTAAGTTATGGTAAAACCGATAGGGATTACTATGTAACTTAAATTAAAGCCGAAAACCAAGGGTTTAATAGTTGCGCTCTCTATCCCGGTGGAACCAACTTTTTTGACATTTTTATGGCGCTCGCGGGATATTCCGTCAGAGAAGCTCGGAGAGACCCCCTGGATGTGAAAGCATCTTTCATTGGCGCTCCTTGGTCTATATTGGTAGACTTTGGTAGCTAAAAAGTATCGGTTGCCATTTGATCGATAGTCTGTTATTCTGAGGAAAGGTAATAATCCTGGAAAGGTACAAAAAACCGCTTAGGGATTAAAGGAGGTGATGCCCATGGAAGATAGTAGTAAAATAATGGGTCATCTGGTTGGAGTTAGCCGGCTGTGCGCCGGGGCTGTTCTCTAGGAGTTAGCTAGATTTTCTACGGAGAATCTATATGACTGCTTCGGCAGGGCTACCTAAGAGTTCCTCTCGGCAGCCTGGTTTCAATCAGAAGACCCGCTAGACCGCTCTCACACCACGTGTTATGGATTAGCCAAAACACTAGCCGTGAGAGCGGATAGTTTTTTGTATGGGATTGTTTAAGCAGTGCATCTAAAAATCATGGATCAACTACTCAGCGATGCAGAAATTCAAGCCAAGGCGAGTCAGCTAAAAGACTGGAGTGTGGAAGGGAAAACCCTGCGTAGTAAAAAGACATTCAAGGGTTTTGTAGAAGCGATCGCTTTTGTGAATAAACTTGTTGAACCATCTGAAGTGGCAGAACACCATCCTGACCTAGAGATTTCTTACAATCAGGTAACAATTACTCTAACCACTCATGATAGTGGTGGCTTAACCTCAAAAGATTTTGACCTAGCGCAAGTTATTTCAGAGCTAAGTTAATATCCTTTCAATAACTCTTGGGTAAGTGACAATTGCTTTAGCAATAGACCCGCACCTAGCGCAGAAGTAATTCACAGGCATTGGCGAAAAAGTTGGTGTAGCACTTTGTCCATAAAGGCTATAGTATAAGAATTGTTCCTCTAATAAATTGTTCCTGTAATAGGTTAATAGGTTTCATCGCTGCGGGCGCTGATTCTTATCGAAACCGCGATAAATCCTGTACTTTACCGTATAGCGTAAGTGTAGGGATGGAGCGCGGGGCAAGGGTCGGAACAGAGCTTCATGATGCGATGTACTAGGGATAGTAGGGAAAAACAAATTAAGATCTAACCGCCACCTACGCGCCTGAACCTTGACAACCACCGAATATTGGGTTCCATTCAGAAAAAACTTGATAGTTTGAGTTATCTGTGGATGGGTAAAATTCCAGCAGTACAAAGTAAATAGAACTTTTTTGTATTGTTCCGGTGCGGAGGGGCATCCCGTGTCGTTAGTAAAGCTTACCGTTCGCGTAGCGTGGCCTACGGCCTTGTAACCGTTCGCGCAGCGTCGGCGAAAGCCGATACGCGCCCCGCGTCGGGCAAAGCCCGATAGCAGTAGCTGCTACTGGTAAGAAGCCCGCGCTGTCGCGTGTTTAGCAGCGTCGGGAGTATGTCACAATCCTCCGTGATTGATCCGGGGGAAAGTTCAATACAATAATTGTAAAGGTGTGAGGATTAAGAGAAGATGTCTAAACTACTGTTGAAGTCCCTACTGATAAGTCCTGCTGTAGTGGGTGCTGCTCTCGCCTTTGGTACCAATCAGGTACAGGCAGCCAACAATGCCAACTCGTTAACGGCTGAGAGTAAAATTACCACAGAAGCTGCCCCACGTCAAGCTGTCCCAGTAAAGACACTTGCGATAGCGGCGGCCCCCACTGCCCCAGAAGTAAAGGATACGGCAGTTTTTTCCACGAAGATGGGCTCTACCTTGGGTGAGGGAACATCAACCCTAGTTCCTAAGGTAGACGTACCGGAGGCGGAAACAAAAATAGCCCAAGCCGTACCCTCAGCATCAGATAACAGCCAGCTGTTAAATCAAATTCAACGCTACGGTAAAGAAGGTAGTAACAGCCAAGATCAGGTAACTAGCGTTTCCCAACTGCGGGATGTTTCCCCTGGAGACTGGGCTTATGAAGCTCTGCGTAGTCTGGTAGAGCGCTACGGTTGTATCGCTGGTTACCCAAACCGGACATTCCGTGGCAACCGTGCTACCACCCGTTATGAATTTGCGGCTGGCTTGAATGCTTGTTTGAACCAAATTGAGCGTTTAATTGCTGCTAGTACTGCTGACTTTATTACCCGTGAAGACTTAGAAACGCTGCAACGGCTGATTCAAGAATTTGAGGCAGAACTGGCTACCCTCGGAGCACGGGTCGATAACCTCGAAGGTCGAGTCGCATTCCTAGAGGATCACCAATTCTCCACTACTACGAAACTGGAAGGGGAAGTGATATTCGCCCTGACCAATAACTTTGGTGATTTTGGGGAAGATGACAATAACCAAGTTGTCTTTGGTGACCGGGTTCGTTTAGTTCTCGACACCAGCTTCACTGGTGAAGACAGTTTGGTAACTCGTCTGAGTGCTGGTAACCTGAATGCCTTCACAGCGGGGGGTAACTTTGCCCCAGAACTCGTACAGACCTTTAACACTGAAATTGATGGTACTGGTGACGGCAACGATATAGGGGTTGACTGGTTAGCCTATTACGGTGACATTCCTATTGGTCCGTTTGGTCAAGTATCAACTTACATTGCTGCCTTTGGTGGTCGGCATGATGATTACGTTCCTACACTCAATCCCTATTTCCAAGACTTCGATGGTGGTAGTGGCTCTCTATCCACGTTTTCTCAACAAAACCCCATCTATCGGATTGGTGGTGGTGCTGGTTTAGGGGTTAGCTTCCAACTTGGTTTACTAGAGAGCGTGATTGGACCAAGTACTATCACACTGGGTTACCTAGCTGGCAATGCGTCAGATCCTGATGAAGGGGCAGGTCTGTTCAATGGTGACTATTCTGCCTTGGGTCAGTTGAACTTCAACGTCAACGACCGGATTGGTGTGGGCTTTACTTACGTCCATGGTTTCCATAAAGAGGATAGTGCCATATTCAGCAAAGGCGCAGGAACAGATGGTATCGTAGGTACCCGTGCTGCCAACTTGAATCAAGAAGCACTTCTTGCTAGTCGTCTAAATGATTCAGCTGACAAGGTAACCAACTCCTACGGAGCAGAATTAGCGTTTCGCCTCACCGACAAGATTTCCTTTAGTGGATTTTTCAACTACACCGATGTGATTGTCATTGGTGAAGGTGGTGGAGAAATCTGGAGTTATGGCGGTGGTTTAGCCTTCCCTGATTTTGGAAAAGAAGGTAGTGTGTTAGGTTTCTTTGGTGGTGCAGTTCCCTATTCGGATTTGAATGAGATTGAGACCCCAATTCACATCGAAGGCTTCTACAAGTATCAGCTATCC
The DNA here is from genome assembly GCA_011524395.1 of Moorena sp. SS36440bin_2. GTDB lineage: Bacteria > Cyanobacteriota > Cyanobacteriia > Cyanobacteriales > Coleofasciculaceae > Moorena. The sequence goes on from WTKN01000428.1 coordinate 33,379, forward strand.
GATAATATCTCTATCACTCCTGGTGTGATCTGGGTGATTAATCCAGAGCAGAGTGATGATAATGATGATGCTGTGATTGGTACTATCAGAACCACATTCACCTTCTAGAGACCTTGGCTAATTACCCAAGGACTATTGAGAATTAGTTAGGTTTCCCTGCCCCTAGGCGGGGATTTTTGTTTGAAGGGGTGGGAGTGTCAAAAAATACTAGGATGATGGATAGCAACTAATCACTTCATTATTACCAACAGTTATGCGAATTGCTCCAAATATTACAGAATTGGTTGGTCGGACACCTCTAGTACAATTGAACCGTATTCCTCAAGCAGAAGGCTGTGTGGCTAGAATTGTAGCCAAGCTAGAGGGCATGAATCCATCTTCGTCTGTTAAAGACCGGATTGGTGTTAGCATGATCAACACAGCGGAGCAGAATGAGTGGATTACCCCCGGCAAAACTATTTTGGTGGAACCGACGTCGGGAAACACAGGTATTGCTCTAGCAATGGCAGCGGCAGCCAAGGGTTACCAACTGATCCTAACCATGCCAGAGACAATGAGCATTGAGCGACGGGCTATGTTGCGAGCTTATGGTGCTCAGTTGGAACTGACACCAGGTAGTGAAGGCATGGGTGGCTGTATTAGGCGAGCTCAGGAAATTGTAGAAACCACATCCAATGCCTATATGCTGCAACAGTTTCGTAATCCAGCTAACCCAAAAATTCACCACTGTACCACCGCTGAAGAAATTTGGGACGATACGGAAGGACAGGTGGATTTCCTGGTGGCTGGAGTTGGTACGGGTGGTACAATTACTGGTGTTGCTGAAGCGATCAAAAAACGCAAGCCCAGTTTTAAAGCGATCGCAGTTGAACCAGCTAGTAGTTCTGTACTTTCTGGAGGGTCTCCAGGACCTCACAAAATTCAGGGTATCGGTGCGGGTTTTATTCCAGAAGTACTCAAGGTTGAATTTCTTGACGAGGTGATTAAAGTTACGGATGATGATGCGATCGCATACGGTCGTCGTTTAGCCCGTGAAGAAGGAATTCTTTCCGGCATTTCCACTGGAGCCATACTATCAGCGGCGATTCAAGTGGCCAAACGTCCAGAAAATGAGGGTTCTCTGATTGTCATGATTCAACCGAGTTTTGGGGAACGGTACCTAAGCACCCCCCTGTTCCAAGAGCCGACCGCCACCACGGATTAGTGTTATGGGGCAAGGCGCTTCGATTCACTAGTTATCCTAAAACCTCTGGAAATCTATGGAAATATTGGATTGAGCTTGCTTGGTAACTCAATTATTATACTATCGCTGCCGGTTTAAGTAGGTTTAGTGTCGCCCATGTCAGACTCGAATCACTACCAGACTCTGGATGTTCATCCCCAAGCTACGACCCTAGAAATCAAACAAGCCTACCGACGGCTAGCCAAGCGCTTTCATCCAGATAGCAACAGCCCCACCGCTGATACCGAAAAAATTATCCAAGTTAATGCTGCCTATGAGGTACTCAGTAACCCTGAGCTGCGGCGTTCCTATGACCAAAAGAGGAATTACTTTCAGGATTCATTAGAGCATCAGAATCGACAACAGCGAACAGCTCATGCCCAAAGACATTACCAGCATCATCGGCAAAAGGTAAAAAAGACTGATGCCCAGCTAGGGTACTGGTTACAGCAAATTTATCAACCTGTAAACCACCGGATTAGTCATATCCTTGAGCCTCTAGAGGCTCAACTCGATGAACTCTCCGCTGACCCGTTTGATGATGAACTCATGGCAGAGTTTGAAGCTTATCTGGAAGAGTGTGGCGATCATCTCCATCAAGCTCAGAGCTTGTTTCATTCTCAACCTAATCCTGCCACCGTTGCCAGTGCTGCTGCTAACCTTTACTACTGTCTTAATCAGTTAGCAGATGGGATAGAAGAATTAAAGCTGTTTACCCTTAACTACGACGACTACCACCTACACACAGGTCAAGAACTGTTCAGAATCGCTTCCCATCTGCTCTGGGAAGCTAAACACACAGTTCAAGATTTTTGGTAATGGGTAAGCAATAGGATAATTCTCGCTTACCAAATAATGAGCAATCTTGGCTTA
>WTKN01000039.1 GCA_011524395.1 Moorena sp. SS36440bin_2
TAATTCTCACAATTATAATTGGATTATAATTCTACAAAATGAGTTGGTCTGGTGACCATCTGCAAAAAAAATTTTTTTTTAATTTTTTAAAAAATCTTAATTAAACCTATATCAGTGACGTCAATGATGCAGTGTAAGCATGACGTTGACCGTTACGTTTGCGTTGGCCCGTCGGATCAGAGGGTGATCCGGAGTAAACGTAGTTCCCGCCAGATGTTGTGATCAAAATCACTTTCCTTCCACCGGTCCGAGCATCACCTCAACAAGCCAGTCTCAGTGACGTCTTCAACAGGTTCTCTTCAACACCATTTTACAATAATGTCATCAACAGAGTTACGATGCCCATTCTGTTCGTTCAAAACAGATTCCGCATATGCATTGAAAGGCCACAAAGCAAGATGCAGGTTACATAAAAGAGCCGCACGATCCTCGTTGCGGTCTGCTAAGCAACTATCCGTCTTCAACAAGGCCTGTCAATCAGCAACCCTAGCTACTAGCAGTCCTGATCCTCCAGTACCGGATTTCAATGCGACTTCTGATTTCAACTGTGTCCCGGAGGTCGATTCAGAACAAACACTCCCAGGTTCGCCGGCTGATGCCGTTCTAGACGAGCTCGCGTCGTTTTTAGACATCGTAGCTAGGAAGGCCGGCATCCGCATGGTAAACCAATTGTTACGTTTTTTCCATAATAAGGACTTTGACCTTAACATTTTCCGGGACAAGATCAAATCAGTATCCGACTGCAGAAAGATGGTGGCCAATAACTGTGAGAAAATGTTTCACAGCAGTGGTTTTCAACAAACTTCCGTTGATACTACATACCCTGACGGGAGCGTTGGACAGACGACGATGTACATGCGCGACCCTATAGATGTACTTAAGCAACAAATTTCTGCTTTGGAAGACCGCGATGCGTTTACTTTTAGACCAGTTCCAAAGTCACGTCGATCAGATGGTTCTACATATCAGTCCACTCCAATGGAAACTTCTCATTTCCATGACGTATATTCTTCTGTACGCCGAAGGGTTTTCTCTACTACGGATATATCGGTCGTCTGGAATGACAACATTCCCTCAACCCCTCGTTCTTTCGTTGGATTCCTCCAGTTCTTTTCAGACAAAACAGCTACTACTTTGACAAGCTCGGCATTTGTGGCTTATCCATTGCATGCAGTATTCCTCAACACTTCACCTGAGCACCGAGAATGGTTGATCAACAATGGGTACACAATTATTGGATTTCTACCTGTGTCTACATCTGACTCCAACACTGAACAGAACGATATGGACAGTACTGCAAAGGATTCGTTAGATGGAGATAGCAACGTCGAACCTTTAGATGACGAAGTTCGGTTGACTTCAACAAGTAACGGAAGGGAACAGAATATGCTCGTGTTGCATAATGCACTCAAAACTGCTTTAAAGTCTCTAGAAGACGTAGCTCCCACAGGTTTCCTAGTTTCGTCCAGGAGCTCCGGTACATGGAGATGTTTCCCTGCACTAGTCTCCTACTGCGCAGATATTCCAGAGGCGAAAAACCTGACAACTGTGAAGCATGGATTGGCGGTAACCAGACCTTGTCATCGCTGTCTAGGGACGCTCTCAGATTTCGAAAAGTGCTCTAACCCTGTCAACCGCCATAGGTCCCACACAGCTGAGGTCCGTCGAATTGTCAGCGAACTTGCAAAGAAGGTCCAGTCTCTAGAAGGCACTAGACAAGTTCATCAAGTCCGTTTACTTAAGAAGAGCATTGAGGAGACTTTGAAATCTCATTCATTGGCAAGCTGGGAGTCCTTCTTGGAGAATCTGCTTTTGGTAGACAAGTGCATCTCGTCTGATCTGTACTCCATACTCACATACGAGCCTCTTCACAACTTGTTCCTCGGGTTGTCTAGACTGCTGAAGTTCTGCCTGATTCTATACTTGTCCTCAAAACTACTAAGCACCAAACAATCAGGCCGAGGAAAAAAACCAAGAGTGTTCAATTCAATTAAGACTGCAGTCTTGCGAGGATGCAACACAGTCCTCGCCGAATTTCAAAAATACTACGTACCACCAGGTTTGAGGGTGGACTTCTCCAAACATGAAGGGTCTTCCCAATTGAATGGAATATTCGTCCAGGATGGATTAAGAGGTATGCTGGAAGGTAAGGACTACAGGACCTTGGACTGTTTCTTCCCCTTCCTCTTTGGCTACGTTGATTCTTGGTTGGGGTATTCCGAAGAGGCACCGTTGACTAAAATTCATGTCCTGTATACAGACCTGGTCAATCGCCTCATGTCTGACAACTATTCCAATGGTTGGTCGGATGCAGAGTTACAGGACCTTCGCTCTACAGTGCTCACTTTCAAGAAACAGGTTTGGTCCTTGTTCGGGCCTCACTGCGACCGTGGCCTCAACACTCTCAAGTTTCACCTATTGGACCATCTTGTGGATGACCTGCAGCGTTTTGGAACGGTACGTGTCCTCAGTGCCTCCCCCTATGAACACTACAATGTAGTTATAAAGCAGTCATACTCTGGAACTTCCAAGAGATTACAAACAAGGGAAAGAGATACAATTAGGAATTTGGACACCGACTTAAAGAGGAAAAGACTTGCTTCTATACAACTTCCCGCACGTAATGTCGGGAAGAGGCAAAATCATGGTTTGGTTAATACCGGTGAGCGTATTAGCTTTCATGTTCTCCTGCAACTGGAACGGAAGGAGATAGACTGTGACCTATCACAAAATCCATTTCTCCCTCTCCTGCAGAACTCGTTTACATCAGATGCTTTCCCGCAACTTCTGCAGCTTGTGAAAGAGGAATTGACAGGGATGGACCCCCCTCTACTCCCTTCAATGGTTGACCTCCTCGTGGTTCAGTCAGGTTACATCCATGGCGGATTTGTTCCTCATCTATCTGACTGCCGGGAAGCACCGTGGGGAGGCACTGTTCTAGGACATGACGACACAAAAATCGGTAAGCAGACGTGTGTCAGACAAAGAGTTTTTGGCATAGGGTGGGCTCGACCTTATCTTCCGAAGAAGCAAAGCTTCGTCGTGTTGAAGGGTGAAGAGGAGGGGGAGACAGTTTTGTGGGTCGCAAAGGTTCTTCTCCTGTTCAAATTAAGTGCTACTGGGTATGGAGACATACAAGAGTTTGCATATGTCCAGTATATGGAGGTCACCGATGCCGTTAGTGGTGTCGACAGGGCACTTGACTGCGTCTGCCTCAGATGGGCTACGGCAGATGAAGTCGATAGAACTTTGAACATTGAACAAAGTCTTCAAGGAACTCAGGTTCAAGAAGGGGAATACTATGGACTTGTCCCTTTCAACTCAATAATCAGCACAGTCAGTGTAGTGCGTTCCAACATAGCGATTTCTCCGTTCACCGAGAAGCTCCCGTGGCCTCTCCATCGCTTCTACATCAATAGGTTTCTTCCTTCCAGGGACCCTTTACTGACTACAGAAATGGACTTTATTGATTCTGAAAAACAAAGTGAAGAATAGGACTCTGCGTCACGATTTACTAATAAACTACTACTCCCGTTTTGCTATCACGTCCCAATTTGTACTAGGACTTCCGGCGATACCAGGTCATGTTTTGCATGAACCAAGTCCCACGGGAGCATAGCGAGGGACGTGATTCACGCAAAACACGAATTGGTATCGCCGGAAGCTTCAACTGGTACTTCCAGCGCGATTGGTTCATGTTCGGTATGAACCATGTGTCGCAGGAGAATAACGAGACCCATGACTCACGCCGAACACGAATCAGTCCCGCCGGAAGCAGGTAGACCGTTCTTTGAGCTTCCTATCAAGGCGTCCGCGGTTCGATGGAATAAACTTACATCGAAGCA
>WTKN01000030.1:0-1842 GCA_011524395.1 Moorena sp. SS36440bin_2
AGGGAGTAGGGAGTAGGGAGTAGGGAGTAGGGAGTAGGGAGTAGGGAGTAGGTAAGAGGTAAAAAATCCTGTTTACCTGATAGCTATGAAAAAATATTTACTAATTTTATCATCTCTTATGATATAGCTGACAGCTGACCGCTGACAGCTGACCGCTTAAACAAAAAATAGCCGTAGAAATACTATCTACGGCTAGCGAGTTCAACTTTTGATTTATGTCACAAAAATACCCGAAACTTTCGGATGTGATCCTATACTATCAGACCAAACCCAAGGCCACCGGGGGGGGAACCCCCCCCAGAAATTTAAGGTGTTATGGCAACAACCAATACTTGGTCATGGTAGTTATCACTTCACCGGGCACTTCAGTAGGCTCCAGAGGAGTCCATTCAGCAATCTCGGCATAGCCCAGTGAATAAAACATTTGCATACTATAAATTACTGATTGACGAGAACCTTTGAGAGTGTGCTGAGTTGGTTGTTTCTTGAAGTTACGAGTAAATTGTTCTGACATCTTTCAAAAGTTGAACTTGCATTTACAATTATTATTGTAATGATTATAGTTTTATTTGTCAAGGGTTTTAAAAAGCTTTTATAAAATTAAGAATTAAGAATTAAGAATTAAAAATTAAGAATTGAGTATTGCCTATTGACTCTTGGCTTTTGTATTTTGCCTCTTGCCTTTTGCCTTTTGCCTCTTGCCATATGAGAAAAAAGTACTCGTTTCTCAGTAACTAGTACTTGTCAGTGAGAAATGGGTACTAGTGAACCAGAAACGGCTACCCGTTTGTTATACAGCAGTACTGGTTAAGGAGAAATTAGTACTAATATATGAGAAACGGGTACCCGTTTGTTATAAACCAGTACTGATTAACGAGAAACGAGTACTGGTATGTCAGAAACGAGTACTGCTTTGCGATAAACTAGTACTCGTTTGCGGTTAATGGATACTCCTGTGTTAGATATTTATACAGCACTACCCACTTCTGACTTCTGAGTTCTTAAGAAAGGCTATAATTCAATAAATATTGAACAGCAGTTGATGGAAATGGCTGACAATACCTTTTATGCCCAAATTTACTTTCTATTCCAGGTACTACAAGCAACCGCAGAGAGTAGGGGTGATAAACAGGTAGTTTACCGATTACTGAAAGCAAATACAGACAAACTAGATGATAGATTAGCAGCACTATGGCGGGATTGGGCAACAATTGTTCTGGCGGAAGCGGAAGCAGATGTAGCAAAATACCGAGCAGCAGATATTTTGAACTTTAGCACTCTAATTCAGCAATTCCCCTTGGGTGACAAAGTCAGCAATATAGAAATTGCTATCACTGGCTATGAAGTCGCACTAACTGTTTTCACCCGTGAAGCATTTCCCGAAAATTGGGCAATAATACACACTAATCTCGGTGCTACTTACTCTCACCGCATCAAAGGAGAGAAATCACAGAATATAGAAGAAGCCATCGCTTGTTACCAAGAAGCTCTTAGAGTTTATACCTTTGAGGCATTTCCTTATGAGTGGGCAACGACACAAACTAATCTCGGTGCTGCTTACGGTAAGCGAATCAAAGGTGAGAAAGTACAGAATAGTGAACAAGCCATCGCTTGTTTAGAACAGGCTCTTACAGTCACAACCTTTGAGGCATTTCCTTATGAGTGGGCAATGATACACATTAATCTCGGTGCTGTTTACCGTAACCGAATCAAAGGAGAGAAAGCACAGAATATAGAAGAAGCCATCGCTTGTTACCAACAGGCTCTTAAAGTTTATACCTTTGAAGCATTTCCTGATGAGTGGGCAACGACACAAACTAATCTCGGTGTTGCTTACCGTAA